>NZ_KK211352.1:0-404175 GCF_000621825.1 Xylanibacter brevis P6B11
GCTAGCGTTCATCCTGAGCCAGGATCAAACTCTTCATTGTATATGTTTGTATCTTTTGATCGCCGCTCCCCTATATAATAAAGGAGGACTATCTATTATCTGTTTCAGAATGACTATCCAAAAAGTATCAAGTCTATCAACCTATTTTAAAATATGATTGACGGTTCGTTACTGTTACCCAAGTGCCTTTCAATTAAGATTAGCACTCGCTTCTTGTACTACTTCTCTGTCTATGTAAATCTTTCAAAGAACTCTTGTCTTGTTGCTTGTGAGGAGGTGTTCCTCGTAAGCGGATGCAAAGGTACGGCTTTTTTCGGAATCACCAAAACTTTTTCGGGAAAAATTTGAGAAATAATGCATTTTTTATATCTGTCTTGATATACATCAATGCACCATTACTATGCTCTCCTTATTAATATTATGCGCGTGCGAGGAAAAGGGGGACCCCAACTAATTTCCCAAAGACCCCCTCCTGACCTCCCCAAGGGGGAGGAAAAAGGGCACCGCCAAAGGTCACGAGCCCCTCTCCTGGCCTCCCCGAGGGGAGGAAAAAGCTGAAAATTGAAGTTTTTGCGCCCCTCGCCTTCGGAGAGGGGTTGGAGGTGAGGCCCTCACTTTTGCTGTTTTGCGATGCAATAGTTTTGGTCTTGTGGTGCAATACTGGCGCTTTTGACTTGCAATTCGGTAAGTTTTGATCTTTATCTAGGGGCTAGACGAGGCGATTCTAGGGTCTAGATGAAGTGAATCCAGGGGCTAGATGAGATCATTCTAGGGGCTAGACGTGAGCATTCTAGAGTCTAGATGCATCCGTTCTAAAGTCTGGATGCACCCAATCTAGAGTCTAGATGCGACTGTTCTAGACTCTAGATTGGGAGCAAAACTGCCACTATTGCGACTCAAAAGGGGCACTTTTACAAATCAAAAGGGGCACTATTGCATTTCAAAAGTGGCACTATAAGATTGTGATAGTGGCTGAATAAGGAGGCGAAGGGGGTACTTTTTTTGGGGAAAAAGGATGATAATCTTAACGAAAGGAGAAAGCGATGCTACATACCATGATAAGTGTAAAAGTAATATTTTTTATCGTTTTTTTCTCAAAAAAGTTTGCATGTATTAATAAATATTGTATCTTTGCACCGGATTTACTATAATCCATCAACTAATTTACAAAATTATCATAAACGACTGACTATACTACAAACAACAATTCCTACGACTAACAACGTACACTATAAAACTATAAACAACTTATTATACAACTTATTTATTAACTAACATTTACTAATTATGACCAAAACATTACGTTTATCATTGCTCAGCCTATTGGTGATGCTATGTGGATCTGTGTTTGCCGACACCTACACGTATGAATTTACCAACAAGGCCATTGATAGTCAAGGCACAAAAGCCTTAAACGGTGCAAACTGGACAATTGCCGGACAAGGCAATGGCAGTGATGATTATTGGGGCTTCGATAACACCAAGGGACAACAGTTTGGCAGTGGCAGCAAACCCTTTAGTTCCTTAACCCTTTCGACAGAAGATTTCAATGGAACCATTTCCGAAATCAAAGTTACAACAAGTGGTGCCTCAAGCATTGCCGGCACACTAGCAATAGAAGTTGGTGGAACAGCATTTGGCAATACCTACACACTCACATCAACATCGACAGAAGTCACTTTCACTGGCTCTGCTATGGGTAAAGTAGAATTAAAGTACACTCAGACATCTTCAAAAGCTATCTATATCAAGAAGATCATGGTCACCTATAGCACTGGTGCCGACACCGACATTGATATCAGCATCAAGGATACAGACAGCGAGCTGATGAAGGAAGCCAAGACACTGGCTGCCGATGCCGATGCTGTGGCTGTTGGCAAGTTGATTGATGCTATTGGTGCCGCTCAGGCAAGTGGCGACGAGACCGAATTGCTGGCTGCAGTTAATCAGTTTAAGGCTGACAATGCAGGAAGCGAACTTGACGTTACATCAAAGGTTGGTACCGGTACAGACAAATGGGTAAATGCCCAGAATTGTGATGCTGGAGAATTCAAGCCTTACCTTGGAAACGGCATCAATCTCATCCAGGTATTCGGTGTGACTGGTGTAGGTGATGTCCTCACACAGGAAGTTGAAGTTGAAAATGGTATCTACAACATTAGCTTGTATGCTACCTCACACAACGCATGGAATGGCCAGTATGGCGCAAACATAGCTGGTGCTCCTAACCTACAGGAAGATGCTGACGACGTGGCTTATGTATTCGCAAAATCTGGAGAGAACACTCAACAGACATGGATTACTGCCCGTAGAAATAGTGGGCTTGTTGAAACTGAGCCAGTGGCCTACTCAATCAACGGCATTGAGGTTGCTGACGGAAAACTGACCTTCGGTTTGGCTTTGGCTAAGGCTGCTATGACTGAATGGCACTCTATCCAAATCAAGAGTTTGAGTAAGGTTACCACTGCTAAGGCTAAATTCGCAGCTATCAAAGCTCTGTTGAATGACGAGATTACCGCTGCTAAGGCGCTGGTAGGTACCGAGGGCTTGGAGGCATTCAACACTGCTATTGGCAATGCCGAGACTGCTCTGAACGACAATCACCTGAACATCGCAGAAATGGAAGATGCCATTGAGACCTTGAAGAAGGCAGAGAAAGCCTTCGTTTGGGCTCAGTACACTGTGGAGAATCCATCTCCCGAAATCCTTGTAAACGGCTCATGCGATACACAGAACGAGGGCTGGACACTGAACAACATGCAGTATCAGCAGAACGGTGAGCGTCCTACTCGCTATATTGAGAAGTGGGTTAGCTCCGGCAACGACGGACATCTGCCTGACGTTTCTACCAAACAGATCTTCAAGGATATGCCCGCTGGTGCATACGTATTGAAAGGCACGGCCAATGCACAGCAGCAGAGCCACGCTGACTGGACTATTACTGGTGCATCTCTCTACGTAAACGATGCTACTGTTGCTGTAAGCGGCACATGGAAAGAGTATCAGATTGTTTACAACCACGAGGCCGAGGGTGACATCGAGGTTGGCTTCAAGACCGAAAGCACCAATGCCAACTGGGTTGGTATCGACCAACTGTCACTCGTTTACTATGGCGACTACGCTGCATACGTCATTGCTGCTCCTAGAAAAGACTATCAAGCTGCTTTGGCCGAAGCTCAGGCTGCTCTTGAGGCAGAGAAGAACGTAACAGGTTCTGAGAAGACCGCTCTGGAGGCAGAAGTTGCAAAGGCTGAGCCTACAACCGCTGAAGGATACGAGGCTGCTACAAGCGACCTGAAGGCTGCTACCAAGACCTTCACCGATGCAGCTCCCAACTACAACTACTTGGCCGCTGCCAATGCTGCAATCGTAGATCTGCCCTATGCTAACGCAGAGAAGAAGCCTGAGGCTAAGACTGCAGACAATGCTACTGCCGCTAAGCAGGCTGGCGACGAACTGTACGCAGCACTGCGCACCTACTACGAGTCTAACGCTGCTGCTGAGGGCAAGGCAGGTGCTACTGATGTAACTGAACTGATCACCAACGCTGCTGCTAACGACGGTATCAACGGCTGGACCACCACCAACGGTGAAGGTTCTACTGGCAGTATCGATATCAAAAGCAACGAGCCTTGGGTAAGCGCTGACGGTACTGCTGCTCACAACTACTTCGACGGTGGCGACTGGGGTAAGAATTCTTGGGACGTTTCATTCACTCAGGATGTGACCCTGGAGCCCGGTAAGTATCTGCTCTCTGCTATTTCACGTGCTTCTGCCGACGTTAACTTGAAGCTCGTCGCTGGTACAGACAGCGTGAAGACTGCAAGCATTGGTGCTGCTGACGGCGTATTCACTCGTGGCTGGAACATCCACAACGTTGAGTTCGAGGTTACTGAGGCTGGTGCCGTAACAATCGGTATTCGCGGTGTGACCAGCGTGCTCCACAACTGGATGTCATTCTCTGACTTCCGCCTGGTACAGCTGGAGCAGCCCAAGCAGGGCACTACCTATAATGGTTATATTGCCATCGCCACCTGTCCTGTTGCCACACCTGGAACCCAGGTACCTGGCACCGCAATCGCAACTGCCGAACAGGCTGTGACTATCGCAGAGGCTGGAGAGAACAGCGTGGAAATCACCTTCTCTGGATTCAACATGCAGATACCACCTACAACAAGCTTTGAGAACCTGACTCTTGCAGCTAATACAACACTTGATGAGAATGGCATCAAATTCAGCTCAGAGCCAACGAATGTAACCTTCGATGGCGGCGGTATGATGGCGATTAACTACTCTGCTACTATTGAGGGTACCCAGGCATCTGCCGAGGCTACACCTGAACTGGTGCTCAACATGAGACAGGCCACTATCACAACCATCGTCTTTGCTGAAACAGCAGAGAAGGCTAAGAGCCTGTTGGAGAGCGAACTGCAGAAAGCAGCTGATGCTGCCGGCATACAGAACGTGAATGCCAACAACGAGAAACAGACCATCTTCAACCTGAACGGCCAGAAGCTGAACAAGGTGCAGAAGGGCCTGAACATCGTGAACGGCAAGAAGGTGCTTCGCAAGTAATCGCACGATAACTTGGCACCCGCCAAGTCATCTATAAACAGCAAAGAGCGGCTCCGCCATGGTGGTGCCGCTCTTTTATTTATGCAGTTTATTTCCAATTATGCAAATAAATACACTTTTATTTGGTTATATACAAGAAAATATGTAATTTTGCACCGCGTTAGTGAATAAATATACTTCTTAACACAAAAACAATGAAAGAAAAAGACTACCGTTTGGAAGCACTGAGACTCATCATTTCAAGTCAACAACTTGGAAATCAGGCAGAACTGCGTGAGGCCCTGAAGAAGGAAGGTTTCAACCTGACCCAGGCCACACTGAGCCGTGACCTTAAGCAACTGAAGGTGGCCAAAGCATCGACCATCAATGGTGACTATGTTTACGTGCTGCCCAACGAGACGATGTATAAGCGCGTGACCACCCCCACCACCGCACGTGAGATGATGGAGATTCCAGGATTTGTGAACATCCACTTCTCTGGCAACATGGGCGTCATCAAAACGCGTCCGGGCTATGCCAGCGCCATTGCATGGAACATAGACTGTGCCAACATCACCAGCATACTGGGAACCATTGCTGGCGATGACACAATATTTATTGTGATAAAAGAAGGAACATCCCAGCGTGCACTGATCAACGCGCTGAGCGAGGTGGTTCCGAACATAAAATAAAACATGGAAACAAGTAAAGACATCAAGGTGATGGTGGCAGGCCCCGAGCACGAGGTTTATGTGGACACCATCTTAGAGACTATAGCTGAAGCTGCTAAGGTGAGAGGCACTGGCATCGCTAAGCGCACACATGAGTATGTGGCGAAGAAGATGCAGGAAGCCAAGGCCGTGATTGCGCTGCGCGAGAGCGACGGGCGCTTCGCTGGTTTCAGCTACATCGAGACATGGGGCAACAAACAGTATGTGACCACTTCGGGTCTGATTGTTCACCCCGACTTTCGCGGCCTGGGACTGGCTAAGCGCATCAAGGACCTGACGTTCACGCTGGCACGCACACGCTGGCCACACGCCAAGATCTTCTCGCTGACCAGCGGCGCTGCCGTGATGGCTATGAACACACAGTTGGGCTACAAGCCCGTGACCTTTGCCGAACTGACCGACGACGAATCCTTCTGGAAGGGATGCGAAGGTTGCATCAACGTGGACGTGCTGCACCGCACGGGGCGCAAGTACTGCATCTGCACGGGCATGCTGTTCGATCCCACCGAGCAACTGCCTGCCAAACTGACGCCACAGACCATCGCGCGCATCAAACAACTAGAAGAGATTGAAGAGCACAGCTCGCAAAACTAACTAAAGAAATGAAGGGACTTTAAGCATGGAACAGAAGAAGAAAAAAGTAGTAGTAGCATTCAGTGGTGGTCTGGACACATCATACAACGTGATGTACCTGACCAAGGAAATGGGTTATGAGGTGTATGCCGCATGTGCAAACACCGGCGGTTTCTCGGCAGAACAGCTGAAGAGAAACGAGGAGAACGCCTATAAATTGGGCGCGAAGGCTTACGTTACGCTCGATGTAACACAGGAATACTACGCCAAGTCTTTGAAATATATGATTTTTGGCAACGTGCTGCGCAACAACTGCTACCCTATCTCGGTGAGCTCTGAGCGCATCTTCCAGGCCATCGCCATCGCACGCTATGCCAAGGAGATTGGTGCTGACGCCATCGCACACGGCTCTACCGGTGCCGGCAACGACCAGATCCGCTTTGACATGACCTTCCTGGTGATGGCACCGGGCGTGGAGATTATCACGCTGACACGCGACCGCAACCTGACTCGTAAGGAGGAGGTAGATTATCTGAATGCTAATGGCTACTTCGCCGACTTCACCAAACTGAAGTACTCGTACAACGTAGGTATTTGGGGCACCAGCATCTGCGGCGGCGAGCTGCTCGACCCCACACAGGGCCTGCCCGAAGAGGCTTACCTGAAGCACGTGACGGCTGCCGAGAAAGAAGCCACACTGAAGATTACCTTCGACAAGGGCGAGATCGTGGCTGTGAATGGCGAGCAGTTTGACGATAAGATCAAGGCTATCCAGAAGATTGAGGAGATTGGTGCCTCGTATGCCATCGGTCGCGATGCCAACGTGGGCGACACGATTATCGGCATCAAGGGTCGCGTAGGTTTCGAGGCCGCCGCACCTAAGCTGATTATCGAGGCTCACCGCCTGCTGGAGAAATCGACACTGTCGAAGTGGCAGCAGTACTGGAAGGACCAGGTGGCCAACTGGTATGGCATGTTCCTGCACGAGAGTCAGTACCTGGAGCCCGTGATGCCCGACATCGAGGCTATGCTGACCAGCAGTCAGCGCAACGTGACGGGCACGGCCATCCTGAAGCTCCGCCCCTACGGCTTCGAGACCGTGGGCATCGACTCTGACAACGACCTGACCAAGAGCAAGCTGGGCGAATATGGTGAGACCCAGACCGGCTGGACTGCCGACGAGGCAAAGGGCTTCATCAAGGTATCGAGCACGCCGCTGCGCGTGTATTATGGGATACATAAAAACGAAAAAAGATAAAAGCCCCCAGCAGCTCCGACCCCACCCCAACCCTCCCAAGGGGAGGGGGATATTTATACTATAGATGAGTTTTCAATTCATATACAACTACGCATCACCTGATAGATACGAGATGCTACTGGAGTTTGCAAAGAAAAATAAGCAATTTCAAACTGATGCGGAACGTTTACTATGGAACTACATACGAAATAGTCAGCTGGGCGTGAAGTTCAACAGACAATACATCATAGGTGACTATATTGTAGATTTCGTATGCTTACAAAAGAAACTTATCATAGAAATAGATGGAGGATATCATTCTGAGTATGAACAGATACAAAAGGATGAACAACGCAGCGAAAGACTGGAGGAGATAGGATTTAACGTCATTCGATATAAAAACGAAACTGTTTATTCAGATATTAATGGCGTATTAAACGATATAAAAGAACAATTATATAAAAAAACATGAACGCACAAACTAGCAACAATCTCCTCCCCCTTGGGGAGGCCGGGAGGGGGTCCCTCCGTGTGGGCATCCTAGGCGCCGCCGGCTACACTGGCGGTGAACTGATTCGCCTGCTGCTGAACCACCCAGAGGCAGAGATTGTGTTTGCAAATTCGGAGAGTAACGCGGGGAATCTGGTCAGCGATGTGCACGAAGGACTCATCGGCGAGACTGATTTGAAGTTCACTGACCAAATGCCTTTTGACCAGGTGGACGTGGTGTTCTTCTGCTTCGGACACGGCAAGAGCGAACAGTTCTTGAAAGAACATACAATACCGGCCAACGTGAAGATCATCGACCTGGCACAGGACTTCCGCATCAAGGGCGACCACGACTACGTGTATGGTCTGCCAGAGATCAACAAGACCGAGATTGCACAGGCTCAGCACCTGGCTAACCCCGGCTGCTTCGCCACCGCCATTCAGGTGGCTCTGTTGCCTGCCGCCCACATGAACCTGCTGAAAGAGGATGTGGCCGTGAATGCCATCACGGGTTCTACCGGTGCCGGACAGAAGCCTGGTGCCACCACTCACTTCTCGTGGCGCAACAACAACCTGAGCATCTACAAGCCTTTCCAGCATCAGCACATCGCCGAGATACGTCAGAGCCTGAAGCAGGTGCAGGGCTATCTGGATGCCGACATCGACTTCATCCCCTATCGCGGCGACTTTGCCCGTGGCATCTTCTGCACGGCCGTGATCAAGACATCGGTCCCCGTGGAGGATATCATCGAGGCCTATAAGGACTTCTATCAGGATGCTGCCTTCACCCACTACACCGACAAGGCCATCGACCTGAAGCAGGTGGTGAACACCAACAAGGCACTGGTGCACGTGGAGAAATATGGCAACAAGCTGCTGGTCACCTCGGCCATCGACAACCTGCTGAAGGGTGCTGTGGGTCAGGCTGTGCAAAACATGAACATCATGTTCGGCATCGACGAGATGGCCGGACTGAAACTGAAGGCATCTGCTTTCTAACCAACATAAAAGAAAGGAAACAATATGAAACTATTCGACGTCTATCCACTATTCGATGTCAACATCGTCAAGGGAGAAGGTTGCAAGGTATGGGACGAGAAGGGCCAGGAGTACCTGGACCTGTATGGCGGACACGCCGTCATCTCGATAGGTCATGCACACCCCCATTATATTAAAAAGGTGTCAGAGCAACTTCAGAAGTTGGGCTTCTACTCTAACTCGGTGCACAACAACCTGCAGGTGGAGCTGGCCGAGAAGCTGGGCAAGCTGTCGGGCTATGAGGACTACCAGCTGTTTCTGGTGAACAGCGGTGCCGAGGCCAACGAGAACGCCCTGAAGCTGGCATCATTTAAGACGGGCAACACCCGCGTGCTTTCTGCCCACAAGGCTTTCCACGGTCGTACGTCGCTGGCTGTAGAGGTGACCAACAACCCCAAGATTGTGGCACCTATCAACGACAACCACCACGCTAAGTTCCTGCCCCTAGACGACATCGAGGGCTGGGTGCGCGAGATGGTGAAAGGCGGTGTGGCTGCTGCCATCCTGGAATGTATCCAGGGCGTGGGCGGCATTCGCATGGCAACACCTGAGTTTGCCCAGAGTCTGGCTTATGCCTGCAAGCGATTCGGTGCCGTGCTGATATGCGACGAGATTCAGTGTGGCTATGGCCGCAGTGGTAAGTTCTTTGCACACCAGTGGCTGGACATCAAACCCGACATCATCACCGTGGCCAAGGGTATCGGCAACGGCTTCCCCATGTCGGGCGTGCTGATTTCGCCAGAGTTCAAGCCTCAGTACGGACAACTGGGTACCACCTTTGGTGGCAACCACCTGGCTTGTTCGGCAGCACTGGCTGTGCTCGACGTGATTGAGCAGGAAGACCTGATTGAGAACGCCCGTGTGACCGGCGACTACCTGATGGAGAAGCTGCGCTCGCTGAACCACCCCATGATTAAAGAGGTGCGCGGTCGCGGTCTGATGATTGGCATCGAACTGAACGAGCCTCAGAAGCCCGTACGCGAGCGTCTGGTTTACGAGCAGCATGTGTTCACAGGCTGTTCGGGCGAGAACGTACTGCGCTTGCTGCCACCACTGACCTTCACTAAGGAGATGGCCGACGAATTCATTATACGTTTAGAGAAAGCATTATGAAAATAGCAGTTATAGGTGCTGGCGCCATGGGTGGCGCCACCGTAGAAGGCATGATCAAGGCCGACTACTTCGACAATAAGAACATCACCGTAAGCGACCCCTCAGAGGCCGTACTGAATAAATTCTCGGCACAGGGCATCGCCGTGACCACCGACAATGCGAAGGCTGCTGCCGATGCTGACGTGGTGATGGTATTCGTAAAGCCCTGGCTGGTGGAGCAGGTGCTGAAAGGCATCGCCCCCGCACTGACGGCCGAGAAGATACTGGTAGTCATCGCCGCCGGTGTGCCCTCAGCCAAGATACAGGAGTGGATTGGCATCGACATGCCTTTGTTCCTCTGCATCCCCAACATCGCTATTGCTGAACTGGCCTCAATGACATTCCTGGTTGCCGCCGCAGGCGAGCCCGCCCACACCAAGACGGTGAAGGATATCTTCGATGCTATGGGCAGCACGCTGATGACCGACGAGCAGCACCTGGCTGCAGGTACCACACTGGCCTCTTGCGGCATTGCCTACGCCATGCGCTACATCCGCGCCGCTTCGGAAGGTGGTGTAGAGCTGGGCTTCAAGGCCGACCATGCCAAAGAGATTGTGATGCAGACCCTGCTGGGCGCCGTGAAGCTGTTGCAAGCCAGCGGCATGCATCCCGAGGCAGCTATTGACCTGGTGACTACACCTGGCGGACTGACCATCAAGGGACTGAACGAGATGGAGCATGCTGGATTCACATCGGCCGTGATTCGCGGATTGAAAGCAGGAGTTTGAGTCCACCTCAGTGAGGGGACGACAGGGGTCTGAACAAGCGCAGACCTCCATAATAACATAATAAAGGGACTGATAAACGCTTGTTCAGACCCCCATCCCGAACTTAAGGGGCTTATATATGGATGAACAACTAAAACAAATTGGTGAGCGTTTGCGCGGACTGCGCGACGTGCTTGACATTCCCGTCAGCGAGATGGCCGAGACCATCGGCATCGATGCTGCTAAATATGAAAAGATAGAGAAGGGCGAGATGGACATCACCATTTCGAACCTGATGAAGATTGCCCATAAGTATGGCGTATCTACCGAGGAACTTATCTTTGCCGAGGCACCCCACATGACCTCATACTACGTGACACGTAAGGGACAGGGCATGAGCATTGAGCGTACGAAGGCCTATAAATACCAGTCGCTGGTAGGTGGTTTCGTGGGTCACAAGGCTGACGTGTTCGTGGTCACGGTAGAACCAAAGCCCGGTGCACGCACCATCTACAAGAACAGTCACCCCGGACAGGAGTTCAACCTGGTGCTGGAGGGCAAGATGGAACTGTATATTGCTGGCAAGACCATTATCCTGGAGGAGGGCGACAGCATCTACTTTGATGCAACGAAGCCTCACGGCATGCTGGCCGTTGGCGACAAAGCAGTAAAATTCCTGGCATTCACAGTAGAATAAAAGGAAGGAAAACACAAAACGCAAAAGAAATATGGTAGAGAGATTTTTAAAACAAACTCATTTCGAGTCTGTAGAGGATTACAATAAAAACTTAGAGTTCATCATACCTGAGCACTTCAACTTTGCCTACGACGTGATGGACGCATGGGCTGCAGAGGCACCCAACAAACTGGCGCTGCTGTGGACCAACGACCAGGGCGAAGAGATTCGCGCCACCTATGCCGATCTGAAAGAGCAGAGCGACCAGGCAGCCAGCTACCTGCAGTCGTTGGGTATCGGCAAGGGCGACCCCGTGATGCTGATACTGAAGCGCCGCTATGAGTGGTGGATTGTGATGCTGGCACTGTGTAAGATCGGTGCCGTAGTGATTCCTGCCACCCACATGCTGACCAAGCACGACATTGTGTATCGCAACACGCGCGCCTCAATCAAATCGATCATCTGCGTGGACGATCCTTATGTCTGCGAACAGATTCGTCTGGCTATGCCCGAGAGCCCCTCGGTGAAGGAATACATCACCATCACTGATCACGGCAAACCCATCCCCGAAGGTTTCCGCGACTACCAGTCGGAGGTGGTGAAGGCGCCTAAGTTCGAGCGTCCGGCCTTCGTCAACAACAACGAGGACACGATGATTATGTACTTTACCAGCGGTACCAGCGGCGAGCCTAAGATGGTGGCACACGACTACCTCTACGCCATGGGCCATCTGACAACAGGTGTGTTCTGGCACAACCTGCACGAAGGCTCACTCCACCTGACAGTGGCTGATACCGGTTGGGGTAAGGCCGTTTGGGGCAAGTTCTACGGACAGTGGTTTGCTGGCGCTACGGTCTTCGTGTTCGACCACGAGAAGTTCAATGCCGACACACTGTTGCGCCAGATGGAGAAATACAAGGTGACCTCATTCTGTGCACCTCCCACCATCTACCGCTTCATGATTCGCGAGGATCTTTCGAAGTATGACCTCAGCTCATTGCAATACTGCACCACCGCAGGCGAGGCACTGAACCCCGCCGTATATGATAAGTTCTACGAGAAGACGGGCATCCGCATGATGGAAGGCTTCGGTCAGACGGAGACCACGATGACTCTGGGTACCTTCCCCTGGATGACACCCAAACCCGGTTCGATGGGTATTCCCAACGCTCAGTACAACATCGACCTGCTGCGTGCCGACGGCACCCCATGTGAGGACGGTGAGAAGGGCGAGATCGTGGTTCGCGTAGGCGACAAGAAGCCTGTGGGCCTGTTCAAGGGTTACTACCGCGATGAGGAGAAGACCCGCGAGGCTTGGCACGACGGCATCTATCACACGGGCGACATGGCATGGCGCGATGAGGACGGCTACTACTGGTTTGAGGGACGTATCGACGACGTCATCAAGTCGAGTGGTTACCGCATTGGTCCGTTCGAGGTAGAGAGCGCCCTGATGACCCACCCCGCCGTGGTTGAGTGTGCCATCACCGGTGTGCCCGACGATATCCGCGGTATGGTGGTAAAGGCCACCGTGGTGCTGGGCAAGGAATGGAAGGACAAGGCTGGCGACGACCTGGTGAAGGAGTTGCAACAGCACGTCAAGAAGGAGACCGCTCCCTACAAATACCCACGCATCGTGGAGTTTGTGGATGAGTTGCCCAAGACCATCTCTGGTAAGATACGCCGCGTAGAGATCAGAAAGAAAGACGCTGAGAAATAGCAGTAACCATCAATAGAAATGGGAACCATCGCGGTTCCCATTTTTTTATTCCCAACACTCGAGTTCGTGTTCCAACTCAGGAATCTGACTGCGGTGGAACACCGGTTCCTTGACACCGCGACGCTTCTGACTGCGATAGTCGTCTAAGAGGCGGAAGACATAGCGGCCCAACAGGACAATGGCAACGAGGTTGCAAAATGTCAGGAAGGCCATAAAGAAATCAACGATGTTCCACACCAGTTCGAAACTGGCCAGGGCACCGAAGATCACCATCACACCACCTGAGAAAATGCGATAGAGGGCCATCACCTTGGTATCGTTCGTGATGAAACGGATATTGGCTTCACCATAATAATAATTACCGATGATGCTGGAGAAGGCAAACAGGAAGATGGCTACCGCCACAAAGACAGGACCTACGCTGCCCACCTCCGACTGCAGAGCCGACTGCGTCAGGGCGATGCCATTCAGTTCGGGGTCGCGATAAAGACCACTGATCAGTATGATAAAAGCGGTGCACGAGCATACCAGCAGCGTGTCGGTGAACACACCCAGCGCCTGTATCAGTCCTTGCTTGACGGGATGGCTCGTGGCTGCCGTGGCTGCCACATTAGGTGCACTACCCTCACCGGCCTCGTTAGAAAAAAGGCCTCGCTTGACTCCGTACATAATCGTGGCTCCGATACCACCGCCAGCTACCTGATGAATGCCAAAGGCATCCGACAGTATCACCTTCATAACAACGGGAATCTTCTCAATATTGGCCAAAATGATAAAGACTGCCAAGGCCACATAGCCAATGGCCATCACTGGGACCAGCACAGAACTAACCTTTGCAATGCGCTGGATGCCACCAAAGACAATGAGCAAGGCCATCAACGACAAGGCAAGACCGACCCAAACGGGCGACCATCCGAAGGCTTCCTGCATGGCGCCACAGATGGTATTGGACTGTATGGAATTGTTGGAAAGACCAAACTGACACGTGATCAGCACGGCAAAGGTGACAGCCATCCAACGCTGATGAAGACCACGCTGAATATAATAGGCAGGACCGCCAATGAACGAGTCCTTATGTTTCTGCTTAAACAGCTGGGCCAGTGTTGATTCCACGAAAGCCGTGGCCGATCCGACGAGTGCTATCACCCACATCCAGAACACGGCACCGGGGCCACCAATGGCAATGGCAGAGGCCACACCGGCCAAGTTACCAGTACCTACACGCGTGGCCACCGACACGGCAAAGGCCTGAAAAGAAGAAATATGCTTCACGCCACGCGTCGTATCGACAGCAGATTCGGTGAGCAGGCGTATCATCTCGCCCAACATACGAAACTGCACAAAACGCGTGCGCCACGTGAACCACAATCCACAGCCCACCAGGGCACCTATCAACACATAACTCCAAAGGGCATCGTTAACCTGAGTGATCAGCTGATTTATATCCATTAGAATTTTACGTATTTGCTTATTTTTTCCGTTTTAGGCTGCAAAATTACAAATATTATTCGTAAATTTGCAGCAGATTGTTATTTTTATTGAGAAAAAGGATACACAATGAAGAGAAGAATCGTTATCAAAGTGGGATCGAACGCCCTGACACGCACCGATGGGCGCCTCGACGTGACACGCATGTCGGCACTGGTGGACCAGATAGCCTGGCTGCGACAGCAGGACTTCGAGGTGATACTGGTATCGTCGGGAGCCGTGGCCTGTGGACGTCGAGAGCTGAAGGCCACCCACGAGCTGGACTCAGTGGAGCAGCGCCAGTTGTTTTCGGCATTAGGACAAGCCAAGCTGATAGGTCTGTACTACGACCTGTTTCGCGAATACCATATTCATGTAGGACAGGTGCTGACGATGAAAGAGAACTTCAGCCCAGGCGAACAGTACAAGAACCAGCAGGCCTGTATGCGCGTGATGCTGGAGAACGGCGTGCTGCCTATTGTCAACGAGAACGACACCGTGAGCGTCACCGAGCTGATGTTCACCGATAACGATGAACTATCTGGCCTCATCGCCCAGATGATGGAGGCAGACACACTGATTCTACTGTCTAACATCGACGGCATCTACACCGGCAACCCCGCAGACCCACAGTCGCAACTGATCAAGGAGGTGGCTCCAGGCAGCGACCTCTCGCAGTATATCCAGACGGAGAAGAGCTCGGCCGGACGCGGCGGTATGCAGTCGAAATATGCCACAGCGTCAAAGATTCAGGCTGCAGGCATACGCGTGATCATTGCCAATGGCAAGCGCGACAATGTCCTCATCAACCTCATAGAAGATCCAATCCACACCCCTCACACAGAATTCTTAGTACATGCAACTCACTGATACTTTCAAACGCGTGAAGCAAGCCAGCAAACGACTGAGCCTGCTCACCGACGAACAACGTAACGAGATATTGCTGGCCGTCAGCCAGGCCATCATGCAACAGCAGCAGCGCATCCTCGATGCCAACGCTCAGGACCTGGCCAAGATGGAGAAGACGAACCCGCTCTACGACCGTCTGCAACTGACGGAGAGCCGCCTGGAGGGCATTGCTGCCGACATGCGCAATGTGGCCTCGCTGCCATCACCACTGGGACATGTGACCAAAGCGAAGACGTTGCCCAACGGACTGCGTCTGTGCCGTGTGTCTGTGCCTTTCGGCGTGATTGGCATGATCTATGAGGCGCGCCCTAACGTGACGTTCGATGTGTTTTCACTATGTTTCAAGAGTGGTAATGCCTGCGTGCTGAAAGGCGGCAAGGATGCCGACTGCAGCAACCGCGAGGAGGTGGCTCTGATCCACGAAGTGCTGGAGCAGCACGGCATCTCGAAGGATGTGGTGGCGCTGCTGCCTGCCACCCACGAGGCTACTGGCGAGATGCTCAACGCCGTGGGTTACATAGACCTGTGCATACCGCGCGGCGGACGCAAGCTCATCGACTTTGTGCGCGACACAGCTCGGGTGCCGGTGATTGAGACGGGTGCCGGCGTGGTACACACGTACTTTGACAAGGAGGGTGACTTGGAGATGGGCCGCAATATTATATGTAATGCCAAGACACGGCGCGTCAGCGTATGCAATGCACTCGACACACTACTTGTCCACAAGGACCGTGAGGCCGACATCCCCCAACTGCTGGCTCCAATGCAGGGGAAGGTGACCTTCTACTATAACGATGAGAGTCTGTACGACACGGAGTTCATGGACTACAAAATGAATGTCGTCACCGTAGCCTCACTGGAAGAGGCACTGGCACACATCGACCAGCACGGCAGCGGACACAGCGAGAGCATCATCACCATGAACGAACAGACCGCCCGCATCTTCCAGTCGCACGTGGATGCCGCCTGCGTCTATTGGAATGCACCGACCTCGTTCACCGATGGTGCCCAATTTGGACTGGGCGCAGAGATAGGCATCTCGACCCAGAAACTCGGTCCACGCGGCCCCATGGCCCTGGAAGAGATCACCACCTATAAGTGGTTGATTGAAGGTGAAGGACAAGTGAGAGCGTGAGGAGCCCCCCACCTAACCTCCCCGAGGGGAGGAACTTTTAGGCGCTAAATGCCGCTTTTGCCAAGCAAAACGCCGTGAATAGAAACCCTATTCACGGCGTTTTAATATACCATACAACAAACTGTAAGTAATAACCGCGAAATAATAACAAATCGAAAGTAGTTTTAATTGTTTTGCTTTCGGTTTGCAACAAAATATTAAAACGAAGATTCATTTTGAATAAAAGAACGTGAAGATTCTGTCAAAATGGATTAATTTTGCACCCGAAAGCTTTCATATTGTAATCCCTGAAAGCGGGGACTAGTTATTAACTAATAAGGTAAAAAAGAATTGAGTTATGAAAAGGATTGAAGCAATTATCCGCAAGACGAAGTTCGACGACGTGAAAGAGGCGCTGCTACAATCGGACATTGACTGGTTTGAGTACCACAACGTGCACGGCATCGGTCAAAGTCGAGAGGAGCGCATCTACCGCGGCGTACAGTATTCAACAGACGTGATTGAGCGCGTAGCACTGACCATTGTTTGTCGCGACCAATTCGTAGCCCCCACAGTCAAGGTGATTCTGCAGGTAGCTCACACAGGAGAAGTGGGCGATGGGCGCATCTTCGTCAGCGAAGTACTAGACACATGGAGCATCCGTACAGGCGAGAACGGCGACACGGTGCTGAGAGATAAGAAATAAAAAAGAAGGAGATTACAACTATGAACGAAATTGCTTTTTCACTTGATACCGTATGGATGCTATTGGCAGCCATGTTAGTATTCTGGATGCAACCAGGTTTTGCGCTGTGCGAAGCGGGTTTTACACGAGGTAAGAACACAGCAAATATATTGATGAAGAACTTTGTGGACTTTATGTTCGGCTCACTGCTGTTCTTCTTCCTAGGCTTTGGATTTATGTTTGGCAGCGACGGTGCTGGCTTTATCGGTATGCCCAACTGGGGCGACCTGTCTTTCTACAGTGGCGATCTGCCCGTAGAGGGATTTCTGATTTTCGAGACCGTGTTCTGCGCCACCTCAGCCACCATCGTTAGTGGTGCCATGGCCGAGCGCACCAAGTTCTCTATGTACTTGATCTACAGCGCTGTGATTTCACTCTTCATCTATCCCATCGAAGGTCACTGGACATGGGGTGGCGGCTGGCTGTGCAGCGATGCTGCCGACGGCTTTATGATGAGCGTCTTTGGCGATGTGTTCCATGACTTTGCAGGTTCTGCCATCGTACACAGCGTAGGTGGTGTGCTGGCTCTGATTGGTGCCCTCGCACTGGGTCCCCGCATTGGTAAGTACACCAAGGAAGGCATGAGCCGTGCTATCCCCGGTCACAACCTGGCTATGGCTGCTCTGGGTGTCTTCATCCTTTGGTTGGGATGGTTTGGCTTCAACCCCGGTTCTCAGCTGGCTGCCAGTGGTGAGGTGAACCGTGTAGCTATCTCACATGTATTCCTGACCACCAACCTGGCTGCTGTTGCCGGTGGTATGGGCACGATGTTCCTGACCTGGTTTAAGTATGGCAAACCCTCACTCTCACTGACACTGAACGGCGTACTGGCCGGTTTGGTAGGTATCACTGCTGGTTGCGACCTGGTATCACCCATGGGTGCAGTAGTCATCGGTCTGGTATGCGGTCTTGTCCTGGTTTATGCCATCGAGTTTATTGATCACAAGCTGCACATCGACGATCCCGTAGGTGCTTCATCTGTACACGGTGTTTGCGGTATTCTCGGCACAGTGATGACCGGTTTGTTCTCTACCACCAACGGTCTGTTCTACGGTTACGGATTCGGTTTCCTGGGTGCACAGGTATTCGGTGTACTGGTGATAGACCTCTGGGCAGCTGCCTGCGGCGTAGCCCTGTTCTACGGCATCAAGAAGTTGCACGGTCTGCGCGTGAATGCCCGCATCGAGGAAGAAGGTCTGGACATCTACGAACACGGAGAGTGCTGCTATAACTAATGCTATAGATGCTATAGAAACTATAGGTACTATAGGTACTATAGGTACTATAGCCACTATAGCCACTATAGCCACCATAGAAAACAGAAGTTAAGAAGTACAACCAACGCAAAACTAAAAAAGCCAATAGGCTATAATCAACATTAATCAACCCACAAAATAGATTCTATTATGAAGAAACTGATGATATTAGCAATGGGTATGATGCTCAGCAGCACCACCTTTGCACAGGACGAAGTTGAAACAACAGTTAGTAGTGACATCGTGAGCAGCTATATCTGGCGTGGTCTGGATCTGGGAGGTGTATCGGTACAGCCCACACTGGGCGTCGGCTACAAGGGTTTGTCGCTGACAGCTTGGGGCAACGTAGGACTGGCCGAGCCCAACGACACCAAGGAGTTCGACCTGACACTGGGCTACACGCTGGGCAACCTGAACATCGGCATCACCGACTACTGGTTTAATAGTGGACTAGACCCACAGAACAGATACTTAAGATATGACGCCCACAGCACAAACCACCTGTTTGAGGCCAACATCGGCTATGACTTCGGTGTAGCCTCGGTACAGTGGTTCACAAACTTTGCGGGCAACGATGGAGCGAACAAGGACGGCGACAGAGCCTACAGCAGCTATCTGGAGTTTGTTGTACCATTTAAGATTGCCTCGGTTGACTGGACAGCTACAGCAGGTGCCGTACCTTTCGCTACCTCATTTTATGAGACTTCTGGGTTTGCCATTACTAACCTCTCCCTACGTGCGACAAAGGCGATTGCCGTGACCAATTCATTTACGATTCCTGTGTTTGCCCAGGTCACGACCAATCCATGTAGCCAGAAAGCGTATCTGGCATTTGGAATAACGTTACAGCCATAAGGAAACAGAACGTTTCTTTATTATTCTTTACGATTATTTGGTGCTGACGAAATTATTTAGTAATTTTGCCAGCACTTTTTATATTATTAAGGTACACGCATAAGAACGAAACAAAGAACGATGAAAAGCTTTATTAACGTACAGGACATCGGCCCTCTGGAGAAGGCAATGGCCGAGGCATTTGAAATTAAGAACGACCGTTTTAAGTATCAGCATCTGGGCAAAAACAAGACCCTGATGATGATATTCTTCAATAATAGTCTGCGCACCCGTCTCTCTACACAGAAGGCTGCTATGAACCTGGGCATGAACGTGATTGTGCTCGACGTGAACGCAGGTGCCTGGAAACTGGAGACCGAGCGCGGTGTCATCATGGATGGCGACAAGAGCGAGCACCTGCTGGAGGCCATCCCCGTGATGGGCTGCTACTGCGACGTGATTGGTGTACGCTCGTTTGCTGGTCTGACAGACCGCGAGTACGACTATGCCGAGACGGTGCTGCACCAGTTTATCAAATACAGCGGTAAGCCCGTGTTTGCCATGGAGACCGCTACAGTGCATCCGCTGCAGGCTTTTGCCGACCTCATCACCATCGAGGAACACAAAACAGTGAAGAAGCCAAAGGTGGTTCTGACCTGGGCGCCTCACTGCCGTGCTTTGCCTCAGGCCGTGCCCAACTCGTTTGCTGAGTGGATGAATGCGGCCGACGACGTAGATCTTGTCATCACCCACCCCAAGGGCTATGAGCTGGATCCTAAGTTCGTGGGCAATGCCCGTGTGGAGTACGACCAGAAGAAAGCTTTCGAGGGTGCCGACTTCATCTATGCCAAGAACTGGAGTAACCCTGGCGTGACCAACCCCGCCGACTATGGTAAGATTACCTGCGAGGACCGCTCGTGGACGGTAGATACCGAGCACATGTCGTGGACCAACAACGGTAAGTTCATGCACTGTCTGCCCGTGCGCCGCAACCTGATTGTCACCGACGATGTCATCGAGAGTCCCAACTCGCTGGTCATCCCCGAGGCAGCCAACCGCGAGATCAGTTGTTCGGTGGTACTGAAACGAATACTTGAATCATTATAAAAAATACAATGGAGATACTACCCCTTTGGGCGTGGATTGTGTTCTACGTTCTTGTTTTTATCATGCTGATTGCCGACCTGAAGATGTTCGGCAAGAAAGGAGAGCATGAAGTAAGCATCAAAGAAGCACTGAAGATGACCGCCATCTGGATTGGCGTGTCACTGGTCTTCTGTGCAGGCATCTATCTGTTTTATCCGGTGGATGCTCATGAGAAAGCAACAGAGTTTCTGGCAGGTTATCTGATAGAGAAATCGCTATCGATGGACAACCTGTTTGTGTTCTTGATGCTTTTCTCGTTCTTTGGCGTAGAGCGCAAATACCAGCATGAGGTGCTCTTCTGGGGTATCTTCGGCGCATTGGTGCTGCGCAGCATCTTTATCTTTGCCGGAGCAGCCATGGTAGAACGGTTCGAATGGGTGCTGGGCCTCTTCGGCTTGTTCCTGCTCTATACAGGTGGAAAGATGTTCTCTCACAGCGACGAGCAGCAAAGCGACCCATCGCAAAACATTGTGGTAAGAGTGTTTAAGAAGTTCTTCCCCGTGACCACCCAGATGCACGGCGATAAGTTCTTTATCAAAGAAGGTGCCAAAAGACTGGCCACACCGCTCTTCATCACCCTGCTGGTCATCGAGACCACCGATGTAGCCTTCGCCGTCGATTCCATCCCTGCCGTCTTCTCCGTCAGCCGCGATCCGTTCATCGTACTGACCTCCAACATCTTTGCCATCCTCGGACTGCGTGCGCTCTATTTCGCACTGGCTGCCGTGGCTCAGTATTTCACTTATCTGAAATACGGCCTGGGCATCATCCTGATCTTCGTGGGTGTGAAGATGTTGCTCGCCATGAACGAATACATCAATCAGTTGGCAGCATGGGCAGGTCTGGAGCTCAACATGCCCCACATCGAAGTGCCCACCGTTTGGTCGCTGGCATTCATCTTCGGCGTGCTGGTACTGTCGATGGCAGGCAGTTACATCACCAAACGCGCATCACGCTCATAAGTCGTATTGAATCCTATATCGCCGCCAAGTCGGCGAACTACAAAACGAACCATCTTCCATGGTTCGTTTTTTTTCTTTCTACCAGAAACTACAGCCTACCCTCTTCACGGTAAGAATAGTAGATGCCGTCGGCCACGATGACGTGGTCGGCAAAATGGATGCGCATCAGCTGACAAGCCTTGCGGACGCTCTCCGTCAGTGCATCGTCCTGTCGGCTGGGGCGGATGCTCCCACTGGGATGATTATGACAGACCGCCATGATGGTGGCATTCGACAAGACAGCCTCACGCATGATGATACGAATGTCCACGCTCACCTCGCTGATGCCGCCATGCGCAATGCGCACCTTCTTGATGAGACGAAAGTTCTGGTTCATCAACAGTACCCAGAACTCCTCCACATCCAAATCCTGCATCACCGGATGCATGTGGTTATAGATAAGAGTTGCCGTGCCTAGGTCTGGCCGTTCCTCGGCCGTCTCCAGCTGTCGGCGCTTGCCCAGTTCGCAGGCTGCCATGATGGTGATGGCCTTTGCCGGTCCCACGCCATTATACTGGCACAGGTCGTGAATACTCATCTTTCCGAGCGTGTTCAGGTTGTTGTTGCAGTCGGCAAGGATACGTTTCATCAGCGATACGGCATCTTCCCTGGGCGAACCAGAGCCAATCAGAATAGCTAACAACTCAGCATCGCTTAATGTCTGAGCGCCCAATCGCTCCATCTTCTCGCGCGGTCGGTCTTCCTCAGCCCATTGGTTGATATTTAGTTTGTTATTTCTTGTTTCGGAGTCTTCTCTTATCATAGTAGGCCACAAAGGTACGAAAAGTTGAGCGAAGAACAAAAAGAAAATTCGTTTTTTCTTCAGCACTTAACATTGTAAAAATGTAACTTGCTGGTCTTTAGTTGATTGCGTCTATAAAACACGCTAAAAGACTTAACGTAACACTTAACATAGAGTTAACATGAATGCCTAAAATTTGCCTTTTTGTTAGGTCATTGTTAGGTCAATGTTAACTCTATGTTAACTCTTATGTTAACTCTTGAGCGCCCCCAAATCTTCTGAAACGCCCATAAACAGGGACTTTTTTGAAAATGAATGTTAAGTCTTCAGGATTTTTCTGCATTTGCTCAAAAAAAATGTCCAACAGCCAGCTTGTACTTAAAAATATTCCCAGCGTGGGACTGCTTTGGTCCCAGCGTGGGAACGGATCAGTCCCACCGTGGGAATAAGTTGTTCCCATCGTGGGAAATGAGTGTAAAAAAAGGTCCGGCGATATTTTTCACCGGACTCATCTTTTATTTATTTGACGACAATCTTTCTGATTGTACCATCTCGCATCAACACAAGGTTGAGACCCTTCTGAGGTTTGCTCAGCACCTTACCATTAGGGCTATATATTCGGACAATCATTTCTTTCATCATTATATCCGTTATTCCAGTCACATAGCTAGCATGAACTGTAACATCATGAGCAGGCATTGTCTTTGGTAGGTCTATCCGCTCAAAAGTAACATAGTTGCCCTCTGGCTGTGGCTCTGCTGTGATGGTTGCTCTATATTTTTCGGTAAAGGACTCGTGTCTAAGGCTGATATTAGCCTCTAGTATCATCAGTGGTTAAGAGAATCAATAACCAGTTCCGCTGATTTCTTACATCCCACAATGGTAACGACACACGGAGTTGCATACGGAAAACACAGTGGTATTGTACAGAAACAAGTAACGATGGACGATTTGTTTGTTTAACCAGAATCGTCTTCGACGGGTATGTCGAGGATTATGAGTGGTAGGGAGTTATCAGAGTAAACAAATCTGCAAAAAGTTTGGAGGTTTCGAAAGAAATCTCTATCTTTGCAACGGAATGGATAAGAAAGTGCTTAGCAATATCAAAAGAGTGCTGGCGCAGACACTACCAAAGAATGCTACAGCAAGACTCTACGGGTCACAAGCCCGTGGAGATGCTCGTAGTGACTCTGATTGGGATATCCTGATAGTGCTTGATAAGGATAAATTGCTTCCAGACGATTATGATACTGTGACTTATCCTCTTACTAAGCTTGGCTGGGAACTTGGTGCAGAAATCAATCCTATTATGTACACCAAGAAAGAATGGGAGGCAAGCAGAATAACACCATTCTACCATAATGTTGAACAAGATGCAATAGCAATATGAGCCTGAACGACGAAGAAAGAAAAACGATGGTTGGCTTGGAATTAGAAAAAGCGAATCGCTTTCTTAAGCAAGCTGGTATGATGTGTGAGATGGAGCAGTGGGACATTGCTGCGAATCGTTATTATTATGCGTGTTTTCATGCTGTTCAGGCGTTGTTCATATTTAACGGCTTAGCAAGTCGACGTCATTCAGGGATGCTAACTCAATTAGGATTGCATTTTATCAAGACAGGGATTCTTGAAGATCGACTTGGTGCATTCCTGACAAGAATGGAGCAACTAAGGGAAAAAGGCGACTACAATTGTCTTTTCGATGTTACAAAGGAGGAATTGCTGACTTTTGTAGGGCCTGCCCACGAACTGATTGACAAAATCACCCAATTGATACAAACTCCCTAAGAATAGTAAGACACAGTTCTTTGATCAGCTCAATGAATCAAAAAACTGTAATTCTATAGTTTGATGCTTTCTTTAGTTCTAAGGGCACAAAGTGCACAATGGGTCAGTTTGGTTGTGCACTCAATAACTGAAACGCCCTTACAGCTTATAGGGTTATATCCTATTTTGAATACCTACTGCCATTCCATCTATATGTAACACCTCTAATACCGCTTGCTAAATCATAAACGCCTTTCGTTTTGGTTGAGAGTATTATGAATTTGAGCCAATGATCTTCATCACTATCGAGTTGTGTTGTCTCTCCATTACTCCATTTTATGTAAATCTCGAGCATTGGCTTGTAGTCCACTTCTGGATCTCCCCAATTTACTCCAGGTTGGTATATACATTCTATTATTTCATTCTTCCCATCGCCGTTTAGATCATAGCTCACATGTTTCTTTACTTCATGCCCATAGCTGGCCTCTTGCTCTTCTGGTGTAAACGTAGTATTGGGATCAATTACTAATAAATCTTCAGTCCCATCGGTCATAGGTTTAGTATAATCTTCATCTTCTATCCCTAAATCATCTTCAGTTCCCCATGCTTCAGGTAGCCATGGAGCTTCAGACACAAAGAATCCATTTTCTTTATTTAAACTTATTTCCAAAGGCATACAATATCCAGAATGATACACCAAGTCGACAGCCCATTTCTTATCTTTTTTCTCTTTAATT
The DNA here is from genome assembly GCF_000621825.1 of Xylanibacter brevis P6B11. NCBI lineage: Bacteria > Pseudomonadati > Bacteroidota > Bacteroidia > Bacteroidales > Prevotellaceae > Xylanibacter > Xylanibacter brevis. The sequence goes on from NZ_KK211352.1 coordinate 24,596, forward strand.
CTTATTTCGTCCACAACATCATAGTTATGTGTCTTCGCGCCAAGGCATAGCATGCTACGATATATTTTTCTATATAGTTCCGGAGTTATCTCAGTAAACTTCAAATGATTTGGTTTGAAATAAATATCAGCGATTTCGTCAATCGTATAAACACTTGTTTCTTTTATTAAATCCCTAAACTTTAGTGTACTGTCAATTTGGTGCATTTCATATTCGATATTTCCTTCACAAGAAAGCATTGTGTATAATTGAATAGATTCATCCCATCTCTCTTCAAAAGCTTTCTTAATACCAGCAGAAACAAGTGCCCCAAATGATCCATAAAACTCTTTTTCTAAATGTGAAAAGTCGTAATATGGATTTCCCGCGTAAAAATTAATTTTGTTTGTGAATACCTCGTTAACGTCACTTTTTACATACTTCAATATTGCTTGGCAGATTAAATAATCTTCAGCTTGTTGAACAACTTCATTTTCCACAAACTCCTTTACTTTTTCTTCTTTTGATGTACAAGAAGAAAACGCCAAAAGCACTATCAATAAGAACAAACAATTTCTCATACACATTCCCTTTTTAATACTTTACAATTGGAAAATATTTATTGAGAGTCTCTATAAGTGTATCAACATACTTTCGCCCTTTGCGCGAAGGATGATAGGCATCTAACAAAATAACTTGACCACTTTTGTACACATCTATCCAATCTGGAGAATTACCGATCTTCTCAAGTCCTCTATTTTCAAAATCATTTTTAAAATGATCAAATGTATTGCCAAAGACAATTACATCGGGAGCGTATATTTCAATCTGCTTGTTAAGAATTGATTTCCATTGGATATAGAATTGTTCAATGTTATTTTTAATAGATTTGCTGTACCCTGGCATCTTACTTACATTCAAATATGCTATGGACTGCATTACTCTAGCCATTTCAATTTTATTGTGGATATAGTCCATGTCATCATACATTAGACCATTCAAATATCCATACATAACATAAATGATTACTTGCCATGTTGGTTGACTAGCGGTTACTCCAAGGTCTGTAAATGACTCATTTGGAATAACCCAGCCTCCCTTTTCAAGTCCGCCACCCTCTAGCTGTCCATTTGGTTCCTTAAGTATCCACATGGTCTTATGCCTTGAACTAAGATAGCCAGCTATGTCGCAGACGCCATCATATATAGGACTTTGCTCTCCATATCCAAGCTCTTTAGCATGTTGTTCTATGTCACGCCAAATTCCATTTTGTGCTTGTTCAAGAAATTCTACTGTCATAGTGATAATAATTAATGCGAAATTACATCTATTTGGAAAAAAGTCAAACTTGGCATTGCCTTTGTAACGTCAATACCATATTTGCGAATAAAGGCCTGCCTCATGGCTTCTCTATCCTTACCATTGTTGAAATTACTAGTCTGAGATATTACTTCGACAGACATTCCTTTTTCTACTTTAACACCATTTGCTGTAATTGCTCTAATAGTAGTAACCTTACATAACATCTGTTTAGGGGGCCATTTTTTTCAGTTGCCACTTCTGTTTTAAAACCATTATCGTTGATCATCTTTCATGAACTTATGAAGAGGGACATTGCTGCTTTTTGTTGCAAATAATAATTATCACTAGTGGTAGTAATTTCTTTCTCATAACCATTTTTTTTAAGTTATTATTGATAGGTTAATAGAATACACAAAAAGAAAACGTGGACAATTTACATCGTCTACGTTATCTGAGGTATCGGCAAACACCTAAACTGCTTAAACGAGTAAATGTCCACGCCAAACGGCATGAACTCTCTACTTCAGTCCTTGCAGTTATCATTAAATTTTGCCGATTTTCAGATAACAAGAATCAAAAGTGGATGTTCAAATCCTATATGTCCTTTTTATATTTATCTTAGCCCATAGGCTTCTTTGTTTTTAGGGTTATACATTATATATTATTGATTACTGTTTCCGAATTATTATCAGTAGACTTGAATTCCATGTTTTGGGATTTGCTGTTTAAACAAGGGATTCATGTTTTCGCGCATCCATCAACATCGCTGTCTTCCCGTTGTTCGTTTCTTGCAACTGAACCAAAAAGAAGCATCGAACTAACCCTATAGTGCTCGCTGAGATACTGACGGGTTGATTTCAATTGTTCTATTGTTTGTGCTCTGTCTAACATAAGCGTTGCTCGGATTTGTTGTCAAAGATAAACAAAAAAGCCGAAAGTGCAAAGCTTTCGGCAAAAATAATTTATGATGCGTTAATGTGATTTCTTTCTATTTATATAAGTTCTTCTCGAAAGCCGTAAACTCATCTTTCTTCAGGATGCAACGTTTCCACCATGACTCAATAAAACCGAGGCCGTAGCCCATCAGTTGCGTAAAGGCAGCAGGGATGCTAAGCAAGCCTACCCAGAGACTACGGTTGCGGATACTGGAGTCGATAAAAATGACGGTACTGTAGAACAACAAAGGCAGCATGGCCAGGACGCAGAACACAAAGCCTACGCCTTGATGCATATTGTCGTCAGGGCGCAGTCCGTTGGCATCGAGCCACTCTCCCTCAATATAGAGTCCGGCTCCAAGTGCAAACAGCAGCAGACAGCCGATAACGCCAAGCGTAAAGACGGTGGGCAGCAGATGGACTAGTTTCAGCGTGCCGGGATGGCGCTTCTCGAGATTGATGCGGGCAATGCCGCTATTATATACTTGACGGAAGAACTTACGGAAATCGGTACGGCGCTTATGCCATACCCAAGCCTCAGGGATGAGGGCTGTCTTATAACCAGCCTCGACGATGCGATAAGAGAAGTCGATATCTTCACCAAAGCGCATCTTAGAAAAGCCCTCCAACTGCTGGTACACCTCACGACGGATGCCCATGTTGTAGGAGCGCGGAAAGAATTTGTCAAGTTTAGTTTTTCCACCACGGATGCCTCCGGTGGTGAAGAAAGACGTCATCGAATAGGATATGGCCTTCTGTACAGGTGTAAACGACGGATGAGCGGCATCGGGGCCTCCCCATGCATCGCAGTCGTGCTGCGCCAGCGCGTCGTCCACAGCTTTCAGGTAGCCATCAGGCAGCACCACATCACTATCCAAGACTATCAGCCAGTCGCCATGAGCCCTGGCCGCACCATAGTTGCGACTCTGCCCCGGCCCGCTGTTGTCCTTGTAGTAATAATACAAATCAAGGATGCCTGCGTACTTGTCGCAGACATCCTTGCATGGTTTCTTCGATCCGTCTTCAACGATGATAACCTCAAAGTCCTTTACCTCCTGATGGCAGAGACTCTCCAGGAGTTCTTCTACTTCATCAGGACGATTGAAGACCGGAACGATGATAGAATATTTCAATTGTCAATTCTTAATTATCAATTGTCAATTGGATTACTCCTTAGCACGAGCCAGGTAAGAACCGTCGCGGGTATCTACCTGAATCAGGTCGCCCTCGTTGATGAACAGAGGAACGCGCACCTCAACACCAGTCTCCAGCGTAGCGGGCTTCAGAGTGTTGGTAGCGGTGTCACCCTTGATACCGGGCTCAGAGTGAGTCACGCGGAGGATAGTCTTCACAGGCATCTCAGCATAGAGGATAGTACCATCGGTGGTGTCAGAAACAACCTCCACGATGTCGCTCTCCTTCATGTACTCGTGACCGATTACCAGCTCGTTGTCGATGGGAATCTGCTCGAAGGTCTCCTGGTTCATGAAGATACGACCAGAGTTGTCCTCGTAGAGATACTGATAAGGACGACGCTCGATGATCACGTCCTCCAGTTTTTCACCGATGTTGAAACGACGCTCCAACACGCGACCATCACTAACGTTCTTCAGCTTGATGATCATGATGGTGTTTCCCTTACCTGGCTTGCGATGCTGGAAATCGATGCAAACCCAGATGCTACCGTCCATACGAATGGCGGTGCCTTTCTTAATGTCTTGTGAGTTAATCATAAAAATTATAATGTATAATATTAATTTCCGGGTGCAAAGTTACGAAAAAAAGTGAAAAGTGAAAAGTGAAAAGTGAAAAAAATAGCATTTAACTTGCGTAATTAAAAAGATTTATGTAATTTTGCAGCCCAAATCGAGACGATTTCGAGAAAATAAATACTAATAAATAAAGATTCATTGCAATGAAAAGAACATTTCAACCCCACAACCGTCGCCGCGTGAACAAGCATGGTTTCCGTGAGCGCATGGCCACAAAGAACGGACGTCGCGTACTCGCTTCACGTCGCGCTAAGGGCCGTAAGAAGTTGACCGTTTCTGACGAGAACCACGGAAAATAAATTCCACTTGTCATAAACAGATAGCTAAAATGGGATGAACCGAGAGGTTTCATCCCATTTATTTTTTCATTTTACTTGCAAGATTCGTAGAATCTTTCTATCTTTGCATTCAAATCAAGAGTACAGAACACGTAGAAATGAATTTCAAAGAAATAAAAGAAAAACTCAAAGCACCTATCATCTGGGGCAACCTACTGGCAGTCTTTATCACCATCATTGCGCTATTCATTGCGCTGATCTGCTGGCTGGATTCCTATACGCACCATGGTGACGGCATCGAGATGCCCGACCTCTATGGTGTCAACTACCAGAAAGCGCAGAGCGACCTGGAGGAAGAAGGCCTGATATTGGTGGTCAACGACTCCAGCTACAACAAGGCGCTGCCCAGCGGTTGCATCCTGACACAGCAACCCGAGAAAGGCATGATGGTCAAGCAGGGACGCATCGTCTATGTGACCATCAACTCGCTGACCATGCCCCGCGTGGCCATCCCCGACCTGATAGACAATAGCAGCTACCGCGAAGCAGAGGCCAAGCTATCGGCACTCGACTTCAAAATGCTGCCTCCCAAACTGATTGACGGCGAGAAAGACTGGGTCTATGGCATCCAGCTGGACGGTCGCAATCTCTCGGCAGGCGACATGGTGGCCAAAGAGTCGCAACTGGTACTCGTCATCGGCAATGGCGCCATTGGCGACCGCGATGACATGGGCGGTTGGGGCAGCGCCGACAGCACGGGCGCCAAGTCATCGGGCAACGGTGCTTCCAACGACGACGTAGATGATTTTCTGGAAGTGTTTGAATAAACAAAGCATAGCACATTGAATATAGATAACTACATCAACGAAGACGAGGAACTTGACCTTCTGGAAGGTGAGAACGAAGTGACCGACGATCAGCAGCTTTACGAGCACATGCGCTTGGAAGTTGACCGCGGACAAGTTCCTCTACGAATCGATAAATACCTCACAGAGCATACCCAGCATTCCAGCCGCAATCGCATTCAGCAAGCGGCTGATGCTGGTTTTTTGTTTGTCAACGACCGACCTGTCAAGAGCAACTACAAGGTGCGTTCGGGCGACATTATCACCCTGATGCTCAACAGACCCCATTACGACACTACCATCGAACCCGAGGAGATTCCTCTGGACGTACGCTACGAGGACGACGACCTGATGGTCATCCACAAGCCTGCCGGCATGGTGGTGCATCCCGGTTGCGGCAATTTCCATGACACACTGGTCAACGCCATCGCCTGGCATCTGCGCAACCTGCCCTCCTACGACCCTAACGATCCGCAGGTGGGACTGGTGCACCGCATCGACAAGGACACCAGCGGTCTGCTGGTGGTGGCCAAGACGCCCGAGGCGAAGTCACATCTCGGCAAGCAGTTCTTCAACCACGACACCCACCGCTCGTACAACGCGCTGGTATGGGGCAACTTCGTGGAAGACGAGGGACGCATCGAAGGCAACATCGGTCGTGATCCGAAGGACCGCCAGCGCATGGCTGTCTTTCCACCCGACTCAGAGATCGGCAAGCCCGCCGTCACCCACTATCGTGTGCTGGAGCGCTATGGCTACACCACGCTGGTGGAGTGCCGCCTAGAGACGGGTCGCACCCACCAGATTCGTGCCCACATGAAGCACATCGGTCATCCGCTGTTCTCCGACGAGCGCTATGGCGGTTGCGAGATCCTGCGTGGCGAGCGCACTGCCTCCTACAAGGCATTCATTGCCAACTGTTTCAAGCTCTGTCCGCGCCAGGCCCTGCATGCCCGCACCCTGGGCTTCGTGCATCCCCGCACCGGTGAGCAGATGGACTTCACCAGCGACTGGCCCGAGGACCTGACGGCAGTGATAGAGAAATGGAGAGGAAGATTAAAAAATAACCAATAATACACTATGCAACTACAAAAACGCACTATTGCCATCGTCTGCGGTGGCGACTCTTCTGAGCACGACGTGTCATTGCGCTCGGCTCAGGGCCTTTATTCATTTTTTGACAAAGACCGTTACAACGTATATATCGTTGAGATTAAAGGCACCGACTGGAAGGTGCAGTTGAACGATGGTACCACTGCGCGTATCAACATGAACGACTTCTCGTTCAAGGAGGACGGCAAAACGCGCCTCTTCGACTACGCATACATCACCATCCATGGCACTCCTGGCGAGAATGGCATCCTGCAGGGCTACTTCGACCTGATCCACCTGCCCTACAGCACCAGTGGCGTACTGGTAGAGGCCATGACCTTCGACAAGTTCGTACTGAACAACTACCTGCGTGGTTTCGGTGTCAAGGTGGCCGAGAGTGTGCTGGTGCGTCGCGGACAGGAGCACGAAGTCAGCAAGAAAGCCATCATCGACATCGTGGGCATGCCTTGCTTTGTCAAGCCAGCCAACGACGGCAGCTCTTTCGGTGTTTCCAAGGTTGTTAAGCCCGACCAGCTGGCTGCTGCCATGCGCGTGGCCATGATGGAGAGCGACGAGGTGATGATCGAGCAGTTCCTCGAAGGCACCGAGATCAGCATCGGCTGCTACAAGACCAAGAACAAGTCGGTGGTCTTCCCCGCTACCGAGGTGGTGAGCCAGAACGACTTCTTCGACTATAATGCCAAGTACAATGGTCAGGTACAGGAGATCACCCCTGCCCGTCTGCCCGAAGAGACCGCTCAGCGTGTGGCAGAGCTCACCAGCAAAATCTACGACATTCTGCACTGCAACGGCATCATCCGCATTGACTATATCATCTCTAAGGACCAGAAGATTTCTATGCTCGAGGTCAACACGACACCTGGCATGACCGCCACCAGCTTCATCCCCCAGCAGGTACGCGCTGCCGGCCTTGACATCAAGGACGTGCTGACCGACATCATCGAGAACCAATTCTAGGTAAGTGAGAAGTGAGAAGTGAGAAATGAGAGGTAAGAGGTATGATAAGTAACGAGTTTGACGATATCCGGCCCTACGAGGCCGAAGAGATGAAACAGGCCTTCAACGACCTGCTCAGCGACCGACAGTTCAACATCATCATGAAGGGCTTTCTGCCTTGGTTGCCGAAGTCGTTGCGCAATGGGCTGCTGCGTCTTGCATTCACAGGTATCAAGACACCGCTGGACTTCCAGATTCGTTTCATGAAGCCGGTGGTGAACTACATCATACGCAAGCACACCGACGGTTGCTTCCTGGACAACAGCCAGATGCCGGCCGACAAGCAGCAGCCACGCTTCACCTTTATCAGCAACCACCGCGACATCGTGCTCGACTCTGCCTTTCTCGACGTGAAACTCATCGAGGCGGGCTATCCCACCACCGTAGAGATTGGCATTGGCGACAACCTGCTCATCTACCCGTGGATCAAGCGACTGGTGCGCATGAACAAGGCGTTCACCGTGCGCCGTGGGCTGACGCCCAAGGAGATGTTGCGCTCCAGCCAGCTGATGAGCAGCTATATCCACTATGCCGTGCAGCAGAAGCACGAGAATATCTGGATTGCTCAGCGCGAAGGTCGTGCCAAGGACTCTAGCGACCACACCCAGGAAGCCGTGCTGAAGATGCTGGCCATGGGTGGCGACCTGCGCGAACTGAACATCGTGCCGCTGACCATCAGTTACGAGTTTGACCCCTGCGACTACCTGAAGGCTCAGGAGTTCCAGCTGAAGCGCGACAACCCTGCCTTTAAAAAGAGCAAGCAGGACGACCTCGACAATATGAAGACGGGCATCCTGGGCTACAAGGGGCGCGTCACCTATCATTGTGGCAAGCCCATCAACACGTGGATTGACGAGCTCGAAGGTCTCCCAAAACAGGAGTACTATGCTACGCTCTGTCAGCGCATGGACCGCGCCATCCACCAGGGCTATACGCTCTACCCCTGCAACTACATAGCCCTCGACCTGCTGAACGGCAATACCGCAGAGGCCAGTCATTATAACGATGCCGACCGTCAGCGCTTCGAGCAGTATCTTGCCAAGCAAATGGCCAAGATCACCATCCCCAACAAGGATGAAGCTTTTTTGCGCGAGAAGATGCTGACCATGTATGCCAACCCCGTCAAGAACAAAATAGCTGCACAATGAAAAAACTGCTCTGTCTCGCTGTGGCCTTTTTGGCTCTATCGTCCTGCACGCAAGATGTCTATGACAAGGGTGAAGGCCCCTACTCTCACATGCTTGCCGAGATGGTGATGGCCCATGCCAACAGCAACAAGCAGATAGACTTTGTGGTGACCGACGAAGGCGAGCGCCTCGTCACCGCCCCTCCCTTCACCACCAGTTGGATCACCACTGCCGACTCTACCTATCGCGGCATCCTGTACTACAACAAGGGCGACAAACAGGCTGACGCCATCAGCTTCAATCGTGTCACCGTCTTACGTCCCCAACAGATTAAGGACATGAAGACCGACCCGCTGAAGGTGGAGACCTGCTGGGTGAGCACCAACGGCACCTACCTGAACCTCGGCGTGCGCCTGATGGTGGGCAGCACCACCGACACGGAGGCCAAGCACATAGTTGCAGCGCATCTGCTAGGCAGGAAGGTCAACACCGACGGCACAAAGACCATCCATCTGCAGTTCTATCACGACCAGAATGGTGTGCCGGCCTACTACTCGCTCCGCAGCTATTTCAGCATCCCGCTATCTGACCTGAGCGCCGACTCTGTCAGCATCAGCATCAACACGCATGAGGGCACGACCACATACGCTTTCCCCATGACCGCTACACACTAACAACACTCATAATATGACACAAGAAGAGAAAACTCAAATAGAAGAAAGGATTGTGGACGTACTGAAGACCGTTTACGATCCTGAGATCCCGGTCAACATCTATGACCTGGGCATGATCTACAAGATTGACGTCAGCGAGGACGCCACCGTCGATCTCGACATGACGTTCACTGCCCCCAACTGTCCTGCCGCCGACTTCATCCTCGAGGATGTCCGCACCAAGGTGGAGAGCGTCGATGGCGTGAAGTCTGCCAACATCAACCTCGTCTTCGAACCCGCCTGGGACCAGAGCATGATGAGCGAAGAAGCTCGAGTGGAACTGGGATTTGATTGAGTTGAGAGTTGAGAACTGAGAACTGAGAGGTATGATTAGATTTGTAGGACTACCAACATGAAACGGGAAAAAAGTATCTTACTGGAGAAATCCGAAGTTTTTTCGGGTAGAATCGTCAGAATGTATCAATACCTCACATCTCAGAAAAAAGAGTTCGTCATGTCAAGGCAAGTTTTACGAAGTGGAACCAGCATAGGTGCAAATATTGCCGAAAGCAGAAACGCTCAGAGTACCGCAGATTTCATACACAAATTAAGTATTGCTCTCAAAGAATCAGACGAGACTTTATTTTGGCTAAAAAGTTTATATAACGGAAACTATTTAAATGAAAAGGAATTCGATTCTATACATACTGACGCAGAAGAACTGGTCAAAATGTTGGTCAGTTCTATCAACACGCTCAAAAAGAAGTATCAAATCTAATCATACCTCTCAGTTCTCAACTCTCAGTTCTCAACTATGAAGAATATTTATTTTTTATCCGATGCCCACCTTGGCTCATGGGCCCTTGACCACCGTCGCATGCAGGAGCGCCGACTGGTGCGCTTCCTTGACAGCATCAAGGATAAGGCGGCAGCCATCTATCTGTTGGGCGACATGTTTGACTTCTGGTACGAGTATAAGTTTGTGGTGCCTCGCGGCTATACACGATTTCTGGGCAAGCTGTCTGAGCTCACCGACATGGGCGTGGAAGTGCACTTCTTCACGGGCAACCACGACATATGGGCGTTCGACTATCTTGAACGCGAGTGCGGCGTCATCCTGCACAAGCAGCCCCTCACCGTCGAGCTCTACGGTAAGATCTTCTACTTGGCACATGGCGACGGGCTGGGCGACCCCGACAAGAAGTTCAAGTTCATCCGTGCGGTATTCCACAATCCCGTCTGCCAACATCTGTTCTCTGCCATCCATCCCCGTTGGGGCATGTGGTTCGGACAAACATGGGCCAAGCACTCACGCATGAAGCGTCCCAATGGCGAAGAGCCGCCATACATGGGTGAGGACCGCGAACACCTTATATTATATACCAAGGAATACATGAAGGCACATCCCGACGTGGATGTATTCATCTATGGCCATCGTCATATCGAGATTGACCTACAGGTCAGCAAGAAAGCGCGTGCCATTATCCTCGGCGACTGGATCTCTCAGTTCTCCTACGTCGTTTACGATGGCGACCACCTCTTTATGCAACAATACATTGAAGGGGAAAGCGTTGTTTAAATTTAACTGAGAACTGAGAATTGAGAGGTGAGAGGTATGATTAGATTCGAGCGTATCAACCAACGCTGAAAATAATCACACCTCTCACCTCATTTATAATCGGTTCTCAACTAAAAAGTAATCATACCTCTCAGTTCTCAACTCTCAGTTCTCAGTTTAAACCCTCAGTTTACAGAAGGTTCATCGTGTCTGTAGCAATCATCAGTTCTTCGTCGGTTGGGATGACTACCACCTTGACCTTTGAATCGTCGGCAGAGATGATAGCCTCTTCACCACGCACGTTGTTCTTCTGCTCGTCGAACTTCACACCTAGGAACTCCAGGCCCTTACATACTTCAGAACGCATAGAGATCTGGTTCTCGCCAACACCGGCAGTGAAGACAATCACATCAACACCACCCATAGCAGCTGCGTAAGCACCGATATATTTCTTAATGCGATAGAAGTACATCTGCTGTGCCAGTACGGCACGGGGCTCGCCAGCCTTGGCAGCATTCTCTACGTCGCGCATATCGCTTGAACCGCCAGTGATACCGGCCACACCACTCTTCTTGTTCAGCAGATTGCTCATGCCGTCGGCATCGAGACCCAGCTTCTTCTCAAGGAAGGTCACTGCGCCACCGTCGATGTCGCCAGAGCGTGTACCCATTACCAGACCCTCCAGTGGAGTCAGACCCATAGAGGTGTCGATACACTTGCCATCGAGCACAGCAGCCACAGAGCCACCATTACCGATATGACAGGTGATCATCTTGGTACCCTCGGCCTTGATGCCCAAGAACTCGCAGGCACGAGCTGACACATAACGGTGAGAGGTACCGTGGAAGCCGTAGCGACGCACGCCATACTTCTCATAGAGCTCGTAGGGGATGGCATACATATAAGCCTTGGCAGGCATGGTCTGGTGGAAGGCAGTGTCGAACACGCCCACCTGGGGCAGACCGGGCATCAGCTCCTTCACGGCATTTACGCCCTTCAGGTTGGCAGGATTGTGCAGAGGGGCCAGGTCAGAGCACTCCTCAAAGGCCTTCAGCACCTCGTCGGTCAGCACGACAGACTGGTTGAACTTCTCGCCGCCGTGCACCATACGGTGACCTACAGCGTCGATCTCGTCGAGACTCTTAATGACACCAATCTCAGGATCGGTGAGCAGAGAGAAGATGAACTTCACGCCCTCGGTATGCTCGGGGATGTCGTGCATAATCTGTTTTTTCTCGCCATTGGCCAGCTTCACCTTTACGAAGGCATTGTCCAAACCCACGCGCTCAGCGCCACCGCTGGTCATCACGCTCTTGTCGTCCATATTATACAGGGCGTACTTGATAGACGAAGAACCACAATTCAAAACTAATATCTTCATAATTATCGACCCCCTCCCAGCCTCCCCCTGTATGGGGAGGAGTATTTACCAATAGGAGTTATAGGGGCATTCTTTAAATGATTATTCTAATTGTATCCACTCCCCTCCATACAGGGAGGGGTTGGGGGTGGGTCTTACTTCTTTGCATCCATAGCCTGACAAGCGGTGATAGCTACCATGTAGTAGATATCCTCTACTGAGCAACCGCGCGACAGGTCGTTGACAGGACGAGCAATACCCTGCAGGATAGGACCGATGGCAATAGCATCACCCAGACGCTGCACCATCTTATAGCCGATGTTACCCACCTCGAGGTTGGGGAATACCAGCACGTTGGCCTTACCGGCGATGTCTGAACCGGGAGCCTTCTTGGCACCTACTGATGGCACCAGAGCGGCGTCAGCCTGCAGCTCACCGTCGATCTTCAAAGAAGGATCAAGTTCCTTAGCCAACTTCGTAGCCTCAACAACCTTGTCCACTACCTCGTGCTTAGCGCTGCCCTTGGTAGAGAAGCTCAGCATAGCCACGCGGGGCTCAGCGAAGCCAGCCACGCTCTTGGCAGTCTGGGCGGTGCACACAGCAATCTGCGAGAGCTGGGCAGCATCGGGCATAGGTGTCACGGCAACGTCGCCAACCACCAGTACGCCATCCTCGCCATACTGCTTCTGCTTAGAGATGAGCAGCAGACCACCGCTCACGCAGGTGATGCCAGGAGCACACTTGATGATCTGCAGTGCAGGACGCAGTGTGTCGCCAGTGGTAGAGAGTGCACCAGAAATCTGACCGTCGGCACCCTCGGTCTTGATAATCATACAACCCAGATACAAGGGGTTCTTCACCAGCTCACGAGCCTGCTCGATGGTCATACCCTTCGACTTACGAATCTCGGCCAGCTTCTCTGCCAGTTCCTCGCTCTTCTCGTAGTTCTCGGGGTCGATGAGTGTGGCCTTGCCGATATGGGTCAGTCCCTTCTCCTTAGCCAGGGCCTCAACCTTTGCAGGATTACCAATCAGGATGATGTCGGCCATATCTTCGGCCAGTACACGATCTGCGGCACACAGGGTGCGCTCTTCCTCTGCTTCAGGAAGTACAATGCGCTGCTTGTTACTCTTAGCACGCGCAACAATTTGACTTAATAAATCCATTGTTTTATTTGTTTATTTTTATTTTGTAGATAATGTTTGTCATTCCATGCCCTCGGTCAGCACGGCTTCCAGTTCCTCGGCCGAGAGGCGCAGGCGGAACTGTCCGTTGCGGGCTATCGAGATGCCTCCCGTCTCTTCGCTGACCACAATACACAGGGCGTCGCTCTCTTGCGACATGCCCAGGGCGGCACGATGTCTGAGTCCGAGTTCTTTCGGGATGTCCAGGTCGTGGCTCACCGGCAGGATACAGGATGCGGCCCTGATGCGGTGGTCGCGTACGATCATGGCACCGTCGTGCAGGGGCGAGTTCTTAAAGAAGATATTTTCTATCAGTCGTTGATTGATCTCAGCGTCGAGTTCCTCACCAGTGGATACCACATCGTTCAGCGGTGTGGAACGCTCTATCACGATCAGTGCGCCCACCTTGCCTTTGGCCATCGACATACAGGCCATGACGATAGGCATGATGTTTTTCTTCAGCTTGGCTTTGTCCTCCTCTTCTACATGTGTTGGCGAGAACAGGCGTACGAAGCTCCTGATGCGACGATGGGCACCCAGGTTATACAGGAATTTCCGGATCTCGTCTTGAAACAGTACGATGATGGCTATCACACCCACGCTGACCAAGCGGTCGAGGATGGTGCCGAGCAAGCGCATCTGCAGCACCTGCGACACAAACAGCCACACCACCACAAAGATGAGCACACCCACAAACACGTTCAGCGAGCGCGACTCACGCATCAGCTTGTAAACATAGTACAAGCCTATGGCAACAAACAGTATGTCGAGGAAATCCTTCAGTCCGAATTCAAAAAACATGCTTTCTTCTTTCGTTTATCTTTATACGTTATCTCGATGCTACTTGGTGCTGCTGCCCACTATCTTGACGCACTCCACAGCTTCTTTCACGTCGTGCACACGCAGGATAGAGGCGCCTTTCATCAGGGCGATGGTGTTCAGCACGCTGGTGCCGTTCAGAGCCTGATCGGCATCTGTGCCCAGCAGGCGGTATATCATGGACTTGCGCGAGATGCCCACCAGCAGTGGCAGCTCCATCACCTGCAGCTTCTCCATCTCGCCCATCAGTCGGTAGTTGTCCTCCAGTGTCTTGCCAAAGCCGAAGCCCGGATCCAGGATGATGTCTTTCTGACCCAGGTCACGCAGCTGCTGCACCTTCTTGGCAAAGGCCATCAGCGTGTCGTGCAGGTCTTTCTGCACCGACATCAGGATGTAGGGCACCTGCAGACTGGCCACCGTGCGGAATATCTGTGGCACCTCGCCGCCTTCTGCGGCCAACTGCCGTCCCACGATGCCGGTGACACCACCCTCCGACACGTCGTTGATGATGTCGGCACCCATCTCCTCTACGGCCATGCGTGCCACGGCCGGACGAAACGTATCCACCGAGACGATGGCATCGGGCACTTCGCGCTTCACTATCTGCAAGGCGCGACGCATCCTGTCCAGCTCTTCCGCCTCGGTTACCTCGGCAGCACCGGGACGTGTCGAGAAGGCACCCACGTCAATAAAGGTGCCGCCCTCGTCCACGATTTGACGAGCGCGATCGGCAATCTCCTGTTCTGTTTGTTTTCTACTACCGGCAAAGAACGAGTCAGGTGTAGCGTTCAGTATGCCCATCACGCGCGGCTCGCTCAGATCGAGCAGTTGTCCCTTGATATTCAGTGTGTATGCCATCGTAGTATCCTATTTGCCTGCAAAATTACTTAATTATTTGCAATTAACGGCAGGAAATGGAGAAAAATAATGGCTACCAATTAAGAAAGTTTTTCGGATTTCTGTAGCATTTCGAATAAAAAAACAGTATCTTTGCACGACCTTAATAAAAACCATGAACATTATGAGCAAAACAATTCAATTCAGCGTACACCGCAACCCTCTGAAAGATGCCGAGGGAAAAGACACTTTTCAAGTGAGACACGAGAACTTCTACACAGCACGAAGAAAGGACCTGATGCACCATCTGCAGATGCACAACTCGATGAACCCGGAAATGATGGAACTGGCACTGAACGTGCTGTCATCCGAGATTGTGGACTTCCTGACCGACAACAAGCGACTGCATCTGGAGGGCATCGGCACGTTCTCGCTGAAGGTGGGGTTCAAAAAACGCTTCGACGAGGATGGCAACGAACTGAAAACGCAGTTCACCAATGCTGCCGACATCACCGGAAACGACGTCGCCATAGAGACCATCAACTTTACTCCCGACAAAGCGCTGCTCGACAAGCTGAACCTAGACGGCTACCACTTCACCAACAAGACAGGACGAGGCAGCGTGGGACACTCGGCTATCTATACCAAAGAGCAGATTATCAGACAGTTGAACATTTATCTGGACGAGCACCAAAGCATCACACGACCTGAGATGATGCATCATTTCGGCTTGACCAAGCACATGGCTACCAAGTGGCTGGACGAGCTTACCACAGAACCAGCACCCATATTGCATGGCAAGAAGACAGGTAATACCATCGTATATCGAAGGATTAGCGAATGAAAAGCAAGGCCATAGCAACTGCCGACTTAAGTCGACGGTTGCGTTGACTATAGTCGGCAATATCGCTGACTTAAGTCGGCTCAATCGTCGACTTAAGTCAGAAATCAGAAAAGTAATACTCTCACGTTAGAAAAGCAGCACTTTACGGTTGGAAAAGTGAAAGAAAAAAGTAAGCAAACGCTTGGTGGTTCGCTTACTTCTTAGTACTTTTGCAGTCAATTATAACAATAAGGTATGGACATTAAGGAACTATACAAGCTATATCAGCAGCATCCGTGCATCACCACGGATAGCCGCGACTGCCCCGAAGGCAGCATCTTCCTGGCGCTGAAAGGCGAGAAGTTCGATGGTAACCTCTATGCAGAGGGCGCCCTGCAGAAGGGGTGTGCCTATGCCATCGTTGACAATCCCGAGGTGGTCAAAGACGACCGTTACATCCTTGTTGACAACTGTCTGCAGACGTTCAAGGACATTGCCCGCGAACATCGTCGCCAGTTCAACATCCCCGTGATTGGCATCACGGGCACCAACGGCAAGACCACCACCAAGGAACTGATCAAGGCGGTGCTGTCTGAGAAGTACAACGTGCTGGCTACCGAGGGCAACTTCAACAACGACGTGGGTGTGCCCAAGACCTTGCTGCGCCTCACAAAGGAACACGAGATTGCCATCATCGAGATGGGGGCCAGTCATCCTGGCGACATCAAGACGCTGGTGGAGACGGCCGAGCCTACCTGCGGACTCATCACTAACGTAGGCCGCGCCCACCTGCAGGGCTTCGGTTCGTTCGAGGGTGTTGTCAAGACCAAGGGCGAGCTCTACGACTACCTGCGCTCGAAGGAGGACGGACTGGTGTTTATCAATGCCGACAACGACTATCTGGTGGATATGCTCACCGACGACATGTGGTGTACGCCCTACTCTACCGATCCCGACAACCAGTATGGCTGCATCTCGGGCGAGGTGCTGAGCTGCGACCCACTGCTGAAGTTCCGCTGGCGCAAGCCACTGATGGAGCTCGAGGAGACGGGCGCTTCGCAGAAGTGGCACAAGGTGCAGACCAACCTCATTGGTTCTTACAACATCGACAACCTGCTGGCAGCCATCGCCGTGGGCATCAACTTCGGTGTGGACCGCAAGCAGATAGACCACGCCTTGGAGAACTACGTACCCACCAACAACCGTTCGCAACTGGTGCAGACCGAGAGCAACCGCCTCATCGTGGATGCCTATAATGCCAACCCATCGAGCATGATGGCAGCCCTCGACAACTTCCATATGGTGGAAACCAAGGAGGGCGAGGAGAAGATGGCCATCCTGGGCGACATGCGCGAACTGGGCGAAGCCAGCGCCGAGGAGCACCAGAAGATTGTAGATCTGCTGGCAGCCAGCGGACTGAAGAATATATGGCTGGTGGGCGAGGAGTTTGGCAAGACCCACACCGACTATCGTAAGTTTGCCGATGTGGAAGCCGTGAAGGCCGAACTGCAGCAGCACAAGCCCGAGCACCAGCTCATCCTTGTCAAAGGCTCCAACGGAACCAAACTCTATCAGTTGCCAGAGCTGCTTTAAACTTTTCAGTTAAAAATTTGCTGAATCGGCAAGAAAATAGTAACTTTGCAGCCAGTTTTGGAAAAAACTGACAGCAATCGGGATGTAGCGCAGTTGGTAGCGCACTACGTTCGGGACGTAGGGGTCGGGCGTTCGAGTCGCCTCATCCCGACTGAAAGCAAAAAGAAAAGGTGGTTGAGAGAATCAACCACCTTTCTTCGTATCACAGACTGACCTCTGGCACAACCTGACCATCGAGCAGGTTGATGATACGCTGAGCATAACCAGCATCACGCTCCGAGTGTGTCACCATAACGACAGTAGTACCCTCCTGGTTCAGTTGGGTAAGCAGTTGCATCACCTCCAGACCATTCTTTGAGTCCAGATTACCCGTAGGCTCGTCGGCAAGGATCAACTTAGGATTCATCACCACGGCACGAGCAATGGCAACACGCTGCTGCTGACCACCACTGAGCTGCTGAGGGAAGTGATGAGCACGATGACTGATAGCCATGCGGCGCAGCACCTCCTCAACACGCTGCTTGCGTTCCTTCTTCGGAACACCCAGATATGTTAATGGCAACTCAACATTCTCTTCTACATTCAATTCATCAATCAGGTTGAAGCTCTGGAACACGAAACCTATCTGTCCCTTGCGCACCTTCGTGCGCTGGCTCTCCTTCAGCGCCCCCACTTCCTCACCATCGAGATAGTAAGAGCCACAGGTAGGATTGTCGAGCAAACCCAGTATATTCAACAAGGTGGACTTACCACAGCCCGAAGGACCCATGATGGCCACAAACTCACCCTTCTTCACTTCGAGCGACACACCGCCCAGTGCTACGGTTTCCACCTCTTCCGTGCGGAACACCTTCTGTATGTTTTCTAATCGTATCATTGTTTTTATATTGTTTGTTTATTATTCATTCTTAAGATAATCAACGGGATTGCTGCTGGCCACCCGATAGCAGCCTGCACATACCACCATGAGGATGACAACCACCACAGCCAAGGCGCAAAGGCCGAAGAGTACTGGCGACAGAACAGCCTTCTCGCTGAACTGCTCTAACCACAAGCGCGATACATACCAGCCACCGATGGCACCGATAACCACTGCAGGCAAAGCCAGGCGCAGAATATCGCGGATAAAGAGCTGCAACACATCGATGATATGGGCACCGTTCACCTTACGGATGGCAATCTCCTTCTGTCGGCGAGCCAACTCACCTGCCAGATAACCAATCAGTCCGATCAGGGCAATAATCAAAGCTACCATTCCACCAATCATCACAGTACTGCGGAAACGCTGCGCGTCGGTATAAAGCTGCGTCATCAACATGGTATAGGGGCGCATGGCTACATCGGGATTCTCGGGAATCAACTCGTGCAAGCGCTTGTTGGCGGCATCGAGCGCATCCATATCGTGGAAACGCACGGTGATATGGTGGGTGTACCTCATATGCTGGTCGTAGAAACAGATGCTAGGACGCGTGTCGGGATAGGTGATACTGCCGATGCGGGGATCGTCGAACACACCCACGATGGTGTAAGGACCTTCGTAAGAGGTACAGATGACCTGCTTGCCTACAGCCTGATCCCAACCAGCCAACTGCTTCATCTTCTCTTCGAACTTACGACTTACCATTGCCTCGCGCATGGTGTCGGTCTGCTGCGTAAAGGTTCGACCAGCAATCACGGGTATGCCCATCACCTCGAAGTAATCGTCGCCCACATCAAACAGGTCGGCCACATTCATGTACTCCTTGTCATCGCCTGGCAGGAAGATGTTATCACCACTCTGCATCTCAGGCAGGTAGGCATAAGATGTGGTAACACCTTTCACACCCGACAGTTTTTTGAGCTCATCAACCACCAGTCGTTTCTCTGTCAACGAGAGCTCGTCGGTATTGAGATCGGCCAGGGTGGAATAGTCGTAACCTGGATTATCGTTCACCATCAGCTGATACTGGCGACCTACTACCAGCAACAGCACAAAGAGGAAGGTGGCCGAACCGAACTGCAATCCCAGCAACAGCAGTTTCCACACGCGGTGCGAATGATTGTAGTGCTTAAAGGCGGCAGTCATGGGGATATGGGTGTAGGCCCAACCGGGCACCAGACCTGTGATAACCAGCACCACCAAACAAGTAAGGGCGATGAACCCGATGTTATGACCTGTAGTAAGGATGACCGGTAGTGGCGTGCCCGTAAGTTCCTGGATGGTATCCTGGAAGATGAACAGCAGAATGGCAGCCAATGCCAGCGATAACAGCAGGTGCAGCACACTTTCGGTCATCACGCGACCATAGATATTTCGCACCTCGGCACCATAGCAACGATGCACAGCCATCTCGCGAGCGCGGCGACTGATGCCACCAACCACCAGCAACAGATAGTTCATCACCGCACAGCCAATGAGCACCATGGCCAGCAACGAGATAATCCATATCATGCGACGTGTAGCATCGTCCTGTATATGATAGTCGGCCAACGGGCGCAGCGAATAGCCGAGATCCACGCCAGCCTTCTTCAGCACATCCTCAGGCAGGTTGTCGTGCTTCATCTTCTCAATCTGCGGCTTCAGGTCGTCGGGGGTATTACCCTTAGCCAGGCGCACATAGCCGAAGTAGCGGTCGTTGCCCACCCAGTTGTCGCGACCATCCCAGGTTATCTGGGGCAGTGTGGCCATCGATACCAGCACCTCCAAGTCGTGCAGTCGGGTATTCAGGGGGATATCCTCGTAGATACCGCCAATAGTGAGTGCCAGATTGCCACGCTTATTATAATACACCTTCTTACCAATCACGTCGCCACCCAGTTTCTCGGCTATCGACTGCGGAATCATGCAGTAGTTAGGCTGACTGAGCGTCTTCTTAGGATTACCTGCCAGAATACGGTAGGGGAACACATCGAAGAAACAGCTATCGGTAAAGAAGAAATTGGTACGTATGCGCTTATCGTCTTCGGTAACAAGTGGCAGGTCCCAACCGATGTCCGTATAGCGGGTGGCAGCCTCGACCTGGGGGCAGTAGCGTTTCATCCCATGGGCTACAGCACCCGATGTCTGTGAGTAATGCTGATATTCGCCATCTCGGATAACATCCTCATAAAGCACATAGATACGGTCGCTCGTATCGAAGTCCTTGTCCCACGACTGTTCGAAGCCAGCCTTACCTATTAATACGATACCAGTAGCCAAGCCAACGGCCAAGCACAATATTTTGATCCAATTGTGCTGGCCGCGCTGATTGAGAGATTTAAATACGTTCATAGTTTATTTCTGAGTGATATAATAGTTCATATGGTCTGAGTGACTATCCACGAGTGCCTGCCACTCCAGCTTCAGAGCATCATCGCCTCGATGACGTCCATAGACCGACACGCTGGCAATACTTTCGTCGGGCAACAGCGTGTAGCTAATCTGACCGACAGGCTGACCGAAGCTGGCCTTTGATTTGTTCCATCGGCTATAGCTGACCGTATAGATGACATTCTCGAGCGAGTAGTCATAACGGGCGGCACACTGCCACTGACTCTTTCGCCACACGAACTTAGTACGGCTGGTCAGCATGCCATCAGCAGCATATTGGTACTCATAGCGGAATATGGGTTTCCGTATGCTGTCCCCCTTGTGTTTTACCTGTTCACGATATACTTCCATCATCGTTATATTGCCATGAGCATCACGATGGGTATCACGTACATACCCCGTTTCATCCTTAATGGCTGAGTCAATAAGATGATCGACAGAGGCAGATGTCATTACTTGTGCATTTGAGATCAGAGTCATCAGGCACATCACCAAGCTAATCATAACCTTTTTCATAATCGTAAGTATTTAAATTGTTACCACTTTGTTTGTTTTTACATTGCAAATTTACGATCATTATTGGTTCGATGCAAGCTTTTTGGGGTCCCCAAAGACCGTTCGTCTAATCTTTAGACGGTATGTCGTATGATTTGTTGACACTCACTCTCCACTTACTGCTTTTTACTCTGTTTTTATACTGTTCACTGGGTTCTCATTGGCCGTGCGCCAGCTCTGAATGATGATGGTGGCAAGGGTAACGACACCCACCGCAAGGAAGGCCAATGGGAAGAGCCACCAATATACAGGTGTGCGCTCGGCAAAGCCCTGTAGCCACTGTGTGCCAATGTACCACGCCAAGGGGGCTGCCATCACAAAGCTACCTACAAGCAGCCACACATAGCGACGGCTGAGCATGACCAGAATCTGACTGGTAGAGCTGCCCATCACTTTGCGGATGCCAATCTCCTTGCGACGATACTCTGTTTCGAACATCGTCATACAGAACACGCCGATGAGCGTGATAACAAGACAGATGAAAGAGAACACCATAACCTGACGGATGAAGCGGAACTCCTCCTGGTAGGTATTTTCCAATTGCTGATCGAGGAACTTCACATCCGGCTCGTGCTTGGCACCTAACTTCATGCAGATATCCTTAATCTTCCGGCGCATTTGTACCTTATCGGTGCCTGCTGCCACACGCACGTTCATCACCCCAAGGTTATTGGTCCACCCACGACTGAGATAGGTCTCGCCATAAACGATGAAGGCCATGGGCGAGTCGTTGTTGTCCACACGGGTAGAAGCAAAGCGCACATTTTGGCACACCCCAATCACCGTGAGGTCGTCATCCAGCAGTTTTTTGTCAATCTCTACCCAGTCCCATTTCTTGCGGGCTGCTTCATTGATGATATAGCAATCGCCATCGTGCTCCATGAAGTCATGGCCTTCAATTACCTGAATGCCCATGGTGTGAAGATAGTGCCAGTCCACGGGCAGAACCGTGAACTGCACCTGATGATTCTTGTCACCGCGTCCCCAAGCCATATATCTGTCGCCAGTTCCCAGAGAAAACTGCGAATAGGCCACATCAACCACACCCGTCTGCTGCATCAGCTCCGAGCGCAGGGCATCCTGCTTGTCTAACAGTTCCCAAGTATCCGCATACAGAATCTCGTCCTTGTCGTAACCATAGTCGGAGTTGAAGATGTAGTGGCTTTGCAGATAGAGGATGCCGATATAGACCACCATCACGCTGGTGATAAGGAACTGCAGACAAAGCAATAAGGTGCGCAGTTGGCGCCCCTTAGGCGTGAGACCGAAGGAGCCTTTCAGGACGAGTGCAGGTTGGAAACTGGTTGCATAGAAAGCTGGATAGACACCAGCAACGATACCAACAACAATGGCTGCCAAACAAAGACACACCAATAGCAATGGATGATCGCCTAAGGCACTGCTGCCAACGGTGAGTTCGCTAATGAATGGCCACTGCGACAACAGATAGCTGACTATGACTGCCAACAGAAATGCTAAAAGCGAAGTACATACAGACTCAGCGACAACGCCCAGGCGGAGCGATGACACAGAACTGCCCAACACGCGACGTGTGTTGATGCTCTTGATACGCATCGGACTCTCAGCCAGCGTGAAGTTCAGAAAGTTGATGGCAGCGATTATCAGCACCAAGAGGCACGAAAGTTGGAGAATCCAGTCAACAGCCTTGTTACCTCTGTCATGCTCAGGGTCAACACCTGCGAACCAAGTCTCTGTGATGGGTTGCAGGCGCAGGTTGAGACTTTCTTTCGTTTTTTCCTCATCCCATTGATCCTCAACACCGTGTTCGATGTACATCTGATGCATATTCTCTACCAACGGGGTTAGAATCTGTTGCTTGGCTTTCTCCGTATCCATCTGCTCCCTCAAGCGCAGATAGCAGTTATAGTTGTAGTTCTGGAAGTTTCCCTCATTCTCGTCTCCCATACAGCCATAGACGTAATTGTCGATGATGCTGTTGTCAGGAAAATCTTCATAGACACCTCTCACAACAATGCTGTCCTTGTCGTTCCACATACAGCGACCCGCCACTTGCGTAGTCCCAAAATACTTTACGGCTACTGAGGCAGGAATGATCAGTCCTTTCTGGTCACCATCCTTCCAACCGAGTTTGCCGTCGAGCAGGCGTGGAGCCATAGTCTTCAGCGCATCATTGCTAACCTTACAAGACTTAAATGTAAACTCAGTACCGTCTTTCGTAAAACGACTATCATTCTGCCAACACTGCAGTAAAGCCATACCTTCCACCTGAGGCAACTTAGCCAACTCGTCTGCCAAGAAGCGGTTTACATTCGACTGCCACTTGCTGTGGTCAAACATCGCAGGCACTTCCACGCGATAAAGCTGCTGATAGTTGGTCAGTCCCTTATTGTAGGAATGATTATAGGTTACTTGCGTCAAGAACAGGTAGCAGGCAGAAAAGGCTACCGTCAGTCCTAGGAAGTTGAGCACCGTGGCCGTCTTGAATCGGCAAGCCATGTGAAGCATATTTCTAAATACATTCATATCGTAACACCTTGTTTATTTAATCACTAACACCTCATTATCCTTGAATGCCTCGTAACCACTGGTGACAACACGTTCGCCAGGTTCCAGTCCTTCAAGTACCTCGTAATACTGCGGATTTTGGCGACCGATGCGGATATTGCGGCGATAGGCTTTTTCTCCGTTTTTGTCAAGTACGAATATCCACTGTCCGCCTGTGGTCTGGAAGAAGGTGCCACGAGGGATGATCAAAGCCTGTTCAGGCTGTCCCAGTTCGAGGTCGATGTAATAGGTCTGACCAGAACGGATGTTCTCCGGACGTTCACCTTTGAAGATGAAATCGCAGCGGAACTTGCCATCGCGCACCTCCGGATATACCTTGCGTACCTGCAGCTGATATTGCTTATTGTTGCGCGTGAAGGTGGCAGTAAGTCCTTGGCGCACACGGTCGATATAGTGTTCGTCGATCATGGCCTGCACCTTATAATCAGACAAATCATTCAGCTGGCCAATCTTCTGCCCCGGCTGGATGCTTTGTCCCAGTTCCACATCGAGCAGCCCCAACTCGCCATCGATGGCAGAGCGAATCTCGAGCTTGTCCTTACGCTGTCGGACCAGCACCACATTCTTGCGCATGTTCTGCAGGTTGTCCTCCATCTGATCCATCTGAACGGTGCGATAGATAGAGTCCTGCTTCAGGCGCTTTGTCACCAGCGAGCGTTTCTTGGCAGAGAGCTGATAGTCCTCTTGCGAACGAAGATAATCCTCCTTGCTTATCAACTTCTCACCATAGAGACGTTCGTTCTGCTCGTAGGTGCGCTGCTTGCGCTGAGTATCCATATCCAGCTGTGCCTGTTCCGTCTGATTGTTCAGCCGGTCTTGCTGCATGGCGACTTGCGTATTTCTTAATAGGTTCTGCTTTTCGGCAAGTTCGGCTTCGGCATTTAGAATCTGTAAGTCGAGGCTTGAATTGCTCAAACGAACGATGACATCACCCTTGTGTACCATCGCACCCTCCTCGACCACCTTCTCCATCACGATGCCACCTTCCTCTGGCGATATCTGAACCACCTGAATAGGCATCACTTGTCCGTTGGTACGGACATAGTCCTTAAACTCTGCACTCTGCACGTCGCTGATGGTCAGGTCATCCTTGTTCACTCGAAGCGTGGAAGCATGGTTACCAAACAGCAACCAACCAACAATAAGTAATACCAGACAGCCACCAACCGCATAGGGCCAGTGCTTCATCAGGCGCTGAGTTCTTGTCTTTTCGATTACTCTGTCCATATTGTTTCACCTCTATAATATCTTATTAATTGTTCCTTGACAATAGTCATCAACTGACACTGAAGCAGCGTGGCTTTAGAATTAAGCAACTGTGCTGAAGTCGTCCGCAAGTCAATAGCTGTGCTAAGGCCTTCCTCAAACTGTCGGCGCGTCAGTTGGTAAGCCAAGCTGTCGGCCTCAACCTTGTGTTTCATCTGTTCCGTCTGTTTCTGATAGGCTTGCCAGTCGTGCCAGGCCTCACAAGCGAGTTTCTCCAGTTCCAACCGTGTCTGTTCGAAAGACTCACAAGCCATTCGATAGTTGTTCTTGGCTTTGCGGATATTGCTGACAGTCTGCAAGCGATTAAACAAGGGGATACTCAATGTAGCACCAACATACTCACCCATATTGTTCTTAAACTGACTGCGGAAAGACTGGCCTACACTGGAATGAAGGGTATGAAAATAAGTGGTGTTCAGACCCGCACTTAGCGAGAGAGCAGGAAGAAGCGCGGCACGGGCCTGACGCCACTCGTGTTTAGAGACTTGTACCTGATAGTGGGCAACATCTACAGACGGCCCTCCCACAATCCCTGAGGGGGCTTCGATTACCCTATCGGTTGAGTCAATGAACTCCATAGGAGCCAATACAATGGTATCTGCTTCGGAGGACGAGAGAGAGACTCCCATTTCCTTTCTCAACTCCAACATGGCCAAGGAGAAAAGGTTCTGCTGGCGGGTCAACTCATAGTCTGCCTCGGCTTTCTGCGACTCTACCTGTGCAACATCGGCTGCACTCTTGCGTCCCACCTCCTCCAACAGATGTATCTGTTTTAGCAGAAGTTCAGTCTCGTCCACCTTTTCTTCGGCCATCTTCACCAAGCCTTCGTAATAGACCACATTGGTATAGGCCTGAAGTGTACTGAGTGCTGTCTGATCCTGCTGTTTCCGCAGGGCGGCACGTCCCATCAGTTCACCAGCCTTTGCCGCTTTCAAGACATGCAAGCGACTGAAGCCATCAAAGACGGGCAGCGAGGTGTGTAGGGAGTAATCATTATAAAAGGTGCTGACATCAGTATAGCCATTGGTCTCAGGATCAATAGCACGACCAAAATTATACTGGACGCCGATGCCGGCATCAACAGCAGGCAGGAAGCGTCCGATGGCACTTGTCTTGGCAGCCTTGTAGTTGTCAAGTTCCAACTCTGCTCGTTTCACCTCATGATTATGTGCAACAGCATACTGCATACACTGTTGCATCGTCCATTTCTCCTGAGCCGCAACGTGCACCGATGTCATTATCAATAGCGCAATCATCGTCTTTTTCATACCGCAAAGTTAATTCTTTTACTTAATACCGCCATACTTTTTCCAGCGCAGAAGGGCAAAACGTCTAAAAATTATACAGTTAAACGTATGATTTATTGACGGGAAATGATTACTTTTGCAACATGAACAAGTACGGAACCATACTTATCGCAGACGACAACGTTTCTATTCTGACAGCGATGCGCTATTTGCTGGACAGCACTTTTGAACATGTACTGACCACCAGCCAGCCCAATGACATTCTGAAAATGATGGCTCAGCAGCCTGTTGACATAGTGCTGCTTGACATGAACTTCACGCTTGGTGTCAATAATGGTACTGAAGGATTATTCTGGCTGCGTGCCATTCGCAAGCAGCATCCTGAAACGCCAATCGTATTGCTGACAGCCTATGCAGATGTCAACCTGGCGGTAAAGGGGCTAAAGAACGGTGCTTCGGACTTCATTACCAAACCATGGGATAATGACGAACTGGTGCACAAGTTGAAGGATGTTCTTGACATGCGCAATGAGATTGTAAGTCTCGATGAAATGGAAAAGGAGCATATTCGCCGTACCATCGACCATTGTCATGGTAACCTCACACAGGCTGCAGAGATTCTGGGTATCACCCGACAGACGCTCTACAACAAGATAAAGCGGCTATGACCTGGCTATATATCATAATAGGTGTTGGATGCGCGTCGATGGTGGCATGGTTTGTCCACCACCAGCATAAGCTACGCCTTCGCGCCCACCTGATGCAGGAAGCCATCCGTAACCGAGACTTCACATTTCGCATACCTACACATGGTATGTTCTTCGGGGAACGAGCCATGCAGGAAACACTGAACCAATTAGGGGAAACCATTCGTCAGCAGGTGAATCAAAACGAAGTGGAGTCATGGGAACGGCTGACCCGCGTGCTGACTCACGAGATGATGAATGCCACTGCGCCCATCACGAGTATCAGCCAATCGCTAATGAACCGAGAGGACGTGAAGGGGACACCACTCGAGGATGGCATTCGCGCCATCTTTGAAACGTCAAAACACATGAGCAACTTTGTGGTTAACTACCGCAAGATATCGGAGTTGGAGAAGCCCAAGGTAAGCAATGTCAACCTGGGCGCCATGATTGAAGATATTAGGAAAACCTATCCACAGTTAACTTGGAATATAGACATAACGAAAGACCTGACCATAATTGCCGATGCCGGCATGCTTCGACAAGTACTCATGAACCTAGTCAAGAATGCCATTGAGGCTGACGCAAAAAAGATCGACATTGAAACAGAGGCTCATGAGAAGCCCAACAACATCCTACTCTATATCAGCAACGACGGTATGCCCATTCCAGCAGAGAACCGCCAGTCGCTCTTTGTACCTTTCTTCACAACGAAGCGTAGCGGCAGTGGGATTGGTCTTTCCCTGAGTCGCCGCATGATGATACAACAAGGCGGCTTACTCGAACTTGCAGACACGCCACATTCAGGATGTCACGTCACCTTTATCCTGTCACTCCAGAATCGCTCATAAGGAAGAAGGCGGCAATGGGATGTTTACTACTCCTATTGTCGCCTTCTTAATATATAGGTAAAGATATGTTATATTATGTCGTTGTCACACCTAAAGTGTGTTATTCTTCTTGTCATCATCAGTGGCAGTTATATCTTGTACTGCACGACAAAGATAGACATAAAAAAAAATATTCCGCAATAGGAAAGACAATTTTAACGACCCAAAAAGACAAGATTTAAACAAAAAAGACAATTTCTAAAACCCATCTGACGAAAATGATAGCCTGGGCATCGCTTACCACGACACCTTCAAAGAACTCAGAACAGTGAAATGAGTTAATGTCTATTGGCCGATTTCAGCGCATCTCTTCGGAAATCAGAAGGGCTCATGCTGAAATGCTGACGGAAGCTACTGCTGAAATACGACGTACTGCTGAAGCCACTGTCGGTGGCAATCTGCACAATACTCATATCGGGTTGCGTCACCAGCAGCATGGCCGAATAGTCAAGACGGAGCTGCTGCAGGTAGTTGCTGATGCGGCCATACTTGCTTCCCTTGGAGAAGATGCTGCCCACACGATCCTTAGACAGATGGAAGCGCTCCATGATGGACTGGCGCTCGAAGTGGGGGTTGAGGAAGAGCTTTTCGCGCACCACGACATCGTTGATACGCTGAAAGAGCTGCTCGTCGGTCAACGTATCATCATTGGTGACCTCGGGCAGCGACTCATTCTCGGTGCGCATGTTTTCCCAATACTTCTCTCGATAGTTGGCGGTCTCGGCAATCTGCTGTGCCAGGATCATGTTTTTGCGACTGATGGCCCTGCTTTTGAACACCACAACCACCACAAAGATGATGAGCAACAGTAACAGCACACAAATGCAGGCAGAGAAATACATGGCCTTTCGTGCTATATCGTGCTGATGCTCGGACTCGATGCGCTGCTGTAAAGCCTGATAGTAGGCCAGTTGTTCGCGGGCCGTGGCCTTTCGGACGCCATCCTCAATCTTCTCGAAAGCCGCCAGCATGTTGCCCTGATCGCCCAGCGAGGTGTAGGCCGCAGCTATATAGTTTTCGGCCTGAGCCCGATAAAACCGTATATAATCGGCGCGTTCCTTGTCGGTCTCGGGCTCGCGATCGCAGCCATCATGATAGATCTCCGGGTGCTGCTCGTAGTCGTCGAGATGCTCCAGGATCAGGCGTGCCAGCGGCAGTGTCTCGCTAAATTGTTCGTTGACGCCCAACTGCACAATCTTTCGTTTGCAGGCAATGATGAGGGCGTCGAGCTCGTTGAAGGCACTGCGGTCGTGATCGCTGTGGAAGGTGGCCTCCAACTCGTAGATCACGCTATCCATCTTGGCCATGCCCTCGGCTTGGCGCCCCATGGCACAGAGGGCTGCGCCAATCTCAGCTTCGGTGCGCAGCGCGTTGGTCTGCTGACTGGGGCCCATCAGGTGGCACAGGTCAACATACTGGCGCGAGCGCTTGAACCAGCGGGCGGTGTCGTTCTGCATGCGGGCAGTGTAGCTCAGCACCTCAAGCACGTCGAGCAAGTTGCGCTTGTCGGCCTTGATAGAGTCGTTTTTCAGCAGTCGCTCGCCGATTCTGCGTGCCTTGTCGAGGCGCGCATTGACTGTGCCGCCAAGTAGCGAGTCGGCCTCGTCGTACATCTGTGTTGAGCTATAGATGCGTGCACGATACTGGTCGGCCTGCCAGTCTTTTAGGTTGCCCACGATGACGGCAGAGTCCAGAATCTGCAAGGCGCGTTCGGGCTGATAGCCATAGATTCTCATGGCAGCGTCGCGAGTGTAGAGTGTGTCGGACGCTTGTGGCTTGTGTGTCGGATGCTCGGAGTTGCAGCCTGTGCACCCCGCCATCATGGTCATGACGACAACAGGCGTCAGCAGAATCCATGAACGGAGCATATCTTGAAAGATGTGTTTCGATATTGTGGTAAGGTTTTGTTTCATTTGTAATAAGGAGCTCTGAAGGTTGGATGAACAACTATATTTATCGATGAAACCGCAGAAAAATCAATCGTTGACAATGGTGATACGATGCTGAGACACGCGATACTTCTCAATGGTTGTGGGACTGAGCTTGGCTAGGTATTCTGCCACACAATCACGATTGAGAAGTTGGGTAGATACCAAGAACGGACAACACTTCAACATATCATAGAAACCACCACGAGCATAATAGTCGATGGTTGCGACGGTGTATTTCCTGTCAAGAACTAACGGCTCGTACTCATGAGTCTCCTTATTCCTTATTATCACATCACTAATGGTGTGGCTCCTACTGTGGATGGTAAACTTCATGCCCGAGACATGAGGAAAGAAACCATCTTCCAACGGAAGACTTGAGGTACACTTCACAAGCATATCAAAGAGTTGCTGTCCTGTGACCTCTATCTCGCACATCATATTAATGAAGGGCAGCGCATTGACGACATCACCATAACAGACATTACCAGCGGGAATACTGTTTCGCAAGCCACCGCCATTCATCAGACCTATTTCCGCGCCAAAGTAGTCAAGGTAAGCATCGGAAACAAGGTCACCAAGATTGGTTTCATTCAGACGAGCCAATCGATCGCCCTTGGTATCATTGATGGTCAGTTCGAAACCGACCTTGCAAAGCTGACGAGATGTGGCTTGATGCATGTCGGCCCTGACGCTATCAATCGTTGCTGCCACTTTCTCACTCTTGAAAGGAATATCAGCATCGGCAATGAGAGAAGTAACAATACGACCATCGCGGGTAATAAGCAGTTTTCCAACATTGGCAAACTGTGTGCCTGTCTGGGTTACTGGAACCAGCTGACCGTCACGGTTCTTCACATCCTCGCGCACAAAGACATGATGGGAATGTCCATCGAGTACTACATCCACGCCATGCGTCGCTGCTACTAATCCATGAGAATAAATACCGGTTTCGCCCTTCTCTTCACCCAGATGAGACAATACCACAACATAATCAGCACCTTCACTACGAGCCTTATCCACTGCCTGTTGAACCAATTGGTAAACATCGGCTGTACGCAGATCAAACAGTTGATTGCCATCGAGGTCGAAGAAGGCATAGCTTTCCATCGACATGGACTCGGGTGTTGTTACGCCAACAAACGCCACGCGTTTATTACCAAACTGCTTAATTACGTAAGGTGGTAATAACAGATTGTCTTTCTGATAGGGAAAGAGATTTGCACACACGACAGGAGCCTGCATGGAAGGCAGCAGTTCCTGTAAGCGAGGCATATAGAAATCAAATTCATGATTGCCAAGTGTCAAGGCATCATAACCAACACTGGAAATAATATCGGTGATATACTGACCACTTTTCAACGTACAAGCAACACCGCCCGACAGGTAGTCGCCACAACTTACGACAGCTGTCCATGCCGTATCACTCTTTGCCACAGCATCACGCAGACCTGCTATCTTGGCATAGCCGTCAATACCACCATGAACATCGTTATCATAGAAGATGACAATGCTTTTATCGGTGGAGGAAACACTTGTTTTTGAAGACAATCCTTTTGTGGTACTGCAGGCCGAAAAGGCGCAGCACAAAAGAAGTATTGCAACAAACTGCTGCACGAAAGATATCTTTGACTTATCCATTAAATCACGCATAGCAAAGGTTATTACGTGGCAAAAGTACAAAAAAACATTTATCTTTCCAAATAAACGCCATGCCTTTTTTTCTGCACGACTTACTGATAACTGATGTAGGGACGCAGACGGGCAATGGCCTCGGGCGGGAAGTCGGGCAAGAGGGAGAGCTGTTGCAGGTCGGTGATGGTGCCGTGCTGACGGCGATAGTCGATGATGGCACGGGCCTGGTAGTAGTTGATATAAGGATGACGGCGCAACTCGTTGAGGGAAAGATGGTTGATGGACAGCTGCCGGATGTGGCCATCGCCAGTCACCTGCAGGTATTTCTGGACATCGGCAGGCAAATCGTCAATCTCGTTCAACTGCTTGACGCTGGCATAGCCACCCAGTCGCTGCCCATAGGCCACGATGCGACGGGCATAATAGCTGCCAATGCCCGGCACGCGCTGCAGCGCTGCTGTGTCGAGAAGGTTCAGACTGACGGTCTCGCCCTCGTGGAGCTTTGCTGTATAGCGCAACGTGTCGCGCTGAGCGCCATCATCATGGGCCACCAACGTAGAGGCGGGTTGATAATCGGAAGAAATGCGGATGAAGGGCTCCAGTTCGCGATACTGCTTGACGGTGAGACCATAAAGGCGGGCAAAGTCTGTCTTTGAACGATAGATGCCACCAGAAGCTCGGTAGCGATAGATGTTGCGCACCTGCCAAGGTTGCAGGCCCAAGCGCAACAGTTGGGTGCTGTCGGCGGTGTTAGGATCGAACGGAAAGCGCTCGACGCGGTGCGCTTCGACCTGATAATACGGTTCAGCTTTCTGTGTTTGACTTGCCCCACCCCGCCACTTGGCGTCTGCAGACGAGGGCGTCTCGGCAGGTACGTCCTCGTCGAGAACACCTACTGCCACAAAGGCTACCATGCCTAGCAGCAAGAGAGCCAGGATGATACGACGGTCGCTCTTGTTGATATAGAAATAGTCGCGCAGGCTCATATCACGCCAAACTGATGGAGGAAGATGAGCAGGATGCAGATGGGACAGACGAAGCGGACTGCAAACATATAAATACCAAAGAGGCGACCACGGAAGGTTCCGCCATTGGTAAACTCATCCTTGACAATGGCCTTGGGCACATACCATCCCAGGAACAGACAGGTGAGCAGACCGCCCGTGGGCAGGAAGATCTGACCGGTGAGGTAGTCGAACCAGTTGAACAAAGACTTGCCGCCAAACACGAGCCACTCACGACCATCGCCAAACGACAGCGAGCAGAACACGCCAATCAGGGCACAGGTCAGCGTGACAAGGGCAGCACCCTTGCGGCGCGAGATGTTCAGTTCCTCATGGAAGAAGGCGGTGCTGACCTCGTGAAGAGACATCAGGGAGGTCAGGGCTGCCAGCGACAACAGGGCATAGAACAACAGGGCTACCACCTCGCCAAGGAAGGGCACGCCCGAGAAGGCCTGCTGGAACACGCTGGGCAGGGTGATGAACACCAGTCCGGGACCACAATACTGACTGGCCTGGTTGGGATCGCTCATCAGCTCGGGGGCATTGGGATAGATGGCGAAGAAAGCGGGGAAAATCATGAGACCTGCCAGGATGGCTATCAACGTGTCGATGCTGACAATCTGGAAGGCTGACTTCGTGAGGTGGGTGTCTTTCTTGAAATAGCTGGCATAGGTGCAAAGACAGCCCATACCCACACTGAGCGAATAGAACGCCTGTCCCAGTCCACCCAACAGGACATTGCTATCGACCTTAGAGAAGTCGGGATTGAATAGGAAACTGATGCCACGGCTGGCACCGGGCAGCGTGCAGGAAGCTACTGCAATCACGATGAGCAGGATGAAGAGCAGGGGCATCATCATCTTGGAACCCTTCTCAATGCCTTTTTCCACACCACGCGAGATAATGAAATGACACATGAGCATGAACAGCAGCATACAGACAATTGGCTTCCAAGGATCAGACGAGAAGGTTTCAAAATAGGTTTTCACATAGTTGGCATCGCCCATAAGATGACCTGCTGCAGAAGCATAGATATACTGCAGACACCATCCCGACACCACTACATAATAGCCGGTGATCATGAAACCAGTGAAAACACCAAAGAGGCCGATAAGGCGCCAAGGGGTGCCGTTGGCCAACTTAGCATAGGCGCGAGCCGTGTTGGCCTGCGCCCGACGACCGATGATAAACTCGTTGAGCATACACGGGATGCCTAATATCAGCACACATGCCACATAGATAAGGATGAAGGCAGCACCGCCATTTTGACCTGTCATATAGGGGAAACGCCACACATTACCCAATCCCACAGCCGAACCGGCCGTGGCAAGGATAATGCCCAACTTACTTCCGAAACTTGCTCTTTCCGTCTGATTCATATCTAGTTTACGTAAATCGAGTGCAAAAGTAGAAAAAAAATATGAATTACAGATGATGATTCATAGATAATTTAGTACTTTTGCAGCCAACTTGACAATAAAGAAAGCTATTATGCTGCAAATCGTAAGAAATTATCCCCTTTCTATGATATGTATCGCCTTGGTGTGGTATCTGTCCATTTGGTTCATGCCACCAGAGGAGATGGAGCTGCCAAGCATCAACTTCCTGGATAAATGGACCCATTTCGTAATGTATGGCGGCACATGCGCAGTCATCTGGTGGGAATACTTGCATAATCACCATACAATAAATGCCCGCAAGCTGATCTTGTGGGCATGTCTGGCTCCCTCCGTAATGGGAGGAGTGATTGAGCTGGTTCAAGCCTATTGCACCGCCAACCGCTCAGGCGAATGGCTCGACTTGGCTGCCGATGCAATAGGCGTAATGATGGGTGCTGTTATGGGACTTGTTTACCGATGGTTACATTAGCAGAGCCTGTTACCTCGGCATTGTTACCACCACCATAGACATTACCTGTGATATTAGCGCCCAAAACTCTTTTCTTAGTATAAGTAGGCTTATTATTTGCATCCAAGACAGGATTGCCATCAGCATCGAGGATTGGAAGTGATATCATGTTGATATCTTCGCCCGTAGCCGTACCAATATTTACCTGCGTATTGCCAATCACCTTAGCAGCATTACCACCACCAAAGACATCACCAATCGTACCTATTCGGCCATCAACAGCATAGTCGCCCAGCACCACATTGACATTGACGGTGGGATTAGCAATCATCACAGCATTGGTACCATAGCCGCCACCATAAATGGTGCCTATGTTGGTAAACGACTTGACATTAACTTCAGGGTCGCCATACAAAGGCGAAGAAGCAGTTTCAATCAGAGATCCGTCCTCGTTATAGCCATAAACAGAATAGCCTGCCTCGTTGCCACCACCATACAGTTCGCCAATGACAATAGGCCTACAGCCAGTTTCCTCAATGTTAATAGTAATCTTACCACGGATGGTTCCACTGATATTGTTACCGCCAAACACGCGATTGAAGTTACCGTTGGTAATCGTCAACGTCACATCGTCGAAGACATCAGCTGCCTGAGCACCGCCATAGACTTCGGTCAGACCAGGGATACATGCCATAATCAGTTTAGCCTCTGCATCCATCGGTGC
Organism: Xylanibacter brevis P6B11; assembly: GCF_000621825.1. Lineage (NCBI taxonomy): Bacteria > Pseudomonadati > Bacteroidota > Bacteroidia > Bacteroidales > Prevotellaceae > Xylanibacter > Xylanibacter brevis. The sequence continues at coordinate 59,389 of NZ_KK211352.1, forward strand.
ACTCTTACCGCCACCATAAGCCTCATCGACATGGAAAGCACAGAGAGGTATGCCATTATTGTCAACCTCTTCAAGAATTGTCAGAGCTGTTTTACGCACATTACCCTTCGTATTGGATCCACCAAAGACACGATGAATAGTGCCACCTTTGACATTAACAGCAGCCTCACCACTGCCATAGGAATAGCGGGCAATGAAATCGGCATTCGTCGCTCTTTCCTCCTTTGTATCCCATCGTTCATCATTCTCAACATCGGAGTAGTCCAGGAAACCGACATTAGCGCCTGGGTTCTTTTTCTTTATGTTGTTAACGACGATACTATCCTTTCCGTTACCGCCACCAAACAGTTCGCCAATCTCGAAAGTTCCATTGACTTCCACATTCGTAGCAGGTGTTGAGGCTGCATTGCCACCGCCATAGACCTGTCCAATACTGGTGCGGTCGCAACCATCAATGATCACATGGGTAGAACCATTAGCTAAATCCAATGGCATATAAGCTGCCATGTTACCACCACCATAGACAGCTTTAACATCGAATGACTCCAGCACAAAATTACCATCGGCACTCCTAGTGCCAAGCACTTTAGCCGTCTGCGGACCTTCCGCAGGATTGGTGATACGTGTCTGTCCTGCACGTTGAGTCTTATAGACATGCACCAAGACATCGCCCTGAGGAGAGCTATTCACATTATTACAACCAAAGATAAAGCCCTTCACAGCACAGCCGCGTGCATCGTCTGCCACATTCTCATTCAGTTTCACTGTGACATTCTTTGAAACACCCAGGCTATCGTTTTCAGTTGTGCCCATACAGCCACCATAGACATTTTGTTCGATAGTGCCTCCCGTGAGATTGACGGTAATCACGCCATGGTCATCGCCGCTCTGCATCTTTCCATAGTCAGGATTATCCACTTCCTCGCCAGATGAAGGATCAATGATTTTTGCCATAGTGAAATAGGTTCCGACAGAAGCAATACGACCACCACCATAGACAGAGCCAAGTATCGTACCATCCTGAACATTCAGAATCGCATTACCTCCAACGACACCGGAAGTCAAAGCCATAGAAGAGCCCTGTCCGCCACCAAATATATTACCATCATAGCCCGTAGTACCTACCGTACCTATCACCGTAGCAATATCATTATCTGCTTGGCGAATCGTTGTCACTGCATTGTTCAACACGTGACCATCCTCACCACCACCATAGACAGAGCCATAGACCTTGCCACCAAGTACGTTGACAGATGTCGAGGCTACATTGGTACTGGTATTAAAGAAGATACGTTTGTCGCCCATGCCTCCACCATAGATATGGCCTACAGTAGGATTGGCAACAATATCGGCAGCACTGCGTGGTACACCTACAGTACCATCCGTCATTAGAACCGTGGCTAAGCCAAGAATGTCGGCCATCTCACAACCGCCATAAACGTTGTTCAGTACATGACCGCCACTGATGGTCACACTCGCATTTCCTTCCACACGACCGGCAGAGCGGAGCCATTTGCCTGGTGCATAAGGATAGTAGCCAGAACCACCGGCAAACACGTTACCATAGAACGTATGGCCATCGGTGGCACTGGGATAGCCGCCACGAGCCGAGGGTCCATCCTCGTCGGCAGGCATCTCTGGATAGTTACCACTTGCATCAGCATATTGGTCGTGAGGACGGCCATTATGCTCGAAGGGCCAGTGGTCTGTGGGTGCCAATGTCTCAGCATCCCAGTCGGTGTAAGCCTTGTCGGCGCCCACACCACAACCAATCTGGCCACCACTGATCGTCACGTTGGTATTGCCCAGCACATGTCCACTCTCGCTGCCGCCATAGATTGAGCCTGTCACCAGAGCATCACCGCTGATGGTGAGCTGCGTCATGTTGAAATAGCTGACCACCTCCAGGTTCGGATAGAGCGCAGGATCGTGCATCTCGCCACGACCGGCACCAAACACATGCCCAAAGTCATCAGGACCGCCTTCGGCTGTCATGGTGGCCCCCGTGGCCCCAATCAAGCCACCACTAATCGTCACCTGACAAAGGCCGCCCGACAAGCATTCGTAGGGTTTGCCCAGCGGCAGTGTAGCAGCGGGATGGGCCGTGTTATAAGCCTCATCGACAAAGGCATACTTACCCACCGTACCCATGGCGCCACCGCCATAGACATTGTGAGCCACATGGCCGCCAAAGATCTGCACGTGAGTGTTGCCCCACACCTGACCCGACATGGGGTTATAGTAGTATTTTCCGCCTTTGACATACGTATCGGTGCCGCAGCCGCCACCATAGACATTACCACGGTGGGGATAGCGCGGACCACCATTGACATTACGGTCCAGGACGCCTATCAGTCCACTGTATATCTTCATGTCGGTATCGGCAAACGTGTGACCATTCTCACCACTGCCATAGACCGAGCCCGTAATGACAGGTCCGGTAGCAGAACCAGAGGTACCGATGGTGACATGCGTCTCATAGACCCACGCCATCTGGTCGTAGGGATCCACGCCGTCGTCGCCGGGTACAGACACATCACCACGCGAAGCGCCAGACACCATACCATTGTTCATACCCGTGGTACCAATCTGACCGCCCAGGATCGTCACATGGCATGCACCCGTATTGCTGGTACGCAGCGATGCCGGCAATCCGGTCTCACCACTGTAGGTAAAGTCGCCCACCGAACCGATGGCACCACCACCATAGACGTTGTGATAGATCATGGGCGAACCGTTGATGAGGATGTGCGTATTGCCCTTCACCAGTCCGGCCATCTTATCGTCCACCTTTCCTTTACCGCCACCATAGACGTTGCCATAGACAGCGGCTCCCAGGCCTTGAACACCGATGGCGCCACCGCTCACCGTGACGTAGGTGTCGCCAATGACGCTGGCCTCCTCGCCACCGCCAAAGACACTCTTCGTGACACTCATCACCTTGCCGCCAGTGACTGTGGTGTGACCATCTACGGTCAGCGTCACATCACCCGTGACGACACCAAGGTTGGTCAGATCCACAGGCGTATAGAGGATGTGGTTGGTTCTGTCAATAGCCGTCGCTGCAGAGTTGACCACATCACGGTGTTGCCAGGTGTAGGTCACCGTAGAAGGCAGCACAGCCTCCAGATAGGCTCCCAGGTTCACGTCGTAGTAAGGCTCTGTCTGGAAGTGGTTGTCCATCACTGCCACTGGTGGCAGACTGGCCGAGTAGCCTGCGCCAAACACGTTGCCCTCCACCACACAGTTGGTGAGCGTGGACTTGACAGGGCCTGCCACCATGCCGAGGTTACCACCGCCATAGAAGTTGCCCACACACTGACTGAAGAGGTCGAGCGTGCCCAGCGGACTGGTGGTGATGGTACAATCTGTCAGCTTAGAGGTGACGTCGCGCGTGGTAGCCAGCGAGAAGCTGACATAGTCAACAAACAGACGGGCCACGTTGTTAGCGTTGTCAGACATGGGGATAAACTGATAGTCGATGCGCGACTCCACGCCAGAGGCGTTGTATCTGTATTGTATGCCATTATTACCAGAAACCCAGGCATTCCAGTCGATGTTGGACACCTTGTTCTGGTTCTGAGGATAACGGCGGTTATAAGAGTTGCCGCCATAGCCAGCGCCGAAGAAGGTGCGGAAGATGCAGTTGGAGGCATTGGTAGCCACCTTCTTATTACTGTTCATATCGCCAAACTTCGGACCGCCACAGAACTGATCCACACGACTGTTGGTGATGACTGTCACGATGTTGCCCTCGGCAATATGGGCTGCATTGATACCACCGCCATAGAACTCGTTGATATCGGCATTATCTATCTGCCACACGATGTTGCCCGTATCGTCGGCACCACCAGCTGCGCCAATGCCCTGCATGCCCGTACCTGCCACCTTGTCGAAACGGCCGCCATTGATATAGCACTCGGCATTATCGGCATATTTGTTGGCAGGACTGTTATAGTAGCCCGTCAGGTAGAAGATGTCATAATCGCCACCTGTAACCGAGATGGGCGGATGCGGACTGACAAAGTTTTCCTGCGTCTTATCCTGGTGCACGCCGATGTGGAACTCCTTGAACCACACATTGCCACCCACGTGGTAGTAGGTCACCGACTCGGCCTCGTGGTGATAGACCTCAGCACCGCCGACAGTCACCCACTGCTCTATCACGCCACCTTGCAGAATCATCGGGCTCTCGGCTCTGCCGGAGTTAGCGACATTGATGTTCAGGTAGTCATATTCAAACTGCGTGACACGGAAAAGACCCGTGTTGGTGCATTCAAACCATCCGTAGGGCTGCATGATACCCAGGTTGTAAGTTCCCGTACCGCCGAAGGATTTCTGAGCCATACCCAGACCAATGACATTCAGGAAGTCTATTCTGACGGGATGCACTCTTTTACGAGAGTCGAAGCGAAGGATATAGGAATAGTCTGGCTCATTGTCTTTATCCAGGTCGATAGACATGATGGTATAGGGCAGCGTTTTGGCCTCGCTTGAAAGCTTCAGACTATGCACATTGCCCACCAGCACGATGGCATTATCGTAAACAGAGCCAGATGGTGCCAGTGCTGTAACAGCTGCTTGCATCGTTGTATAGACGTTCTGACTGCTGCCATTGATGTTGTAGGCCACCGCATTGGAGTAACGTGCTCCGTCGCCAACGGTGGTCACGTAGGCCGGTGTGCCATTGTTCATGGCCTGGTTGTAAACCACGTCGGGATATTCGTCAGCCACATACACACACTTGCCCCAATAGGGTTCGATGGTGATGGAGGTCACGCCCTCGGGCACATCGAAGTAAGCGCCCTGACTGAACACACGCTCACCTACACTATACAAGTCCTTGTCGGTGCTCTTGCGATCAGCAAAGTTATAAGGTGTCGTCAGCGTGATGTCGCCATTCGCATCGACTGTTGCCGTTGCGTCGGAACCGGTAGAGAAGCTATGTGTGCCACCACTGATGGCAACGATTTTCCAGCCCGTCACAACTTTATTGTTGGTATAGTTCTTCGAGCCCACATCGTTGTAATAGGGCAACTGCACCTTGTAGTAGTTGAAATTGAAGTGCGCTGGGTCTTTGTCGGTGATATTGGGTGTGACCGAGGGCACCTCGATATTGGCACCGGCAGGCGCACCGCTCGATGCGTTCTGGATGTAGATGATCAGCGTGCCGAACTTACGTCCCTGGTTATACTGTGTCTTCCTGGTAGCAGCATCGCTGGCAAAGGCCTCAGCATGGTCTGCGTCGATATTAACCACTGAAGAATACTTGCCTGGTGTTTTAAGGATGGGATACGGCGTCGTACTACCTATCTGCGAAGGTTCTAACACCCATTTCTTCATCTCGTTCACGTTTTCTTCACTGCCTGTTGCCCACCATGCAGCCAGTGCTCTGTTACTATTGAGCAAATGGCGGTAGAACTCAAAGCGCTGCAGGAAGCGCGTTTCGGCAGAAAGAGCACAGTTGTAAACATCAATCTGCCTGTTTTGAACATAGGAGGCGCCTGCCCAGAAATAGTTAAAGTTGCTAACCCCCGACTGATCGCTTCTGTTAGTGATAATACTACCATTGTAGATAGGGGCCTTTGAAGAGCCATTGACCTCACCATAGAACATGCAGTTCATCACCATAGTCTTGAGATTGTTTGATTTCGTGGCAACGTTATTATATCCCACGATACCACCCACATAACTGCCTCCCGACACATGGGCATAACTGAAACAGTTGATGACACGCGCACTGCCGTCGAGCAGACCTACAAGTCCGCCCACGTAGTTGCTGCCACTGACGGTACTGCTGCAGTTGGTCAGTCTGTTATAGCCATCCTTATCGGTCTCCACCGTGCTGCCCGTGGCCAGCACGCCACAGTTGAAGATGCGCGTGGTGCCGGTAGCCTCAGCACAGATGGCGCCCACATTCGTGCCACCACTGATGCTGACATTGTCGAGGATGACATTCTTGATCATGGCATTATTGGCATAGGCGATGAAAGGATGGTCAAGTCCCGACACCACCACCATGTTGCCATCAATCGTTCCACTGAAAGGATGGTCGGAGGTGCCGATGGGGGCCGTCGATGTGAAATTGTCTGCCAGGATATAATTGCCCGTCATATCCGTAATCTCGCTGGAAGAAGACACCTCCGTGGGAGGCAGAAGAACAGCCTCAGCAGAGATGACATAGCCTGGTTTGGTAGCAACAGTCCTGAAGACCGTGGAACTGCTCCAGACGACGGGAGCGCTGTAAACCGGCGATGCCGACGTGGCAGGTGTGTCGTTCGTGGTATAATGAATGACGGCACCCTCTGTACCACACGTCACCATGATCTTACTGCTATGAATCGATATGATAGGCTTTTCGCAGACAGGCAGTTCATAAGTGCGGGCTGGCGTAGAGTAAGGATCACTGGCCAGCTTGGCTATGGCCTTGATGACACGCATGTTCTCCGTCTGACTGACGTTGACCGTGGTAGTACCAGTGCCTGTATAGGACGACATGGTCGGCGTGCTGCCATCGGTGGTGTAATAGATAGCGGCACCAGCAGCGGCTGTAATGGTGAAGGTACCATCGAAATTGTTCGTGATGGTAGGCGCTGTAATCGTTATGGCCGACTCGAAATACCAGCGGGCAGCAGGCTCGTCAGTCCAATAACCGATACCGCCACCCACATTGATGGTGCCGGAAGAGGTTTCGGCCGTTCGATAGTTAGTGAGGTCAGTTCCTTCCCTATTACCACCAGCAGGATCGAGATAGGTCGTTGTCTTATTGTTGACCTTATCATTCATATCCTTATGCCTGATATTAAAAGCAGTGCCATTGGGTTTTATCTCAAACAGCGTGTTATTGTCAGGCACGTCCATGGCTTCAAGGTGCACTCTCAGTCGACCAACATCATTATCTTTTGTTCCGTCGTATGCAGGATTGGCTGTAAGATACTTTCCATCAGCAACATGGATGATATGGTAGTAGTCGCCCGCTTTCTCCACCATCCAGCAACTGTTGGACACACGGCCCGTCGTTGCTGTTGTCAGGTGCGGCTGTCCTGTAACATAATCAGCGTTGGTGGCTGGTATCAGATAGAAATTATTGGCAGGGGTGCCTGCATTGTAACCATTACCATTGGCAATATAATATACACCAGAATAGTCTGTCTCTGCCCACGCAGCGGCACTGCCGAGTGCCAGCATCGCCAGGGCAACAACCAATTTGTTGATCACTTGTTTCGTGTAATCGTATATCTTTATCATAGCTCTATCTTACTACTAATTTCTTCTGATATCTGCCACCGTCGGCATTCAACATATAGATACCTCCCACTCCGACACGGGTGCTGATGGTCTCACCGGGCTGTATGGTGAACGAGCCGACCTTCACACCTGCCGTGTTCACAATATGTACATCGGCAGCACGACGCAGCGTTGAGGTGACTATGATGGTATGGCGACGCAGACTGAACTGCAGACCGCCCTCACCTATTTCCTCCTCCGAAGGCTCCTGCTCATCGAAAGCGAACGAGGTGTCCTTGCCCACGAACAGGATGGACTGCACATGACGACGCGCGGCCGACGGACTGGCCACAAAGTACGGGCGGAATGGCGTTGCTTCCAGACCGCCAACAGGCGTCGCATCGAAACTACGTCCCTCGTCATTCATGAGGTAGCCATTCGTCACTTTACTCATATAGTTGGGCACGAAGGCATAGCCATCGGCAGGCACGCTGTTCAGCTCATCATCACTGACGCCAATGGTGATGGCCGGTTCGGAAACGAAACTGATGACCTGCTTGTCGAGTCGTGCGGGTGCCACACTGGCAGTATTCTGCGCGGTCCAGTCGCCACTGAGATCAAACTCATAATAGGTCTTGCCCGGGAATCCAATCATATAAGGCTTAGCCATCGTCAGCAGCGGATATGCTTTCAGCTCACGTCCGTTCTCATAGTAGGTCTGGTAGGTGTCGTTGTTGGCATCCTTCTGCGCGTTCTTACTGTAATAGTAATCCCACAGGAAGGTGTTGTCCACCTGCTTGTCGTCGCCCGTGGCCGTCGGATAGCTAAAGGCCGCTGTGAATACCTGCTCGTCCTCGGCCGACTTACCCTGATACTCGCGCAACCAGTACTCGTGGCCAATCTTTGCGCCGTTCTCCTCGGCCGTACGACTACCACTATAGAAGTGCGTAATCTCACCCTTATCCTGCGTAGATACCAGTTCGGCGGTGAAAGGCAGGCTGACGGTCTCCCATCCCTTGTTGATGTCCACATAAAGGTCTGGCATGCGCTGATGCCACATACGCTTTCCTGAGGCGAACGTATAACTCAACGGACAGTTGAAATCGCGCTTGTCGACCAGGAGGTGGTCAGTGATGGCCGTGAGGTTGCTCTGCACCAAGTGTCCATGAACCGTAGAGGCAGGTGCCACCTTCACGCGATGGTAGTCATCATCCACGTAATAATCCGTATAGTCTGGATCCACAAAATAGTTTGTCAGCACCTCGTTTGTCTCTGCGTTATGCTCGGCAGAAGGTGCATAGACCAACAAGTTGGTGGTCTCACCCTCGTTGGTGATACTGAGCAGTCCGTCAGCATCGTCCAGCATAGGCGGATAGAAATAGGTTGGAGCTGTTGGCTCCGCACCAACGCTGACAGTGCCCAGAGCCCACGTGTTATCTTGATGTCCGGCGAAGTCAATAGCCGTCATATTCGGATAAGCTGGTTTCAAGTCAGTATCCGTAACAGACTTCGGGGCAGATTTTGCTGCAAGCACAGCCGAGATATTAAAGTGAGCCTTGTCCATCACCTTACTCTGATAGTAGGCCGGTGCACGATAGACGCGGTTGCCGGCACCACTCAACGATAGGCGGTTGCCATTCTTGATGATGTGCTTAGGTGTGTCATCGTGCGGACGAGACATGTTATATCCGTAGGTCAACGTCTGTCCGAAGAAAATGTAGTCATCGGGCCAGATGGGTGCATAAGAGACGGTGCTGACAGCACCATTGTTGTTCACGCGCATACGGTCATCATATGTCTCAGGTATGCTACCCCCCGCATAGATAAAGTCGCCATCCTTATAGCGGTTCTCCACATAGCCCACATCACCATAACGGGCATCGGGCATTGTCGGGTAATAGCCTGTGAGCATCTGTTCCGACAGCACATCATTCTCTGCCTTCAGGTAGTGGTAGGCCTGTCCACTAGAGAGCTGTTTGTCGTAATAGCGTTTGTTCAGATAGAAGCCGTTCAGGTTATAGGCCACCGTACCGTTATAGAACGCCTGTTCACTCATGGCCGTAGCCATACCGTGTGTGTTGGCCGTTGTCTTATAGTTCTTGCCACTTTGGTAGTAGCAGTTCACCAGTTGGCGCGTGGTAGGCTCCTCGTCGGAAGGATTACCGAAGACCGCATAGACCGAACCATCGGGTGTTCCCGTCGTGTTGATCCAGCAGTTCTCCACATAACCATCGCCACTATCGACAACACCTGCCGAAGCAAACGAGCCAGTCACGCCCAGGTTATAGACACTGCCACAGAGCTTGCCAAACAACGAGTTGTTCAGTCCGCTGATGGTATAGCCATCGCCATGCAGATTTCCGGCAAAGCACTGTTCTTCATTACCAATGGGCGTCCAGTCGGTATATGCCTTTGGTGCCACATCACTACTCAGGATGAACTCCAGGTTTGCACCGCCCTTCACCCTACTATCGAGCAGGGCATGTCCTGCCGTAGCGCCCGTAGCAGCCTCTGTCGTCTGCAAGCTCAGGTCGTAGAAGTCCTTCAACAGGTCGAGTCTGCTCTTGCCAGCGTCCGACGTACAGTTGCCACCGTTGATATATATCTTTGAATTACGAGTCACATCAGGATGATCCACATACAGATGATGGTCCTTGTCGGCCATCACGGCATCCATATCATGATAGTTGGCTACCGTGACTGGCACGTAGTTAGAGTAGGTCTTACCCAAATAGGTCTTCGAATAGAAAGCAATCCATGCTTTCTGATCCTGATACCAGTACAGCGGTGTTCCATTGTTCTTGAATGGCACGCCATTACGGCGCATCATCGCATCATGTTCATCTGCAAACATCTCCCAACCGCTGGTCAGCACCTCGTAAAGACCGGGGTTCACCGTAGGAGCCTTCAGTCCAAGATTTGTGCCAGGCAGCACAGCAGGAGGTGCATTCAGCAAGCCAATTTCTGGTGCACCACTCTCCAGTTGCAGATGAACGTTCAGCACGTGCAGCTCATTGACCAGGCTCATACCTTCGCCCTCTTCATCAGGCTCGTAGTAGGTGTACTGATAAACGGCCGTCAGAATCTTCTCTGATGTCACATCCCTGGCTGTTGATTCGCGCGACACAAAGAGTGTTGTCGTCTCGGTTGGCTCAGAACCACGTATTGAGAAATGCTTCTGGTAGTTAGGAATCGTGGCAAAGACACTGGCAGAGATGACCGAACCCTTTTGTCCTGCAGTACCACGCTCTGTCGTAAACGAAGCAGAAGGCGTATAAGTCTCGTAGCAATAGAACACCGTGTTTGCCATGCCACCCTTCTGGAAGGTAATAGAATCAACCTTGGCACGGTTGACAGCCGACAGCAACTTAAAGTCTTTCTCACTGATTTCCTGTCCCTTTGCATAAGGTGTACCATTGTCTATCAACGACTCGTTGACAATAAATACCTTCTGTTCGCCAGACCCTGCGGGCACCACAATGCTTGAATAGTGCAGTTGATCGTTTCTAACTTCCTCGTACTCCTCACGCGTCAGTTTGTTGCCCGATGCAATCGTGTGTTCCACGTTGTCATTATCATAATAAGTCAGAGTGCTAGGGCCGTCGTAAATGGCATCATACTCTACCGCCTTCACATCGCTATACGGACTCTTATAATAAACATCCGTGAAGCCCTCGCCATGATAGTCTGGGTCAATCAGCAAATCAAGGGCATCATAGTTGAAATCGAAATTCTCACGTGCATCTGTCAGCGAGCACCACGACTTGATGGCGCTATAATTCTGGCCTGCCTCGTAGTACTGACCGCCATAGAGGCCATCGCTCTTGACATAGTAGGCTTCAGACAGATGAGCCTTCACATACTCCAGCGCCTCTGCATTAGTGACAGAGTCGGCATTAATCCTGCTGTTGTTGTACACCTTGTATTTCCGAGCCAGTTCTTCCAGGCTTTCGTCGGTTCCGGATACCAGCTCTCCGTGCAGGATGTACGACTCTTCGCCAATCTGGAAGGTGTTGATGCAGACCATAGCAGGCTCAAACTTCGACTTATCATCCAGCGCATCGTAAGCTTCCTGACCGATCGCATTACCTTTCTGGGTGTTTGCGAAATCTTCCAATGCCACATAAGCTGGCTCCACAACAGCCTGTCCTGTGGGCGGCTGCGGCATACGCACCACCGTAGAGACATAGTCGTCATGAGCTTCCTTCGTGATCACATCGCCCACCTCATACTCACGCTGACCATACAGACCTGAGGCTCCCGTCAACGTGTATGTAGGACCCTCTATATAGCCAGACTTATCAGGCAGTGCCTTATAGGCATCCTTTCGTATCTTGTCGCCGTCAGCGTCCATCAGCGGACTATACCAGTCGTTCCAATCCTTGGGGCTGTCCATCTTCACGGTGAGCACATAGCCCGTGTCATGGCCAATATTGTTCGACGAGTGGAACATCGAGTTCAGGTCTGTCACCTCCTCACCGAGTGCATTGCACACCGTGTGGTTTCCAGACACAAAGTTTTGCCAGGCCGTTGTGCTATGAAGGGTGGCATCATCTTCAAGAACGAATGCACCTGCAGAATAAGGCGTGCCATCAATGATACAAGAGTCCACGTTGACGCGGGTTTCCTTGACAAAGTATCTCTGTTCATTATCCGGCAGCTGGTGCCAGTCCCACCACGAAATGACGTCGTTCAGGTAGTACGTCATACTCTCGTTTTCCACCTTCACACCGTCGGGTGTTATCTTCTCCGTCCGCTCATCGTTAGCATAGTAAGCATAGAGACTGGGCTGGATGTTCAGCAGTCTGAGTCGTCCGTTAGAGCAAGCAGTGATGGTCAGCGGGATCTTGACCTCTTTTGAGTAGGCCGATGCAGAACCAGCATAGGCAGACACTACCTGGTCGTAAATATACACCTCACCCTTGATGAACCAATAGTGGGCAGGCGATATCACGTAACCATCATTATAGACACCGTTGTTCGGGTAACAGTCATCCACGATACGCTTTGACCTATGGATAAAGTTGCCGCTGGTCTGGTGGTCCAACAGCACCGTTGGACTATATATAAATATCTTATTGGTCAGCGCCTCATCGCCATTCTTCATATTATAGACAGATAGCAGAGTGTTCTCATGAGATATCTCACTGCGCTCACCATGTTCATTGCGTGCATAGACATAGCCACCACCCTCAATGTCCTTCTTCACATTAATCAGGTCCAGTTCAACCACACCTGTAATATCGCCATATATCTTGTTTTTCGGTGTACTCCGCTCCGAGGTCAGTTCCAGATACACACCAGATGCCAATGCCACCTGATTAATAGAAGTACCATTATTACGGTCGCGTTTGTCTATGTGACTTGTCTTCCAGCTATAATAGGTTTCAGTGTCGTCAGTCTTGGCATTACCGCGCTCCACATATCTGTAAGGATCGCTAAAGTGCACATCGCTCGTCAAGCCTCCCAGATAGTTCACCACGCTATAGATACCGAAGTAGTTGCCATGAAGCGCATTCTCTGCATTCAGATAGTCATCAGGTGACTGGTCGCTCACATTCAGCGCTGGCACAGCACCAGGCTTCAGCGCCAGGTCTTCGGCAATCACCGAGTGTTTCTGGTTCAGCGAGAGCTCGCCAATACGGTTGATGGTGTACTCCGTTGCATCGCCCACATCAGCCACACGGTCCTTGGCACCCTGCAAAACCAATCGACTGCCAAATACGCCACAGAAGTCTGCACGCTGGATGGTGTTCAACAATCGTCCGGCATAGATAGAACAGAAGCCATACTGCATCCAGTATTCCGGAATCTTATAGGCAGCGGGCAAAGCATTATACTCCTCCTCACTGATACGATCGGTTACGTGGTAAGACTTACCACCAATCACCACATCCTGCTGGCACTGGTATTCCAGTTTGAAGTAAGCACGCTCACGGTTGGTCAGCTTCTGATAGTCTTCCAACGAGATTTGCTGGTCCAGTCCGTAGTAGTCCGTACCATAGTTCGTGATGTTCAGTTCGCGATAGCCACCCACCAACGACAGGTTACCACCACCATAGAGACCACCCGTATGCTCTGTGCCCACGGTGATATAGTCATGGTGGTACACATCGTTGAGTGTTGCCGTGGTATTACCGAATACTGTGGTTGCATTGTTATAGCTCTCACTGTTAGACGACACGTTACCACCAGCAAACACAGCATTATGGATATGCACACCGCGCTCCACCCGGTCGTCGGCTGTCAGTCCGTCGCCTGTATAGAGGTTGGCCCATCTGCTGTCTTCCTTATCGGCAGGCAGAGTGTTCAGATAGTCGGTAGGCACATAGTCATAAGGACCATAAACCTGTCCCTGGAACGTCACCGGTGTGCCGTTCTTTCTGATTTGCAGCTGTGGCGAAACCACCACCTTACAGTCTTCTGTCAGGTGTCCTTCGCTGTCGTAGTAGTAGTAATGGTTAGGCGAGCCCGTACCAATCTTTCGGCTGTTCTCGCTGAAGTAACCACGACCATAGACATAGCCCACATCGCCACCGCCAAACACGTTACCATAGCCAGACGCCAGTCCTTCTTCGGTACCGATTTCACCACCATACACGTTCACTGCAGTCTGTCCGAACACGTAGCCGTCGGTATAGAAACCGTGAATACCGCCATAGCCCAGAATGTTATAGCCCTTACCGCCACCGAACACGTTGCGCTTCACATGACCGTTATAGATTGTTACGTTGGTGCCGCCATACAGATAGATGCTGTCCAGTTCACGAATCTTGTTGTCCACATCGCTTTCGTGCACCTTACCGCGTCCGATGGTAGCAATCTCACCACCGCCAAACACGCTATTACGTATCATACCGCCCCACACGGTGACAAAGCTCGTGTCCACACTACTGTTGTCGTCGTAGCCACCACCAAAGAGGTTACCACAGTCCGACAGTCGATCCTTACCCACGTGGTCGCTCCAGGTCTCATCGTTGACCTTCTCTACGTAAGTACCTCTCTCGGTATCATAGTAATAGCCAATGTAGCCATTGTTCATGGTCAGTGTGGCTCGGCCAATCACCGAACCACCTTCACCGCCGGCATAGGCGTTACGCAAGATGGCTGGCACACCATCATAATAGCCATAATCTTCGGGCAGCGCTTCTGTACGATCCTGGCGGATACCAATCACCACGTTTGTCTCTCCGGGAATATTTTCCGCGATGGTCTGCTTGCCGTTCTGTGCTGTCTCGCTCCTAGTATAGCCCACGTCACCTTGCCATCCACCGCCATAGACATTACGAGCCGAACCACCCTCTACGTAAGCAGTGGCACTGGCCGTGAAGGTTCCAGCTTTATAGTAGTCCTGCACAGCACCACTGGTACCGCCGGCATACATATCCTTTATCACATTACCGCCCAACAAGTCGATATAAGTAGAACCGCTGACCACCGCATTCGTACCATAACCACCACCATAGGCGTAGCTAACCACCGTGGCACCCTTGTGGATGTGTACGTTGGTATTGTATTTCTTGCCATCCATACGCACGGCATGCGCCAACGGGCTGTCCAGACCGTCATCGAAGCCATCTGCATTCTCGTAGCCAGGCAGTGAAAGGTCAAGTGTTGGGTCGGTCTCTTTCCACTTTCGCAGCGACTCCATGTTCAGCACCTTACCATTGTTTCCGCCACCATAGACCTCATAGACCTTGGCACCATCAAACAGGTTCACCTCGGTATATTGCGACCATGTGTCAGAACCATAACCGGCACCATAGACCGTGGCCAAATAGTCATTTTCCTTATCCTTCCACACCGGTGCACTGATGTTCACCTGTCCGTAGAGCGTACGGTCGGCAGAGTTGTTACCACCGAAGAGCACGTGCACACGTGCCTCCTCACTACGATAGTTCACTTGGGCCTCATAGACATCGCAGGGATAAAGCGGGTCGAAACCATAGGCACCACCAAAGATGCTGTCCACACGGATGGTTGCCCCCTGTGGCACGTTGATCACCGTACGACGAGTGACGCCCTCTTGGTAGCTGCCACCAAACACGCTCTTCACCTGACCCGTCATCAGGTCGATGATGGCAGAACCACTGTCTGGACGTCCCTCAACGGTGCCCTCAAGTGCATTCGTATAGCCACTCAGCGTCAACGGATTGACACCCATACCCAGACCGCAGTTGGCACCGGCACCAAAGATTTCAATATTCTGATATTTCGAAGTGGTCTTTGGTATCTCTACGAGTATATAGCTACGGTTCTGCATGCTGTCCACGCCCAGTCCCTTCAGGTGTCCCTGTCCCGCGCCAAAGACTTTTTTCAGTGAGTTTCTGACATGTACATTCGGACGAAGGTTAACAAACGCGTTGTCCAGACGAGGCTTTGTAAAGCCAGGCTTCGACGCACCATCAGGATAAGTGTACTGACGGTAGTGAGCATCCGTATAGTCATAGTCGCCATAGCAACCACCAAAAAGGTGGCTCACATTTCCCTGAATATACTCCACATAGGCAGAAGCATTCGTCACGTCGGGCACGTCTGCAGAATCTGGGTTATGCACCATGTCAACCACATCGTCGTTGATACGGTTCATAAAGTTACCCTTGTTCAGGATGCGTCCACCCAGGTCATTACCACCATACGCATGGTCACGCACCCAGGGGAATCCCAACACATCATGACCATCGGCATCTGTGCCATTACGTCCGATATACATCTCCGTATGTCCGTAGATGTCGGCATTACAGCTACCTGCAAAGGCGTTGAACACACGACCGTTACCCAGGTTCACAACCACATCGCCGGCAATGGGTGCCTCAAACGAACCGCCATAGATAAACTCAGCCTCAGCCATATCGTCGTCGTCCTCTTCATGTCCTCGGTGCACACCTTCCACAGTGCCCTTCAGGTTGACGTAACAGCTATTTTGTGGGTGATAGGAATAAACCAGTTTACTTGTCACAGGGTCGTAATAGTCTGCATTTCCCACCGGACCATTCTCGCCACCGCCAAAGACCTGGAACACATAACCCTTGTTAATATTCACCGTCGTGCTGCCCCATATCTCTGACTCGGGTCCATAGCCGCCGCCAAACACGTTCAATGCTTGACCCAGCACATCCATGCCCTGCTCATCGAGGATCACACCCGAGCGGCGCTCTGTCACATGATAGTCGCTGTTACCATAAAGGATAGCTTCACCCTCGTTCTGTTCCACCTGGTCGAAGATGGCAAACTCACCCTTACGGTCAACGATAGATGCATTGACATTGATAATCACATTGCCGTTCACATGACCGGTGTTATAGCAGCCGCCATAGACGTTACCACCCTTCAGTCGGCGGTCATGGTCGGCAGCCGTTGTGGTGCCGGGCAACAGACCCTCGGAACTGACGTTCTCGCCCGTGGCAGCACTGATGGTGTTCCACTCCAGTGCCGTCTTTGTGGCATTCCAGCGCTTGGGCTGAATCTTCAGTCCGACGAAGTTCAGCTCCAGCTTATCGCCATTGGCATCAGCGTCGCCCAGCAGTCCGCCCAGGTATTCCGCATTAAAGTCGTCGGTGGCATAGACGTTGGCATTATTACAACCACCCACCACCTTGTTATATATGATAATCTTATCGACGAAGTCAACGGTCATCTTACCATCCGTCAGGATGCTTCCCACGTTACCACCGCAATAGATAGAACCAAACTGTGAACTATAGGGTATATAATCATTGGGATCACCACGTCTTGTATCCTCAAACAGCACGTTAGGCTTAATCTTCATGGCACAGCCTTCCATGTATTTGGCAAAGAGCAACGAGTCCTTCAGGTTCATCGAGTTGAAGCGCGAACCATCGGGGGTCTGGTCGGTACTTGCCAGCGTGCGCAGCACACCCTCTTCACGACCTTGCTCGTCCACGGCCTCGTTGTATTTCACCATGTTCTCGCCATTGTTGCCCAGGAACACATTGTCGATGGTGACATAGGAGCCGATCTTGATGTGCGGCTGACGGGTGTCGAAGTTGCTTCTGGCCGTCTGTTCGCGCAGCGAGGCACTGTTGCCACCCACGTAAAGGGCGCCCTCTACAAGTACTGGATTCTCTGCCGTGCCACGAACCAAGATAGACACCTGCTCAGCATTCGGTCGGAAAAGGTTCAGGGCTTCTGCCGACTGCATCTGCGTGAAGCTGTTGCCTTCCAATCCCAGTATCTCGACAGGGTTATAGTAGAAATCACCCCATCTGGGATCATTTTTCAGTTTAGGATTGTCTGTATAGGCATACGAGCCATTGCCTCCACCATAGACATTGCCATAAATACGGGTCAGGATACCCACGGTGTTACCACCATAAACGTTGCCCGAGATATCATTACCGCCATAGACATTAGTCACGTGGCCACCCAGCACACGCACACGCGCTGCATAGCCACCAGGAATATTGTTCGGGTTGTCGGAAGGATCCAACTGTATTTCCGTATAGGGCACGGGATGATTGTCGTCGCCGTCATAAAGCGCACGCACATCGGCCTTACGGCATCCGCCATAGACATTCTCCACAACCATGCTGTCGCCTTCCACCTGCAGGAGCAGGCCCTCAGGACTGGTCATACGGCCTTCGTTACCGCCACCATAGAGGTTACGCACAGAACCGCGAATCAGGTTCCATCGGGGGCGTATGGCCATCTCAGCCTTGTTGTTTCCGCCAAACAGGCGTCCTATCTGATAGGCATTGCTGTGAGGATAGGTAAACGTCAGGTTGATGCCCATCTTGCTTTCCAGTCGGTCATCGTTCAGCACCTCGCCAGCCTGGTTGGCATTCGGATTGGTAGCATCAATAATGCTGCCAACTGCTGCGCTGGGGTTGTCCAGACAGATCACCGTTCTCTTCTTCACCGTGGCATTATTACCGCCACCATAGGCATAGACGATAGAGCCACCCAGTATCTCCAGATAGGTCTTTCCCAGTTCAGGCTTAGGCAATCCGAAATAGGGGTTCGGTGTCTCGCCGTCTTCCAGCTTCAGCGAGTTGTAGTCATAGTCACCATTACCGCCGCCAAAGAGCTGTCCGATATACACCTTCTTGGCATCAGCAGCAGCCCTGATCTTTCCGCCGACGATCTCCGTCTTGGTGGAAAGGCGTACAAAGGCATTCCATGTACTATCAATCTTATTCTGTCCGGCACCGGTGCCCACCCGCGTCAGTTGCTTAGGGATAGAGTCTGACGAGCCGATGCTTCCGGCAATGTCATTACCACCATAGAGATGGTTGATCACGATATAGTTGGAGGCATGCTCGCCATCGACATGCACAAAGGCAGAGCCTTGCACATCGGCCATACGTGCACCACCATACACCCTGTTCAGGTCGCCGGCATAAATGGCAACGGTCGTGTTTCCTTTCGTATTGCCCACATTACCGCCACCATAGACGTTGCCGCCTATGGTAATCTGTGCCTGAACTGCCAGTGCAGACATCCAACTCAGTAATATGGTCATTAGCTTTCGCATTTCGTTTGTTTTTTTAGTTTTTCACTCCTTCACAATCGTTGGATCCAGTGCATCAGGATCGGCTAAATAGTAGAGGTAGCTGGGAGCCACCGTCATGGTGAGCGTCGTCTTGGTGCCGTCTCGCATAGACATCAGTCCAGTGATGTCATTCTCTGCTCGGCAGTCCTTTCTGACCAGATGGCCCTCTTTGTCGTAAACATCATAGAAGCTCACCAACTTCAGTCCTGTCAGGATGGGTGCCACATAAAGGTCGTTCACCACCAGTGGTACGCTGGTACTAAGCATCTCGCCCTCGGAACTGTTCAGCATGTCGGTCACCTCGGCAGCCGTCTCGGTCGTGGTATAGTTGAACAGCGGTTCCAGTCCGTTCCACTGCGTGATGCTCACGTTGACCTTACGTGCTCCAGCAGCTTTCAGTTGTATCTTCTTCACCTTGATAGTGCGCAGGAGGTCATAATCGCTGCCCACCAGCAGTCGCAGGCTGAGGCTGGCATAGAGGTGTTCCATCAGCAGGTTCACCTTGTTATGGCTCTTGGGTTGCCCCTCGTAGAGGTATTTCCACATCGTGATATTCTCTGAACTGGCTACTGGTTCGCCACCTTTGACGCCAGCCAGGAAGCACAGGTCAACAGCTGTCACGGGGTCTAGCCCGTTCACCGTCAGCGTAGCGCCCTTGTCATAGCCGTCTGACAAGTAGCTGATGGCCGTTGACGATGCCGCATTGGCAGGCATAAAGCCATAGAGATACTGGTTCTCGTTAGGCAGCACCCTGACGTTGCTGCGCCATTCCGCCAGGTCGGTGGCATAGCTGAACGTGCCCCTTCGGGCTTCAGTGCCCCGCGTGACGTATATCTCGATGGCTTGGTCGGTGGTTGGCACGATGGCCGGTGAGTGTTTCATCATCGACGACAACTGCAGCATCTCGCCGTCCGTCGCCCCCTGTAGGTCGTTGGCGTCGTCCATGCTGCAAGCAGCCAGCAGCAGTGCTGCCAGTGTGCTCATCGCCATATTCTTCAGAAACATCTTCATTGCCATACACTTGCTTACCAGTTATACACCTCGTGATTTTGATTCACTTCGTTCCAGTCTGTCACAAAGACATCGTTCACCACCAGTCGGTCGGTGGCATTGCCTGCATAGTAACTATACACAATCCACGTGTGATTACGTGAGAAGTCGCCCGCCCTTTCCATCTGGAATGGTGCCTCTTTGAGAACGCCATCGACCATATAGTGGATGGTGCCACTGAGCCGTTTGTCACTCTCGCGCAGATAGAACGGTCCTGCCTGCAGCAGGTGACCGTCGGCCACAGCCGCATTGACCAGTCGGTCATAGTACGAGGGGGCCATACCCGACAGATATTCGTAGGACTCCGGATCTTCTATCTTGGGCACCTCTTCGGTGATGGTGGCCAGTGTGGTGGCGTCAGCCACATAGCTGTTGCCCAGGTGATAGTCGTTGCCATCGTCGCTCAGGAACAGATATTCGTCGGCAGGAATCATGTTGCCAGCCAGCTCCACGCGGGTCATCTGGAAGTCAGACAGCGTCACGGCGCAGCCAAACAGGAAGCGTACCTTCGACACCATGCGCGTCACGTTGACAATAGCTGGCTGTTGTGCCGTACCAATGCGCAGCACGGGGCTATCGCCATAGACGGGCTGGTCTCTCAGCACGCCCGACATGGGCAGTCCTTCGTCAGGCACCACCGTAGTCAGGACGTTCAGTCCGAAGGGCTGGTCGCCAGTCAGCATCAAAGCGTCATCCAGTTCCTGTCGCGTGGTGGTCTCGTCCAGCTGATGCGTGTGTGCAACATTTGCCAGCACATAGACATCCACGCTGGTGGGGTTCTGAGCAAACTCGTCTGGCACCAGCATCAGGTAGGTGGCACTGCGCTGACTGTTCAGTTGACCAATGGCCGGATTCAGATAGCCCACCAGAGTGCCATCGTTATGAGTAAACACCCATATCTGCACACTGCTGACCTTGTTTTCGGCCTCCGTGGCAGCCACATCACCGATGTAGGCACGCCGAGGAGCCGACTGCTTGTTGCTCAGTTGTTGGCCTTCTATATATATATTAAGGTATAAAGACGGAGTCGCAGGCGCACGCCCTGCCTCGTCGCCGCTATCATGAGAACAGCCCACGCCGCCCATTGCCACTGCCAGTAGTAGCAGTAGTGTGCGAATGATGCGATATGTCCCAGCAGTTTGTCTCATGCGGTCTTTCTGTTTATTCAAGTTCTACAATCGTTGGCGTCGCCATCTTCCAGTCGGCGGTCAGCTGTATGCCCACCTCCAGACGTTCTGTCAGCAGGTCGGGCACCACGTTATACGCTTTGCGGAGAGAGTTGACGCTGACATTCAGCGTGGTGACATAGTCTTGGGTAATGACACGACGCTGATAGTCGTATGTGGCACCACCCTCGGGTGCCAGGACGCCCAACAGGTAGAAACGGGTGCCGGGATAGACCAGTCCGTTCAGTCCGCGGAAGGTGACGTTGCTGTTGTTTTGGAACTCAACAATCACGGTCACCTCCTCGTCGTCGGGTGTTTGCAGCAACAGCGTATTACTGTTGGCCGAAGTTGTGCCGCCATAGGGAGGCAGATAAATCACACTGTTATCGGGAGCCACCGGATAGCAGTCGTAAGCATAGCGTACATCGACTTCAGATGTGGTAGTGGGCTTGAAGTCAAAGCCCACGGGCCGCTGACTGCCCACGATGATGCCTGTCAACGGGAAGGTAGTAGCACCGACGGTCACATAGCGTCCGTCGGCATCGGCCAGCGACAGCGTCGGCGCGTTGAGCCTCATCTGCAGACAGCCCACAGCATAGTGCACGGGCTCCTTGATAGCCACCGATGTCGTGTTGCCGCGCACCACGCCATTGTCGGTCTCGTAGCGGGCCAACACATCTGTCCAGGTGGCCTCGTTCTCGTAATAGGACCTACGGGTATCGGTCGTGGTGGTCTTGATCTGGCTGTTGGCATGATAGTAGAGCTCGGCCGGATGCGCATAGCGCTGGATGCCAGCCACGCGGGCCAGCGTGGTTGTGGTGGTCTGTGGGACAAACTGTCCGTTGGCATAGCGCACCACCGCAGCCCCGTCGGGCAGTCCGATAGAGGCGGGATAGCTGACAGGCAGTCCTACAGCCTTGTTGTCGATAGAGTCGAGGATGGCCTGTTGCAGTTTGCGCTCCACGGTCCAGTCGGCATAGGTCAGTGCGGCAATCTTGCTGCGCAGGTCGCTGACATAGGCCGTCACGTTGGCCGTCGAGCCTGCCATGGGCGCAGTGGTCTCCTGCCCCTGATTAATGAAGTTCAGGAAGAAAGCCTGCAACTTAGAATCGGTTGCAGCACTCCACGAATAGGTATGCGCCTCGTGCAGACATTCCGCATGGGCGATGGCCGTCAGATAGCGGGCGATGGCAGCCGCCTCACTAGGCACATCGTTGTTGTCTCGGATAGACTGCAGACTGAAAGAGATGTCGGCGGGATTGCCATCAGCAGGGTAGTTGGCTGTCAGTGCACCATAATACTGCTTGTTGGCGAGCGACGCATCTGAAGAACCGGCAGCTCGGGCATAGACCAGAAACGAAGCCACCCCGTTCATCAACTGCATGCCTTCATAGTAGAAGAAGTGTGCGTTGGTCTTGCTATAGTCGCTGCCAGCACTGTAGTCCACCCCAAAGAGCTTGGGCTGGTCGCTGATCTCCACACGTCCCCGCTTGGCGAAGGGGATGAGGTGTAGCTCTTGCAGTCCGCGGAAGTGCTCATCGGCCTGTACCACGCTGGCAGCAGTGCGATGCAGGGGTGCTTTCTCTGTGCGCAACTTGGTGAGAGGAGCCACGGCGAAAGCTAACTGCGCACGGACGGGTTGTTCGTCAGTGCGTAGCGACTCATCGTTTGTGCAGCCGCTCAGGACTGTCAAAACAAGCAATGGCAAGATCAGACAAAGTCTCTTCTTCCTCATATGGATTGATTATAGTTCCGAATCATAGTTGCCGCCATCATTCCAGTTCAGCGTGATACTCACACCCACCATACTGTTGGCTGGCGTCACAGCGCCGTCGTCGTTCAACTCGCCCTTGATCACCTTCAGGTCGCCAGCCTTCAGCGGCTCGGGGATGCCAAGCACAGTCTCGGTCACGGTGCCGTCGGTCTTGGTAACATACACCTTGAACTGCCAGAGCGAGGTATCGATAACGCGGCGTGGTGCCCCAGCAGGCACAGCATCGGGCGATGGGAAGTTCACCGAACAGAAGCATAACAGGTCGTTGTCGGTGGCTACTCTCTCTGCCTCGACCAGCACGGGCTTTTCAGGAAAGCGATAGATGCTGTCGCTGATACAGAAGGCATTGGCAAAACCGGTGGCATAGACCTTCATGTCGCGATAGCTCACACCACGAGGGTCGATGACCAGCGTGGCAGCACTGTTGGCCATATACAGTCGGACATTGAATGTCTGATCGATGCCCTCCAGTACCTCCATCGGCAGTCGTGCCGTAAACAGGCCCGTGGTGTGCGAGGTAATCTTCTCGCCATCGGTCTGCTGCAATTTCGACGTGGGACTAAGCTCATCGTCGTGCAGCGTCACCACAGGGTTGTTTTTGATGTTAGCCACAGCCAGGTGCATGTATTTGCGCATGGGCAGCGTCAGCGTGTAGCTGGTTTGATTGGCATTGATAATGTCCTGTACGTGCTCCAGTCGCTCCTGTTCCTTGTCGGTATCGTAGAACGAGAGGTCCACATCGTGGGCGAAGTCGCTGAAGATGTCCTTCAGGTGTGTCTCCAGTGCGCTGGCCACACTCATCTCGGTGATGGTGGTCAGCTGGGTCTTCAGCTCCGTAGTCATGTTGGTGACCAGCTTCAACTGGTAGTCCATCTCGAACTTCTCGCCCTCACGACAGTCGGACAAATCATCGTCGATGACAGAACACGCCGACAGTGACAATGCTGTGAGCACTGTCACCATCAGCTTTGCGATTGTTCTGTCGGGATACATCATATCAATTACTGTTTACTGTTGTCCCAGCTCTACGTCGAAGGTCAGACCTGGCTCCCACTGGATATCTACGGCCAGACCCAGCGAGATCTGTGAAGAACGCAGGTCGGGAACGGTAGAGTAAGCACTCTTCAGTGAAGAAGTACTGATGGTGAAGTTAGCCGTGGTCTTGTAGTCCTGCATGAACACGCGAACCTTCTCGGTGTCGGTGGTGCCATCAGTTGCCTTATAAGGAGGCAGGATGTAGTTAGAAGCATCTGTTGTGGCTCTGCTCACGGGGAACGAACTGCTGGTGGGATCCAGCTTACCTACAAGGTAGAACTTGCTGCCACGACGGATCAGGTTGGCATTGCCCCAGAAGTCAACACCCGAATTATTCACAAACTCCAGAGCTACGAATACTGGCTGCTTGTTGTTGGCAGCATCGTAGTTGTCCCACAGCAGGGTGTAGTTGAAGTCAGACGTTGTTCCGTGTGCAGGCACGTTGATGCCATTACCATCGTTGCCGATATAGCTGTCGTAAACCATGAAGTTAAAGTCGTTGCCGGTGACATCCTTCTTCAGGAAGTTCCAGCCCACCTTTTGGCACTGACCGCCAACGATGACGCCCGTGAGCTTGAACGAGGTGCTGTTCACTGAGATATGCTGGTCGCTAACCTCCTCGGTACAAGCGGCCTGATTGTCGTTAATCACACTGGCGCCATACTTCACGGTGGTGGCAAGCATTGCCGTGCCATAGTTGATGTCGCGCTGCATGGCCACACTGCGGGTGGTATTGCCCACGGCACCATTTTTCACCCATCCTTTCAGATTATTAGCTGCTACCCAGTAGTCATCTTTATCCCAGTTGGCCACGGTCTGTGGGTAGTTGTTTTCCACATGGGTCTCGCTGCTCACGCGCACTGGGCTGTTGCCAAAGTAAACCAGCTCTGCAGGATACAGGAACTTTTCGACAGTGGTAGTAGAGTTAGATACAGGCTTGAATACCGAGATATCAGAGACATAGCTGAAAGCACCGGTATTAGAATTAGCCGTTGGATCGAATATCATCTGTGCAGCACCTTCTGGGAGGTTCAGAGCCTGAGGGAAGGTGTTGAGATCGATGGCAGCATCGAGAGAACCAGGGGTAACCTTAATGTAATTGTCAAAGGCCGTCTTGACAGCAGTCAGATCCTTGAACGTCACGTTACCGGTTTCATCGCGCTGGAAATAGTTACTGAAGCGGTTTTTGATGCGCTGACCCATCTTCTTGGCAATCAGTTCTTTCTCACTGGTCACAGTGGCAACCGACACCTTATCAGCTACAGCCCACAGGTCTTCAATCACGCTCAGAATACCTTCTGCCGAACCCGAACGAATTTCGGTAGCACCGCCTACAGTGCGGATGGTGGTCATCAGCGAGTAAGCCTTACCCAGAATTTCCTCCAGTGGTTTCAATGATACTCTGGTCAAAGGATCATTGTAAGCCAAACCATATTCGCGCCAGTCTTTTGTGATTGGGCCAACCTTGGTATAAGTGACGCCACCTTCAACGTCAGTATAAGTTCCAGCTGTACTAGCATCTGTCAATTCCTGACCGCTCAAAGCAGTCAAACTTCCGCTGACGGTCTTATAGGGCACATCCAGGTATCCAGGAGTCCAATAAGTTACTCGGTAATCCTGATTAGACTTACTGAGATAATGATCATCTGGAGTTTCCACATGAAGACCGAGGTTGGCCATACGGGTCATCAGCACTGCCAGCATATAGCTGGTTGATGTGTAGGCAGCATTGTTTCCATTAATACGCGTATGGGTAGAGAACTCAGTACCAGTGGCGTTGTCGGCAACACTGTAGCTGATATTACCATACTCAGAGGGGTTAGCACCGGTTGTTGGCTTGGGTGCACGTCCGTAGAACAACAGGGTGTTGGTACCCACGGGCAGTGCCAGTTCTACTACACGACGAGAGTTGTCGGCAGCGATGGCACCCGATGCCAACAAATTCGAGAGGTCGTAGTTACGAGTAGAGGTGGCCAGCGCACTGGTAGATACATCATAGAGGTGCTTACCATTTTCGCTCTGCTTGTAGGTGAGGATGCGAGCATCGGTCAGTCCACGGAAGTTAGTGCCGAGAGCCTGTGTGGCTGTGGCCGAAGAACGATGCAGAGGCGCTTTCTTCATACCGCTCTGGTCGGCGGCAGCAATGTTCAATACGAACTGTGTGTTTACAGTTCCTTTTTCCGAATCGTACGTAGGATTCACAGCATCTGTCACGACTTCGTCGTCAGACGTGCATCCACTGAACACGTACGTACCTATGAGTGCTATCGCTCCTGCAAAGGCATAGTTGAAAAACTTTTTCATGTCAAACATTTTGTTTAGTAATTAATAATATTCTTTTTCTCGCTTATTCATTTGTTAGCATTGCTATTCACAGGTTAGGGATGTTCCAGTTGCCGCAGGTTGTCGATGGCATCGCGATCGCCATTGGCAGCGGCCCTTTGGAAACAGTCAAGGGCTTCACTGGTGTAGCCGCAGAGGTAGTAGGCCACACCCAGTGCATTTTGTGCCCGCTCTTCGTGGCGAATGGTCAACAGGTGCTGCAGGGCTTCGTGATGACAGTCGCTACAGTCGGTGCGCAACAGGCCGATGGCACGGTTGATGAGGGGCGCCACCTTATCGGGTTCATAATTATACATCACACGCATGTAGCCGGAGTTACGCTGGTCGCGCAGAATATGCGTCTTGATATACTGCCACGTGCGTCCACCGTTCAAACGCTTCAGTTTCTGTTCACAACGGTTCGGGTCTTTCTCGCTGGCTATCAAGTCGAGTGCCTGACGCAGCTCAGCGGCATGGTCGACATTCTGCTCGGCCTCGACTTGCAACTGCTGGCGGAAATCAGCCCATCCCTCGCCACCGCCAACGGCCTCAAACAGCGTGTCGGCCAACTGCAGGTGCTGACGCACATACTCTTTCAATGCCTCGGCACGACGAAGCGACAACTTCTGGTTGTAGGCAACAGGTCCCTCGATGGATGCCAGACCCACAATCTGGATGGTGCGCACATCGGTCATGGTGTCGGCCAGTGCATGGGCGGTGACGTCCAGTATCTGGCGCAGCACCTCGGCATTGTTGCGGAACTCGGGCAGCAACACAGACTTGTCGAAGGGGAAATGCACATGCAGCGGACGCTCGTCCTGATGCAGTCGGCCTGCACTATACGTGAGATTCGTCACGGGCGTCATGAAAGGTGCAAATGCGGGCTTGCTTTCCACTTCGGGCAGCATCTCGGGCAGTGGTTCCAGTCGAGGTCTGCCAGGCAGGTTATAGACGATATTTAAAGCAGCCTGGGGCATGAAGAACGCTTTCTTCGTGGTGCCCAGTTTCTTGCCGCAATGGCCGCATTCATAGCGATTAAATTGGGTGTAGCCGACGGCTGCTCCGATAATGGCTTCCAAATTCCAGTAGCGCCCCAGTGGCCAGGAGTAGCCATAGAAAAATCCCAGCGCACCCAAGTCGCCCTGACGACGCTCGTCGCGCACGGAACGATACATACCAAACGGGAAGCGAACTTCCGACACATTATAATGACTGTAAATCAGGTTAGCACCAAAGAAATGGTGCACGTTAACAGAGTCTGTCCAGTAGCGCACGTCTGGCGACAACAATAGGTGACGCCACTTGCGCGAGGTCTGATCGTTAGTAGGCCAAGGACGGAAACCTGCCGTCATGCCCACCGACCAGTGGGGCGACAGACGGGTACCGACGCGAAGATTAGGGGTGAGCCATGCATCGTAGAGCAGGTTGTTGCCGATGGTGACCTGCTGAGCATTCGTGCTAATGGCGAACCCGCAAAGAAGCAATATGTTCAATAAAAACCTACGCATACTTAAGCCCATTTATTTTGTATAACATAAATCTAATATTTGCAAAATTACTAATTAATTTCATTTTATTACTAATTTTAACAATTACCTTTTATCATATTGTCTTTTACATTTTTCATTTTGTCCAAATGGTATAGTTTTTCATGTATTTAAGGCGTTTTAGACGATAAAAAGAAAAAAAACTTGCACATATTTGCGCAAGTTAATCACAGTATAAGAACCAATAAATTTGTGATATTGATAGTTACGTTATGTTATCAAGTGTTAATTTTCGGGGGGGGTAGGTTCTGATGCCTCCAGTTGTCGGCGGAAATCAGATGGCGTCATGCCATAAACATGCTTGAAATTTCGAATGAACGTGGTGGCACTGGGGATACCGCAGGCTTCGCCAATGGCAGCCATGGTATATTCAGGATGACTTTTGATGAGCGTCACGGCATATTCCATGCGTTTGGTGTTGATATAGCCAGGCACGTTGGTATTCGTGTACTTATTAATAATAGTGGCCAGCATGTTTTTATCAACACCCATCAAGCCTATCAGATCGTCGCGACCGAAGTCGGGCTTCACAAAGAGTCGTTCACGGATGATGCGACGATCTATCTCCTCGAATTGTCGTTGCTCTTCATCGGGTGCATCTGTTGAACGATTTTCAACGGTTTCATCGGTAGTCTGATCACCCGCAACCATGTCGCGATAGTGCATTAATTGGCGCACAGTGGCCATAATGGTTTGGTTCTTGCGACGCACCATCAAGCTGTAATTCAACATCAGTAGCATCACAACAAACAGCAACAGCGCAGCGGCGCCCGTCACTATGATGAGCTGAACATGACGCGAGTTAGCACGCTCATTGTCTATCACCTTCATCACTTCGTCCGAGATGGTGGCCAACGTATGAGCGCTGATGGAATCGGCAATACGGGTGGTGCTGGCAAAACACTCTACGGCATGCTGGCTGTCGCCCATCTGATTATAGATAGAACCTTTATCGGCTAGCAACTTCAACATGTTGCGCCCCAAGCTATCGCCGTCACTCGTAATATGTTGGATGGACCTGTCGAGATAGCGAAGTGCCTCGTCGTTCATGTGGCGCAGGCGATAATACTCCAGCAGAGCATCGCCAACCAACGGATCGGAAATGGCTTCGCCCACATACTCTTGATAGATTTGGTCGGCCTCGGCAGTGCGTCCTAACTTAGCCAGCAGGGCGATGCGCATGGTATGAACACGCTGCCAGGCACGCTGCTGCCACACCTTGTCGTGAACCAGCGATCCCTTGCGCACGCAGTATTCTTCGTTATCGCACATGCGCATGGCTGTTCGACACAAACCATCACCATAATACATATAACACAGCAAGCAATAGTAGGCCGCCAGTTCATGATACTTATGCTCATAGTTGGAGCGCTTCATGATGCCAAGGGCATGGAAACAGGTCTGATACGCCATCTGCTTGTAGCCCTGCCTATAAAGGCGTCGGCCCCGCATAAAGAGGGCTTTTGACAGATACACGGAGTCGTCTTGCTGCCGAGCCAGCATGTAGAGTCGATAGGAGGCCTCGGGC
Source organism: Xylanibacter brevis P6B11 (assembly GCF_000621825.1). Classification (NCBI taxonomy): domain Bacteria; kingdom Pseudomonadati; phylum Bacteroidota; class Bacteroidia; order Bacteroidales; family Prevotellaceae; genus Xylanibacter; species Xylanibacter brevis. The sequence goes on from NZ_KK211352.1 coordinate 88,550, forward strand.
ATTTCCTTCCAATGGCGCAACATGTCGTGCGAACGCATGATGCGCTCCAACAACTGCAACCTGAGTGCAGGGTCGCCCTTATCGGTCAGGTCATCGTAGGCCTGCTGATAGTATTTCAGGGATTCATTGAACTTTAAAGAAAAACGACAGGAGTCACCTTGGGCCATCAGGGCTGATGGTGTGAGGGACGACGGCCATGCTGTATCTACTGCCACAAATAGAAAGATGACCATGCAACTGATGGTCTGACGTATGCTCATAAGCCTAAGAATAGTTATAAACTATCCTTCCAGTTACAAAAGGGATTTTGGCGGAGATGACTATTGTAATAACGTCGGTCGCCCGTCACCTCTTGAGCGAGGAACGGAGGTAGTTTGGGATTGTCGTTAACAGATTTCAGCTCAACTTCGGCCACCACGAGACCGTCATTTTCGCCATAGAATTCGTCAACCTCGAAGGTATAGCCCTCGTAGTCAACCAGATAGCGGGTCTTGTCGATAATACCTGGCTCGCAGAGGTCAAAGAGTTTGGCAGCCTCATCAAGGCTGATCTCTTTCTCAAACTCGTAGCGACTGAGTCCGCCGTCGAGCGACGGGCCCTTGATAGTAAGGAATCCCTGTTCGTCGCGCTGGCGCACGCGCACGGTCTTACCACCGCCACTGCAGATGTAGCCCTGCTTGATGCGGTAGCTCCGATGTGCCAGTCGCTTGTAGTCGCTGTTGCGCACCAGGAATTTACGTTCTATCTCCAGTCCGCTCATTTATTCGAACATCAAAACAGAGATGAAAGCATAGAGCACTGCGCACACAATAAGCACACCAATAATCCATGCCACCACGTTGGTACCCTTTTGCTCCAACTTCTGAGCGTAGGCTTTCTGCTTTTTATTCAGTTGCTTTCCTTGTTTATTAGACATAATACTTAATGTTTGATAGGTTTACGGAAGGCAAAGATACAACTTTTTTCTGTTTCGCCAAAAATTATCTGTTTAATTTTTTTGTTTCAAAGGCATTTATGGGGCAGAGCAGCGGTCTTTGAGGCCCCGAAATGGCAGTTTTGTGGGACAAGAGCGGCACTATCGTCAAGCAATAGTGGCACTATTATCCTGCAATAGTGGCACTTTTGACTTGCAATACTAAAGGTTTTGGTGTCGATCTAGAGTCTAGAATACCTCAATCTAGAGTCTAGATGACCTGATTCTAAAGTCTAGATTGCGCGCGTCTAGAGTCTAGAATAGATGATTCTAGGGTCTAGCTACATTTCAGGTGCGGCACTATAGGATAGCAAGAGTGGCACTATTCATCACGAATAATGCCACTCTTGATACTATAAACCACGCGTTTTATAGTACGGAATTAGAGCAATGAACTTTTATGCATAAAACATTGCCCTAAAACACTCAACCTTTTAATCTTCTGAAGTGGAGGGGAACTCCATCAGGTAGGCCTTGATGAAGCCGTCGAGCTTGCCGTTCATCACACCATCGACATCGCCTGTCTGGTAGTTGGTGCGGTGGTCTTTCACACGCTTGTCGTCGAAGACATACGAACGGATCTGCGATCCCCACTCTATTTTTTTCTTGCCAGCCTCAATCTTGGCCTGTGCCTCCATGCGCTTCTTCATGGCGCGGTCGTAGAGCTGCGAACGCAGCAGGGCCATGGCGCGCTCTTTGTTCTTGGGCTGGTCGCGCGTTTCTGTATTTTCAATCAGGATCTCTTCCTCCTCGCCAGTATCGGGGTCGGTGTACCAATAGCGCAGACGCACACCCGACTCCACCTTGTTGACGTTCTGACCACCGGCACCGCTGGAGCGGAACGTGTCCCACGACAACTTGGCGGGATCTACATAGACCTCGATGGTGTCATCGACCAGCGGGGTCACAAAGACAGAAGCAAACGATGTCATGCGCTTGCCCTGCGCATTATAGGGCGAGACACGCACCAGACGGTGCACACCGTTCTCGCTCTTCAGATAGCCATAGGCATACTCGCCACCTTCTATCTGCATGGTCACACTCTTGATGCCGGCCTCATCGCCGTCCAGCAGGTTGGCAATGGTCACCTTATAGCCATGAGCCTCGGCCCAGCGCATATACATACGCATGAGCATCTGTGCCCAGTCTTGCGCCTCGGTGCCACCGGCACCACTGTTGATCTTGAGCACGGCATCCATGGGGTCTTCCTCCTGGCGCAGCATGTTCATCAGCTCCAGCTGCTCGATGGCTGCAATGGCAGCGGCATAGTCGGCATCGACTTCCTCCTCGGTGACCATCTCTTCCTTGTAGAAGTCGAAAGCCAGCTGCAGCTCGTCGGCCTTGGTGCGCACATCATCGTAGCCATCAATCCACTTCTTGATGGCTTTCACTTTTTTCATCTGGGCCTCTGCCCTCTTCGGGTCGTCCCAGAAGTCGGGAGCCTGCGTGCGCAGGTCTTCTTCCTCCCACTCTATTCTTTTCTGATCGATTTTGAGGTAGTGCTCCAACTTTTCAGCACGATCGAGCACATCTTTCAATTGGTCTTGTGTAATCATACTTCTATATAACTAAGGTTACTGACCCCACCCCCTGCCCCTCCCCTACAAGGGAGGGGAGAGAGGCGGCTTCCTCTGCGGTTCTTCCCTCCCTTCCGCTCGAGCTCTGCTCGCTTGCTACCGAAGGGACGCAAGAAGGGGAGAGAGGCGGCTTCCTCTGCGGTTCTCCCCTCCCTTCAAGGGGAGAAAGGCGGCTTCCTCTGCGGTTCTCCCCTCCCTTCAAGGGGAGAGAGACGGCTTCCTCTGCGGTTCTTCCCTCCCTTATAGGGGAGAGAGGCGGCTTCCTCTGCGGTTCTCCCCTCCCTTATAGGGGAGAGAGGCGGCTTCCTCTGCGGTTCTCCCCTCCCTTGTAGGGGAGGGGCAGGGGGTGGGGTCAGTATTGTTATTATTCATGTCTGCTTTCGTCTATTCGAAAAGTTTACTGCAAAGGTATAAAGAAGCGGGCGAACTGCCAAACAATTCGCCCGCTTTTTTAGTATTTCGGTGTCTTTAAGTCGCTGACTCAAAGGCGATGTCGTTACTTCAGAAGGAATTTCTTCTGCTGGCTCACGACGATGCGATGACGCGATGAAACCGGCAGTTTTTGTCCGTTCAGACCATAGAAAGACTGGTCGGTAGAGCAGATGGGCTTCTGGTGGGCCACCTCTATGCCACTGGTCGATGGCATACCTGGCCGACGATACAGTCGGAAGTTGTCGATTTTGAACCAGGTCTCGGCAGGCGCACCCTCGGTAGAGACGCCGATGGTGACGGGCAGACCGTCTTCGGGCTGTTCGAAATCCACCGAGATGGTCTGCATGGGATAGACATCACCACAGCCAGCGGTGCTGATCTGACGGGCAAAGTAGCCCTTTTGGTTGCCAGCAAACACATGCTGCATGCCCAGGCGCACGGTCTCGTTAGAGCGGTTGCTGGCCTGCATATCGACCGTCAGGGTGTAGTTGCCTTTGGGCAGGGTGGTCAGGGTCTGACTGATAGTAGGGGTCTTGGTGGCGGCACCATCCCACACGCCGAAGATATACTGACCATCGGTGGCCTGGGGGTCGCCGTTGCCACCGCCAGTATTCACACCCCACCAGGTGGTCTCGCTGCTGACGGTCCAGCCCTGTGGTGCCACCATGTTCAGGGTCTTACCATCGGCCTCGAAGCTGGGATTCACAATCAGACTGGTCACATCCTCGGGGATGGTCTCGGTCTCGACAGTGTCTTTCAGGCTGACAACGAGTTGCTGACCGTCGTAGCTCACCTCCTGATCGTAGGTAGCAGCGGGCTGGTCGCCAAAGCCTTTCTGAGACGACACGCGAACCAGACGGAAGGTGCGCTGCTTCAGCATGCCGGGGAACTCGCCCTGACGGGCACCGATGGTGAGCGTCTGCGCGGCCTCGTTCCACGTGAAGGGAATCTCGCTGCAGGCGCCCTGCTTGTAACCATAGCCATCGAGCTCGTCTTCATAGAGCGTGAAGCGTCCGTCGGCACCGGCATAGATGCGAATTTCGAGGTCGTCCCATGATTTTTCGTTGCTGTACTGCACCTCAGGACCGAAAGGCAGAATGGTGCCCGCTGGGATGTAGAGGGGCAGGATATCTTGTGGAGCCGTGCGGAACAGGGTCTTACCACCTGCATGGGTAGCACCCGTCCAGAAGTCGTACCACAGGCCGCGGTCGGCAGTGGCGGTGGGGAACTGCGGCAGATAGACGTTGCGACCGGCAGCACCATCGGTGACGATGGGCGCCACGAGGAAGCTGCGACCGAACATATACTGATCGGTGAGGCCCACACACTGGGCATCGTCTTCATAGGCCAGCGCCATGCCGCGCATGAAGGTATCATCGTTTTTCACCACTTGATGGGCGGTGCTGTAGAGATAGGGCAACAGGCGGTAGCGCAGACGGATGTAGCGCAGGATGTTGTTGTAGTCGCCCTGGGCGTCATCCTGCGAACCGAACTGCCAGATTTCACGGGGGGTGTTATCGCCGTGGAAGCGCATCATCGGGCAGAAGCACGAGAACTGCGTCCAACGGTCGTAGAGCGAGCGCCATGCGGGGTCGCCCACGCCACCGTAGCTGCCAGTGAAGAATGCGCCGGTGTCGCTGTTCCAATAGGGCAAGCCAGACACGGAGAAGTTGCAGGCGGCAGGTATCTGAGCTGCAAGGGTCTGCCAGCTGGAGGTGATGTCGGCACTCCAAACGAAGGCACCGGTGCGCTGCATGCCTGCAAAGGCCGAACGGGTAAGGATGCTGACGCGCTTATTGCTGAGTGTGGGGTCGGCCAGGTGGTGGTCATAGACGCCCTCTACATGACAGAGGGGGAAGGCATTGCGGAGCGAACGGAAGGTGCGACCGGCAAGACCGGTGACGTAGTCGTAGTCGGTGCCTTTATTGCTGAAGTCGTCGGGTTCGGAAGAGTCGAGCCACAGGGCATCCACGCCCTTGCTCATGATACCCGTCGAGAGGTAGTTCCAATAGCTATCGCGGGTGGCGGCATCATAGACATCGTAGGGACGGGTGGCCACAGTGGTGGGATAGCTCTGGATGGGAATGAGGCGACCGGCCTGCTGGAACTCCTGATACTGGCGGGTGCCAGGACCGAAGTTGGCCCACACGCTGATCATGAGCTTGGCATTCATGCCGTGCACCTCGTCAATCATGCGCTGGTAGTCGCTATACTTGGGGTTGAGGAACTCCATGGCGTTCCAGTGGTTGTCATCGCCCCAGTACTGCCAGTCTTGCACCACGCAGTCGAGGGGCACACGCAGCTCACGGTACTTCTTCACTACGTCGATGACTTCCTGGGTGCTCTGGTAGCGCTGCTTACTCTGATAAAGACCGAAGTTCCACAGTGGAGGCAGCTGGGTGCTGCCGGTCATCTGGCGCCAAGCGTGAAGTACTTCGTCGGAAGTGGAACCCACGAGGACGTAGTAGTCGATGGCCTGACCGGTGGAGCTGAACATGGTACCAGCGGCATCGTCGGTGAACGTAGTGGGAGAATAGTTGTCCCAATAGAGGGCGTAACGCTTAGAAGAATATATATAAGGTATATGGATGCTGCGGTTGTCTTGTATCATGGTGGTGCTGAGACCGCGCATCGAGAGACGACCGTTCTGCAACTGTCCGAGACCATAGATCTGTTCGTCGTCGGCCAGGCGGAAGGTTTGCTTCAGCAGACAGGCATCATTGGGACCGTCGGCCTGAGCGGTGATGTTGGCAGCAAGCTCGGTAAAGAGCTGTTCGCCGGTGGCACGATAGACGGTGACAACGGCATCGCCGAGATGATAGGTCAGACGGACCTTAGAAGTGGATAAAGTGACGATTCCATCGGTCTCTGTGTGTGTGAAAGCCACTGGAGCATCAGCGGGCGATTTCACAACGAGGCTGGGCTCTACACGCGACTCATCGCCCACAAACTTGGTGATGCGCACAATGCTATCGTTCACGAAACGAATGCGGATAGACATGTCGTCCCAACCAGCCAACATACCATCGGCGGTGTACTGACAAGACACCTGACGACTGTTGGCACGATACTGCTCCATGGCCTGCTGCAGGGTGGCTACGTCTTCACCGACGGTAGCATAGTTGCTGGTAGTGATGCCGTCGCAGACTTGCTGGGCAGCAGTGATGGCATCGCGGAGCTGATTTTTCACGGTTTCATCGGCAGGACGGCTTGTCAACAGCTCGTTGGCAGCAGTGATGGCGTCCGTGAGTTGCTGGCGCATCTGCTGGGCCAAAGACTCGTGGGTGATGCCCAGCACCTGCATCAGCTCGGGATAGGCAGTGACCACAGCCATGTCGCTATAGTAATCGACATCGGTCACCGTGCCATCGCTTCCTGTAGCGGTGAGGCCCATGGCAAGGATGAAGCCTGTGCCATTACTGTTGAGCACCATGCGCTCGCGGTTGACATCAAACCATGAGAACAGCGGATTGCCATTGCGCAGGTTCCACACAAACACGGTGCGCTCGTCGGCAGTGGTGCACACGTGGTCGGGGGCCACCTGCGAACCGTGGTTGGTGCCGTTGAGCCACCACAGGTATGCATCGGCGGTGCCGGTCTTCAACTGGCGCCCACTGACCACAAACCAATGTTCGGCTGGTGTGATGAAATACTTGCCGTCGCAGTCACCGCCCATCTTGAAGGCCACATTATTCTGGCCTGAAGCATGAACGGTGAACGACTGCTCATCATAAGAAAAAGCGCTCTGAGGCGCACGATTGTTGTCGGTCGACACATAATCGGCAGGCACAAACTGATAAGCTGATTGCGCTGTGATTGTGGACTGTCCGATAAGGACGACCGACAATGTTAATAGTAAATTGTTAAGTTTCATAGCTGGTAAAAATTTGATTGTTTTTCCTTTAAACCGCTGCAAAATTACTATGAAACGATGGAATACTCGGTCAACAAATGTTGATTTGAAGTGAAGAAATGAAGAAAGATGTGCGGCGTTGCCGCAAGATGAGAGGTGAGAGGGGTGCGGCTGCGCCGCAAGATGAGAGGTGAGAGATGAGAGGTGAGGGTTTCCTTTTTTTTAATATTCGGAGGGTTTGCATCCAAATTCTTTTTGGAAGCATTTGCTGAAATAGCCGGGAGAGGAGAAACCGGCATACTCGGCGATTTCGGCTACGGACATGTTGCCCTCGCGAAGGAGGGCGGCGGCACGACGCAAACGGATGCTACGGATAAAGGCTACGGGCGACTGCTGGATTAGCGCGGTGAGCTTCTTGTAAAGTCCGGTGCGCTCCATGCAGAGGTCGGCAGCCAACTGCTCCACATGGTAATTGGGGTCGGCAATGTGCTGTTCGACCAGGGCGGTGGCTCGCGACATAAACTCCTTCTCCTGGGGTGTGGGCTCAGGCTCGGCACTGGCTTCCTGCTCGGAGGCGGGCTCACTGAGCATCACCACGGCAGCGGAGTGCTCATATTGGTTGACCTGCTCCACCAGGTTCTGGATGCGCAGTAACAGAAGTTGCTCGCGGTTCTGACGCTGCATCCGGCGACGGTAGAACAGGAAGGAGGAGCCTATCACCAGCGCCAACGCCACCACATAGAGTACAAAGGCTAGAGGCGACTGCCACCAGGGGTAGTCGATAGTGAAATGGATGGTGCGGACATCACGCTGGTTCCAGTGGCGGGGATTGGTAGAAGCCATCACCTCTAAGGTGTAGTCACCGGGCGACAAGCTCATCAGGGGCAGATAGAACACGCCTTTGTCATCAACGAAATGACCGATGGAATCGGCAGAAATGGTATGCCAGCCTTGTTCATCGCCCGAGAAGCGATAGCGATAGACGGTACTGCGAGGGCGCACATAGTTCATGGTGGAGAACTGGAAAGCTAGCGAGTTCTGACTATGGGAGAAATGGAGTTCATCGACATAGGGAGGTGTCACGGTGAGCAGTTCTTGCCCGTCGTAGCTGTGGCCTGGCAGCAGGGGTTGACCATGGAGATAGATGGTGGTGAGGATGGGATGGACCTCGATGTCGATGGGCTTGGTGTCGAACAAGCCCGACAGGGGCGAGGTGTAGAGGATGCCACTGTCGTAGGTGCCCAGCCACATGCCGCCTTCACGGTCGAGACAGACGGTGTTGACACCGGTAGAAAGCACGGTTCCATCGGGCAAACAGAGCTGACTGAAGAAGGTCTGTTCGGAGGTCTGGGGATTGATGCGCCAATAGCCGGAGGGCGCCGTGAGGTAGAGAATGCCGGAGGGCGTGAGCGTGAGGGTGTGGAGGGTGCGATCACTGCTGAGGATAGTGCGCCACTGACGGTGGTGTCGGTCGAACTCAAGCAGTACCGAACCGCCGGCACCGGTGCGCAACTGATAGAGACAACCGGCACCTGGCACCACCAGCGAGGTCCACTGATAGCGGGATACAGCCTCAGTGGGATAGGCCTGAGAGCTGAACAGCTGACGACCACGACCCGTGAAGGCAACTAGCTGACCGGTGTCGAAAAAGGTATAGACGGTGTCGCCTACGGATACGACATCCTGCAAAAGGCCGGCCTGCGAGGGCAACTGCAGGCGGCGGGTGCCTGCTGCATTTCTAAGCATGCGCCCCTTCAACAGCCAGGTGTCGCCTGCTTCATCGATGAAGAAGTCGTCATCATGGTGCCAGTCGGCAGGGATAATCTGCCGCATGGTGGGCAGATGGAAACAATAAAGACGCTCATGCTGCTTCATCCAAAGGCAGTCATGGGCGTCGGCAAAAAGATGGGTAGCCCCCTGATAAGCAGGAAGGGCCACCCATTGTGCGGTGTCAATGGTGAGCGAACTGAAGCGCTGGCCATCGTAGATATCTATGGTACGCGGCGTGATGGTCACCATTCGGCCGTCGTGGAGCTGAAGGAGCTGAAGGACACAGTTGTCACTGAGGCCGTTCTGCCGGTTCAACGTATAGAAGTGCTGCTCCTGACTACTGGCTGACAGCGTCAGCACTGCAAATAGCAGAAGTCCGAGAAGGCGGGAACAGGACGAGCGGGCGACCATCGTTGACACTACTCTGCGTACATGGCGTCGATTTCCTTCTTGTAGTTCTCGTTGAGCACGCGGCGCTTGATCTTCAAGGTGTTGGTGAGCTCGCCGCGCTCCATGGAGAATCCGTGAGGCAACAGGGTGAATCGCTTCACCTGCTCGTAGTGGGCCAACTGCTGCTGCAGGGTGTCGATACGCTCCATCATCATCTGATAGATCTGCTGGTTGCGGCACAGGTCTTCACGATTGGCGAAGGCGATGTTGTGGGCACGGGCATAGTCTTCGAGCAACTTATACTCGGGGATGATGAGGGCTGACACGAACTTGCGCTGATCGGCAATGATGGCAATCTGGTCGATATACTTATCAACGAGCAACTTCGACTCGATCATCTGAGGCGCGATGTACTTGCCGTTAGAGGTCTTGAAGAGGTCCTTGATACGATCTTTCAGGAACAGCTCGCCATCCTGGATATAACCAGAGTCACCGGTGCGGAAGTAACCATCCTCGGTGAACGACTCGCGGGTGATATCGTCGCGATTGTAATAGCCACGGGTGATGGTGGGACCCTTCAACAGGATCTCGCCCTCGCTGCTGATCTTGATGTCGATGCTATCGATGGGATGACCCACTGAACCGACGTGGAAGGGCTGACCAAGATGATCGCAAGAAACAGTAGCAAGACTCTCGGTGAGACCGTAGCCAACCACCATGTTAAGACCGATGGAATGGACAAATTCTTCGACATGAGCAGACACGGCAGCACCGGCTGTGGGGAAGAAATGAGCATTCTCAAGACCCAACTCCTTGCGAACGAGCGAGAAAACGGTCTTGTTGAGCATCTCGTACTCGAGGCGCAGAGCCATAGGTGGCTGCTTGCCAGCGGCGAGATAGGTGATGTTATGCTTCTTACCTACGGCAAGGGCATGCTTGAAGAGGGTGCGCTGAACGGCACCGCTGCTCTCGATCTTCTCCTGTACGCCCTGATAAACCTTTTCCCAGAAACGGGGCACGCTGGACATACAGGTGGGATGGGTCTCACGCATGGTCTTCTGAACCTCCTGGGGATAGGTGTTGACGATCAGACGGGCACCAACGGTGATGCAGAGGATCTTCCAGCCTTTCTCGAAGATATGGGTGAAGGGAAGGAAGTTGAGCACACGGTCGGCATCGGTGACGGGCACACACTTGTGGTTGGCAATCATGGCTGCATTATACTGACCCATGGTGAGGATAACGCCCTTGGAATCGCCTGTGGTGCCACTGGTGTAGAGGATGTTAGCAATATCGTCCATGGTGGCCTCACGCTGCAACTGCTCGACAGCGGCCTGATGGGGCAATCCCTCGCCCAGACGCAGGAAGTCGGTGAACGACATTACGGTGGAATCGTTCTCGGGCAGCTCTACAGAGGGGTCGAAAACGATGATGCGCTCGAGGGTCTTACAGGTAGCAAAGACACGACGGGTCTTCTCGTACTGATCCTTCTCGCCAACGAAGATGTAACGAATCTTGGCATCGTTGATCATGAACTGGATTTGCTGTTCAGAACTGGTGGCATAGAAGGGGATGGTGACGGCACGGATGCCCCAGGCACCAAAGTCGGTGAAGAGATACTGAACGGAGTTCTGTGAGAACACGCCGATGTTCTCCTGTACGCCAACACCCAAGCTGAGCATGGCATTCGACACCTGCTTGACAACGTCAGAGAACTGATTCCAGGAACATGACTTCCATGTCTTTCCACCAAAGTTTTTGTAAATAAGTGCCTCGCGGTCGCCGTACTTAGCTGCCACATCGTGCACGAGAACAGACAAATGACTACAAATCTGCATAATCCCTAATAAGTAATAATTTCTTTAGTGCAAAAGTACTGCAAAATAATGAGACCACCAAATTTTAACAGGAAACAATGGCCGTAATTGCACTTTTTCGGGTGAAATGTGCAATCGTAATTATTTTTTTTGTATATTTGCCACTGAAAAGCTATCTTACAGCGATGTGATAGCCTAACCTTATAGATAATAATATGAAGACCATTAACAGTTTTGACGAACTGGTAGAACATCTTGTAGAACGCCGCCAGAGAAAAAGGGTGGCAGTGGTTTGTCCAAACGATGTATCAACACTGACAGCCGTAACGAGAGCTGTGGACGAGGGATTTATCGAGGCACTGCTCGTGGGATGCCACGAGGGTGTGGCGAAGCTGGTGGAATCATACGGTGAACACGCCAAACTGGTGGATGCAGCCACGCCGGAGGAGGCTGCTCTGAAAGCGGTGGAACTGGTGAGAGACGGACAGGCCGACGTGCTGATGAAGGGATTTCTGAACACGGACACGCTGCTGCACGCGGTGCTGAACAAAGAGAACGGCATCCTGCCGAAAGGACAGGTGCTGACGCATATCACCTGCGCTCAGGTGCCGGGACACCGCCGACTGATATACTTCACGGATGCAGCGGTGATACCCTACCCCAACAAGGTACAACGCGAGGCGCAACTGCGCTATGTGCTGGACACGTGCCGACGCATGGGCATCGAGACGCCACAAGTGGCACTGATCAACTGCTCGGAGAAGGTGAACGAGAGGACGTTTCCTTTCACGGTGGAATATAAGGAACTAATAGCGAAAGCTAACGAAGGGGCGTTTGGGGCATGCGTCATAGACGGACCACTAGACCTGAAGACGTCGCTATCACCGGCTGCCCTGCATAAAAAGGGCATCGAGTCGCCACTGGACGGTCAAGCCGACGCACTGATATTCCCCGACATACAGGCGGGCAACGTGTTCTATAAGACCATCACGCTGTTCTGCGAAGCCACGACAGCAGGCATCCTGCGCGGACCTATCGTGCCCGTGGTATTGCCCTCGCGGGGCGACAACGGCACGTCGAAATACTACTCGCTGGCGTTTGCTTCGGTGTAGTTGAGGGTTGAAGGGAGGATATGAAGGAAGTTAAAAGGAGAAGTTTTTAGGAAATAACAAAATAAAGAAAAGATAAAGATATGCTGATATTAGCCATTAATCCGGGATCGACATCAACAAAGATGGCGGTATTCGAAGACGAGAAACCCATGGTGCTGCGTAGCATCCAGCACTCGAACGAGGACCTGGCGGGCTTTGACGACGTCATCGAACAGATGGACTACCGGAAACAACTGATTCTGGACGAACTGAAACGTATCAACGTGCCACTGAAGTTTGACGCGGTGATAGGTCGCGGCGGACTGGTAAAACCTCTGGCCGGCGGCGTCTATGAGATCAACCAACGGATGCTGGACGACACGCACAACGGCATCGCCATGCACAACCACGCCTGTAACTTGGGCTGCCTGATAGCGCACGACATAGCAAAGGAGATACCTGGATGCCGCTCGTTTATAGCCGACCCCGGTGTGGTGGACGAGCTGAACGACTATGCACGCATCAGCGGTTCGCCACTGATGAACCGCATCTGCATCTGGCACGCCCTGAACCAGCGCGCCATCGCCCGTCGCTTTGCCAACGAGATAGGCAAACGCTACGAGGACCTGAACCTGATTATCTGCCACCTGGGTGGCGGTATCTCGGTGGCAGCACACGACCACGGGCGAGCTGTGGACTGCAACAACGCCCTCGACGGCGAAGGTCCCTTCTCACCGGAACGTGCCGGCAGTCTGCCTGCGGCCGACCTGATACGCCTTTGCTTCAGTGGGAAATACACCGAGAAGCAGTTACTGAAACGGATTGCAGGAAAGGCGGGACTAAATGCTCACCTGGGCACCAACAACGTGGTGGAGATTCAAGAGCGCATAGCCAATGGCGACAAGCATGCTGAACTGATACTGAATGCGATGATCTATCATATCGCCAAGAACATAGCAGGACTGAGCGCTGTGCTCTGCGGCAAGATAGACGCCATCCTGCTGACGGGCGGTATGGCACGCTCGGAATATATCATCAGCGGCATACGCGAACGCATCGAGTTTCTGGCGCCCGTGTATTGTTTCCCAGGCGAAGACGAACTGGAGGCGCTGGCACAAAACGCCTACGCCGTGCTGAAGGGTAAGCGCGAAGTAAAGACATACGAGTGAGACAAGAGGACTGAGCGGACTAAGCAGATCCGCCGCCTCAACTTCAATAAAACAAGAAAAGGACTGGTTTCGGCGATGAAACCAGTCCTTTTTCATATAATAGCTTTTTCTAATTATGCGTCGATGTTAGCATAGGTGGCATTCTTCTCAATGAACTCACGACGAGGCTCTACGTCATCGCCCATCAGCATAGAGAAGATCTCGTCGGCCTCGGCAGCATTCTCGATAGTCACCTGCTTCAGCAAGCGGTTCTCGGGGTTCATGGTGGTCTCCCACAACTGCTCGGGGTTCATCTCACCAAGACCTTTGTAGCGCTGGGTGTGGAGGGCTGAACTGTTCTCGTCACCTGCCACATACTTATCGATGAAGGCCTGACGCTGCTGCTCGGTGTAGCAGTACTCAGAGAACTTCTTGTAAGTACACTTGTAGAGGGGAGGTGTAGCGATGTAGAGGTGTCCGCCCTGGATCACCTGAGGCATGAAACGATAGAAGAGGGTCATGATCAGCGTGTCGATGTGAGAACCATCGACGTCGGCATCGGTCATGATGATAATCTTGTCGTAACGCAGCTTGTCGATATTGGCATCCTTTGAATCCTCGCCATCAACACCGAAGCGAACACCGATACTCTGGATGATGTTCATCACAGACTCGGCCTCGAACACGCGGTGCCACTGCACTTTCTCTACGTTCAGGATCTTACCGCGGAGAGGCAGGATGGCCTGGAAGTGACGGTCGCGACCCTGCTTGGCAGAACCACCGGCCGAGTCACCCTCGACGAGGAAGATCTCGCAGGTCTTAGGATCCTTGTTTGAGCAGTCGGCCAACTTACCAGGCAGACCGCCACCACTCATAGGATTCTTGCGCTGTACGCTCTCGCGGGCCTTACGGGCGGCGATACGTGCTGTGGCAGCCAGGATGACCTTCTCACAGATGGTGTGGGCCTCCTTAGGATGCTCCTCGAGGTAGTTGTTCATAGCCTCGCCCACTGCCTTCTGAACAGCACCGTTCACCTCGCTATTACCCAGCTTGGTCTTGGTCTGTCCCTCGAACTGAGGCTCGGCAACCTTCACTGAAACGATGGCGGTGAGACCCTCACGGAAGTCGTCTTGTGCTACCTCGATCTTGGCCTTCTCAATCTGCTTGCGCAGCTGGTCGTCATCGTCGGCATACTTCTTCAGCGCACGAGCCAACGCAATACGGAAACCAGTCAGATGGGTACCACCCTCGATGGTGTTGATATTGTTGACGTATGAGTGGATATTCTCAGAATAGTCGCTGTTGTAGAGCAAAGCCACCTCGATGGGCACACCATCCTTCTCGGTCTTCAAACAGATAGGATCGCCAATGATAGAGGTGCGGTGACGATCGACATAGCGAACGAACTCCTTCAGACCTTCCTTGGCATGGAAGACCTCGGGCTCGCGCAGCTTGCCTTCCTCGTCGGGACGCAGGTCGGCCAGCGTGATGGTGATACCGGCATTCAGGTAGGCCAGCTCGCGCATACGCTTTGCAATGATGTCGTACTTGTATTCTGTGGTGGTGAAGATAGAACCATCGGGCCAGAACTGCTGGCGTGTACCGGTCTTATCCGTATCACCTACGATCTTCACGTCGTAGAGGGGCTTTCCCTTCTCGTATTCCTGCTGGTAGATATGACCATTGCGGAATACCTGCGACTTCATATGGGTAGAAAGGGCGTTTACGCAGCTTACACCAACACCGTGCAAACCACCAGACACCTTATAAGAGCCTTTGTCAAACTTACCACCAGCGTGAAGCACGGTCATTACCACCTCGAGGGCAGACTTATGCATCTTCTCGTGCTCGTCAACTGGGATACCACGTCCATTATCCTGGACGGTGATAGAGTTATCTTCGTTAATAGTTACTTCGATATGAGTACAATAACCAGCCATGGCCTCGTCGATAGAGTTATCGACGGTCTCGTTCACCAAGTGGTGAAGACCCTTCTCGCTGATATCGCCGATATACATAGCAGGACGCTTGCGCACGGCCTCCAATCCCTCAAGCACTTGAATATTACTTGCGGAATAATTTTGCTGTTCTTGCTGTAATTCTTCTGACATATTTCAAAAAAGCTTTATAGGGTGCAAAATTACATAAAAAAAGTGACTTAAGCGAATAAAATATATAATATTTTAGACTTAAAAAAACAAAAAAAATCCGCATAAACAAAATTGTCTATGCGGACTGTATCGAATACTCTATTATTGTTTCTCTTAGAGCTTGTTCACGTGGAGAGCGAGGCTTGACTTCAGGTTTGAAGCCTTGTTCTTGTGAATAACGTGAGTCTTTGCCAGCTTATCCAGCATCTTCTGAACTTTGGGGAAGAGAGCAACAGCCTCATCCTTGTTAGTCATAGCGCGCAGCTTGCGAACTGCGTTACGCATGGTCTTGGCATAGTACTTGTTGTGCAGTGCCTTTTTCTTGTCCTGGCGAATTCTCTTCACCGATGATTTGTGGTTTGCCATTTTTTTAATTAAAATTTAATTGTTATTAAAGCTTATGGGTCTTACGCCGCTAAAGCAGCCCTGGGCGGATTTGATTAGTTGTCTGTTCTCGGTTCATAATGGTGTGTTACTGACCAATCCCTTAACTAAAAAAAATCCTCCGCCACCCCTTCCTAGCTTTCACCAGTAGCACATCACTGTGCAGATGACGGATTTAACCTTTTTCTTTGTAGTCCCTAGGAGAGTCGAACTCCTCTTTAGAGAATGAAAATCTCTCGTCCTAACCGATAGACGAAGGGACCAGACGCCTTTTAAGCGGGTGCAAAATTACTGCTTTTTTCTGGTTCCACCAAATTTTCTTCAATAAAAATGCATTTTTCTCTCGTTTTTTTTCTAATTTTGCCCCAATGTTTACAAAAACGCAGGCTATTGTGCTTCATACAGTTAGGTATGGCGACCAGAAACTTATCGTGGATATGTTCACGCGCCAGGCAGGGCGAATGTCGTTCTTCATACGGCTGCCCAAGACGGCGCATGGGAAGATGAAAAAGCAGCATTTTCAGCCGCTATCCCTGTTAAACATCGAGAGCGAGATCCGTCCTAACGAGCAATTACAAAGGTTGAAGGAGGTGAACTTCCTGATGCCCCTACCCTCTCTTCACGGAGATCCCTCCAAGATGGCCATCAGCCTGTTCACCAGCGAGTTCTTGTCGCATGCTTTGCGAGACGAGCAACAGAACGAGCCGCTGTTCGACTATATCCGCTCGGGCATCGAATGGCTGGACAATTGCCAAAAGGACTACGCCAACTTCCACCTGGTATTTCTGATGCACCTCACGCGTTTTCTGGGTTTCTACCCAAACATCAGCGACTATAACGATGGCGACTACTTCGACCTTCGTGCTGCGGTGTTCTGCAAACAGCCCCCAGTGCATCGAGACATCCTGCTGCCACAGGAGGCCCGCCTCATCCGTACCATGATGCGCATGGACCTGGGCACGATGCATCTGTTTCAAATGTCGCACGAGGATCGCAACCAACTGCTGGACCACCTCCTGCTCTACTATCGCATTCACCTCCCGTCATTCCCCGAACTTCGTTGTCTCCCCGTACTCCGCGAGCTCTTTAAATAAGGCATCTCCTTTTCTATACAGTCCAAACAGTCACCTTATTCTGCCCATCTTATAACACAAAAGAGCTACTTTTACGTCCTAAAACCATTACCCTTCCCCCACAAAAGCAAAAAAAGCCAGGCCACTAAACAGATGCTCAGCAGCCTGGACGCGAAATAAAACAGCACTACGGCTTAAACAAAACTAATGACGCCCTGCTGGAAATCCACCTGATTGGGCGTTTCGGGTGTTTGCGCAGGTGCTGGATTGCCAATGCTGGCCAGCACTTCGCGAGTACGTTTGTATGTAGGTGTCGACTCTACAGCCGAGATTACATCGTCATTGTCAAGGTCTTCGGGACCGAAAATATAAATATTAGGACGGCGCTTGCGAATCTTCTGATTGTCGCTTTCGCTATAGTAGAGTCCACGACGCTCCTCACGCTTGGCAGCACGCTCCTGCTCTTCGGCAATGCGGTTGGCCTCTTCGCGCGTCTGCTGCTTCAGCATGCGCTCTTCCATGCCGTCCACATTCTGCACACCGAAGCCCGTGGCCAGGATGGTCACCTTCACCTTCTTGCCCAGATCAGGATCGATAGCCACACCCCACTTGATTTCGAAGTCGCCAAACTTGTCCATGAACTCATGCACATAGTTCATCTCCTCCATCATGAAGTTGTCCTTCGAGTCCTTCTGGTGACTGAACGAGATATTGAGCAGAATCTTCTTAGAGTTGAAGATATCGTTGTCGTTAAGCAGCGGTGAGTTCAGCGCATCCTCAATAGCCTTCTTCACACGATCCTCGCCTTCGCCATAACCCGTTGACATGATAGCCACGCCACCATCCTGCAGCACGGTCTTCACATCGTTGAAGTCGAGGTTCATCGTACCGTGCAGGGTGATAATCTCGGCAATAGACTTGGCAGCCACCGACAGGGTGTCGTCGGCCTTACCAAAGGCGTCGAGGAACGACAGGTCAGGATAGATCTCACGCAGACGTTCGTTGTTGATAACCAACAGAGCATCAACGTGTTTGTGCATCTCTTCCACGCCATCCAGCGCCTGGTCGATCTTCTTATTACCTTCGAAGCGGAAAGGAATGGTGACAATACCTACGGTCAGGATGCCCATCTCCTTAGACACACGAGCGATGACAGGTGCAGCACCAGTACCGGTACCACCACCCATACCAGCGGTGATAAAGGTCATGCGAGTGCCGTCGCTCAGCATCTGACGGATCTGATCGATGCTTTCCTCGGCAGCTGCACGAGCCTTTGCAGGACGGTTGCCGGCACCAAGACCCTCGCTACCCAACTGCAACTTCACGGGTACAGGCGAGTCGTTGAGGGCCTGATTATCGGTGTTACATACCACGAAGGTCACATCGTGAATACCTTCCCTATACATGTGATTAACAGCATTGCCACCGCCACCGCCAACGCCGATGACTTTAATAATGCTATGACGCTCTTCGGGGATTCCGAAGTCGAGTATCTCGTTTGATTTACTGAATTCTAACATGGTCTCTTCGTTTTTTGAGGTTATTCATCTTCGGTTAACTTCTGGAAGAAACGGTTAAGTTTCTTGCCGAACTTATTCAGCGCACTGTTCTCCTTACGTCTTCTGCGCTCTTCCTCTTCTTCTTTTTCACGTTCGCGCTGAGCAGCACGTTCCTCTTCCTCTTCCTTTCTGAGGCGCTCTTTTGCAGCAAGCGCTTCCTCCTGAGAAGAACGGATCACGCCCCCTTCCAACTCATGAGGCTGACGGGGACGACGGTCAAGACCAGTCGGCTGTGGAGCGCTCTGGCCCTCGAACAGGTCACCATTAGGATCAATAAAGTTGCCAGCACAGTTCAGGTCGCCCTTAGCCAGGAGTCCCAAGACGGTGTTATACATGCCGTTGCGAGCCTTGATAGCCTCGTTAGCCGAGTTGATGGTCATCGTCACGAACTTAGCCACGCGCACCTTCTCGATGTGGGTGTACATGGTGAAGGCATGCTCTATGTTCTTCATGTTAGCGCCACCACCCGTCAGGATGATACCTCCCAACAGCTTATCGTAGTATTCTGCTGGAATCTGATAACGTACGTTCTCGATGATCTCCTCTACGCGACCCTCTACAAGCTCAATAAACTGGCGGCTGTCCACCTGTCTGTCGGCGCTGATAGAGTACTTCAACGTAGGATCAATATCGCCATTGTCTGTATAGGCCGAGGCATATTTCAACTTCATCTGCTCGGCCTCGCTGTCTTCCATCTGCAGCGAAGTGATATCCTTTGTGATATTGTTTGAGCCCAAAGGAATAACAGCCAGGTGGCGAAGCACATTCTTCCAGAACACAGAGACCGTAGTGGTATCGGCACCGATATCCACCAAAGCACATCCCGAACGCTTCTCGGCCTCGGTCAGCACGGCATTAGCCAGGGCCAAGGGAGCCAGATACATCTCTGCCACATTGATCTGTGCAGACTCAAAACACTTGTTCAGGTTTTCGAAGAACGACTTACGTTCCAGGATATTCAGGAAGTTTCCTTCCAAGTGTGCAGCACGGATACCCACAGGATCCATCTGCAACTGCGAGTCAACGCGGTACTCCTGCTCTGCCACATCCAGGATCTTCTGATCTGGATAGTCCAGTGCACGGTTCTCGTCCATCAGCTGCACCACCATCTCCTGTGTGATGATGCCATCGTCGGGCAGTTCCTTTACCACCGTATTGCGCACGCTACGAATAGACTGGCCGCCCACACCCACGAAGACCTGTGTGATACGGGTCTTCAGCTGGCCTTCCAGTTTTTTAATAATGCTTGTCAGACATTGAGCCGTCTTGTCGATGTTGTAAACAACACCCTTGCGGATAAATGCAGACGAGTCTTCGTTCACCATCGCCAGCACACTGATGCTGCCGTCAGGTTTCTTTTGTCCTGCAATGCCCGTCACCTTCGATGAACCGAGCTCAATTGCAATAATAAAATCTTTAATTTCTGCCATACTGTTTTATCTGTTTTATTTTCGCTTACAAATAATCTGATTATCAAACTCCACGTTGATGCGCGAGTAGCGGTTCCATCCGGCCTGGTTCAAACCATAGACGTAGAACTTCCACAGTCGGTCCAACTTCGTGCGGAGGTTGGTTGGCTGTCCTATATATATAATATGGTCACCCACACGCGGCACCATCTCAATGGTACCATCGGCCAACACGTTCAGTTGTACGATCTGGTCGTTCCAGAACTCGTCCTTGCGCAGAATATTAGCCACTGGCCCCAACACTTTCTCGCCATATTTCATACTGATATGACCAGTAGCAATCAGCAGGTTGCACGAATAGTCAGTGCGAGGCATGCGCTGGCCGCTGCTGTCGAGGAAATAATCGTCGCCATTGTCGCCCATCACCCTGATGACAGGGATGCGCTGTTTGATAATGACGTGCACCATCCCATCTTGTGCTTTATAGCATTCTGCGCTCTCCACCAGATCTTTTGATGCCAGTTTCTCCTCAATAACCCTCGTGTTCACCTCGCTCATCATCCGTCCTTGCGGGTTCAACTGGTCCACCGTCAGTATGTTTCTCACGTCCTCGACGGTCAAGAACCCCACGTCTCCCTCCTGGGCAATCTCAATCTTCACGCCCTTGCACATGGTGTCTGGGCCTTCCGGATTCCTTTGCATGGCGAAAACGAATACCAGATAGACCGCTATCAAGAGGCTGAGAAGGATGATGACGACTTTCTTCATACGTGTATTATAATCTTGCTTTAAGTATCTCGGCGATCTCAGGCACCTGTGCATCCAGGTCGCCGGCACCAAGGATAATCAACACATCGAAATTGCGACTCTTGATCATGGGAAGCACATCCGACTTGTTCACCAAATGTTTCTCAACGCCAGGAGCCAGGCGATCGTAGATCAACTGCGAAGTAACACCTTCGATAGGCAACTCACGGGCGGGATATATCTCGGTCAGGATAACCTCGTCCAACTGGCTCAGCGCCTCGGCGAAGTCCTGATAGAAGTCGCGGGTTCGGGTGTAGAGGTGTGGCTGGAAAATGGCTGTGATATGACGTCCCTGATAGAGCTGACGAATGCTGCGTGCACTCTGGTAGATCTCTTTGGGATGATGTGCATAGTCTGAAAGGAACACCAGCTTGTCGGTCTTGATCTTAAAGTCGAAACGACGATCCACGCCACCATAGGTCTTCATGCCCTGGCGCAGTTCCTCGGCCGTGCAACCAGCCAACTGTGCCATGGCCATGGCTGCCACGCCATTCTCCACGTTGATGGGAATAGGATGTCCCAGTTGCACATCCTTCACCGACTCGATGGGAGAGATGAAGTCGAACGTGATCTCGCCATTCTCTATTCGGATATTCTCTGCATGGAAGTCACCCTCGTTCAGGGCGTAGTCATAGCGCTTCACGCCATCCTGCAGATGCTCTTTCATCTCCAAGTCACGGTGAATGATCAGTGCACCACCCGGCTGAATCAGTTCGGTGTAGTGACGGAAGCTCTCCAAGTAAGCCTCCTTGGTGCCGTAGATATCCAGATGGTCAGGGTCGGTAGCCGTGATCACCGTCATCCAGGGCGAGAGCCAGTGGAACGAACGGTCGAACTCGTCGGCTTCGATCACCACATACTCTGAATCGCTGACAATATAGTTGGTGCCATAGTTCTTGGTGATACCACCCAGGAACGCATTACAGTCCAGACTGCTCTGATGCATGATATGAGCACACATGCTCGATGTGGTGGTCTTTCCGTGTGTACCTGCCACGCAGAGTCCTTTCATCTGGCGGGTCAGCGTGCCCAACACCTGTGCACGTTTCTGCACCTCAAAACCATTTGTCTGGAAATAGACCAGCTCTTTATGCTCTGCTGGAATTGCCGGGGTGTACACCACCAGACAATGCTCACGGTCCTTACATGCAGCAGGAATAGCATCTACGTTCTCTTCATAGTGAATCATAGCGCCCTCTTTCTCCAACTGCCTGGTCAGATCCGATGGCGTCTTATCGTAGCCGGCAACCACCAGGCCACGATGAATAAAGTAGCGCACGATAGCACTCATACCAATGCCACCGGCACCTACAAAATAGACGGCTTTTATATCTTTTGCTTCCATTATTTGATTATTTTTCTTCTGCTAACTTCAGTACCTCTTTGGCGATGATCTCGGCCGAGTTGGGCAATGCCAGCTTCAGCACATTCTCGCTCAGGCTCTTCAGGCGCGCATCGTCAGCGACGGTCTTTAAGGCCAGAGGAATCAGTTTCTCCTGTGCCTCTGCATCCTTCACAAACAGGGCGGCACCACGGTTCACCAGTGCCATCGCATTCTTCGTCTGGTGGTCTTCAGCCACATTCGGGCTGGGCACCAGGATGACGGCCTTTCCTATCAGGCAGAACTCAGAGATAGAACTGGCACCGGCACGGCTGATGACCAGGTCGGCAGCTTTATAGGCAGCAGCCATATCACTGATAAAGTCCATGACACGCAGGTTCTCGGGCTGGCCTTTCTCCTTCAGTGTCTCAGCTATCTGAGCACTGTAGTACTTACCGGTCTGCCAGATAAACTGCACGCCTGACTGGGCAATCTCGTCCAGATGCTGCAGCACACTCTCGTTGATGGTGCGAGCGCCCAGACTGCCGCCCACCAGCAGCACCGTCTTCTTCTCCTGACTCAGGCCAAACGACGCCAGAGCCTCCTCACGCGTCACCTTCGAATCGAGCAAAGCCTGACGCACGGGGTTACCCGTCATCATGATCTTTTCTGCTGGGAAGAAGCGCTCCATGCCCTCGTAGGCCACACAGATCTTCGATGCCTTCTTGGCCAACAGCTTATTGGTGACACCAGCATAGCTGTTTTGCTCCTGTATCAGACAAGGAATACCCATCGAGGCAGCCTTGTTCAACGTAGGACCGCTGGCGTAGCCACCCACGCCCACAGCCACCTGCGGCTGGAAGTCACGGATGATGGCTTTGGCCATACGCTGGCTCTTCCACACGTGGTAGAGCACCTTGATGTTCTTTAATAAGTTCTTACGGTCGAAACCCATGATGGGCAGACCCTTTATCTCGTAGCCGGCCTGTGGCACGCGCTGCATTTCCATTCTTCCCTGTGCGCCAACAAACAATATCTTTGCATCAGGACAAAGTTCACGAATAGCATTAGCAATAGAGACAGCGGGAAATATATGTCCTCCTGTTCCACCTCCACTGATGATGATTCTTGGCTGTTTCATGATTCTTCCAATTCGCTAGTTATTTTCAAACGACTTTTCTTTTCACTCTTACCGTTCTCCTCACGACGCTTGGCCGAACGGCTCACGCTCAGGATGGCACCGATATAGGCACAGTTGATGATGGTCGATGTACCACCACGCGACACCAAAGGCAGCGGCTGACCTGTGACAATGCCGAAATCCACAGCCACACACATGTTGATGGCCGCCTGGAACACCAGCAGCATGGTCAGTCCCATGATGAGGAACGCCGGGAAGTTGTTCTCACACCGACTGGCTATTCGTGCCGCCCTAAACAGCAATATCACATAAAGGAACACCACTGCGATGGCACCTCCTATGCCCATCTCCTCAATGATGATGGCAAAGATAAAGTCGGAATAGGCCTGCGGCAGATAGTCGCGCTCCTCCGAGTTGCCAGGTCCCTTGCCTACTATGTTAGACGAAGCGATGGCCAGGTTCGAGTGTGTCACCTGATAGTTCTTATCAGTCACCTTATACTGGGCGGCCTCCACATTCTTGTTCTCATCCTCACCGGCAATACGGTTTTTCCAGGTCCAGAAGCGGTGTGTCAACCTGTCCCAACCAGACTTTTCCTCCTTTGCCTTCTGCTTCTTGACCAGTTCCAAGTTGCCCGCCTTCTGCGCAGCCTCCAGTTCCTTACCCTCACGGTCGAGCTTCGACAAAGAGAACACCAGGATCAGGAAGCCTGCCACGATGAGCAGCAGCACACCCGTGAGCTTACCCATCTGAATCATTGGCACGCGGGCTATGAACATCATCAGGTAGATCACCAGGAAGAGCAGCACCGCCGTTGACAGGTTCTCTATACCAATCAGGGCGACAGCAGGAACCGCCATAATCAGCACATATTTCATGGCCAGCGGATCGGCGCCCGAGCCATCGGGCTTCTGCATGGCACTCAGCACCTGAGCTGCGGCCAGCACCAGCGTGCCCTTGGCAATCTCAGACGGTTGGAAGGTGAATCCCGGCAAGGGTATCACACGGTTGGCACCATTAATGCTCTGACCGCCAAACAGCACCCATATCAGCGTGGCATAGGTCACCAACAGGAGCATGGGTGTGATGAGTTTGAAGTAACGGCATGGAATGTTCAGAATAACGATAGTCACCATCAGTCCGATCAAGATCTTGCTGACGTGTCCCAGGATAGGTCCCAGATAGCTCTGCGAATGATACGTCAGCGTGCTCGAAGCCGAAAAGACCTCGACGATACTGATGATGCAGAGGAACAGGAACACCGTCCATATTCCCTTGTCACCTTTAAACAGATTTCCTATCTTCTTCTCCATTCCTTATGATTATAAGCTTCTAACCAGTTCTTTGAACTGTTCTCCGCGGTCCTCCATGTTCTTGAAGAGGTCGAACGATGCGCAACAGGGCGACAGCAGCACTGTCTCGCCAGTCTTGGCCAACTCGTAGCAGGCTGCCACACAGTCTTTCATAGAGTGCGTGTCGCGCACGGGGATGCCCAGGCTGTCGAAGTTGTCGTGCAACTTCTGGTTGTCGGCGCCCAGATAGACCAGTGCCGAGCACTTCTCTTTCACCAGTGGCTTGATAGGATCATAGTCATTACCCTTATCCTTACCACCCAGGATCAGCACCACCTTGGTCTTCATCGAGTCGAGCGCATACCAGCAGGCATCCACATTCGTAGCTTTCGAGTCGTTCACATACTTCACGCCACGAACGGTGGCCACTTTCTCCAGACGGTGTTCCACACCGGGGAACTCGCTCAGCGACTTGCGTATCACCTCTTTCTTGATACCAGCGATATCACCAGCCAGTCCGGCTGCCAGCGAGTTGTAGATGTTATGGCGTCCCGTCAGGCTCAGCTGTTCCTGTTCCATGTTGAAGGGCTCGGGCTTCTCCAGCACATATTTTCCTTCTTCAATATAACCGATACTACCCTTTTCCTTCAGTTCAGAGAAAGGATACTGGATAGCCTTGATATCATATTTCTTCAGCTCACGACTGATGATGGGGTCGTCGTTCCAGTAGATGAAAGCATCCTCGGCCGTCTGGTTCTGCAGAATACGCATCTTAGCATCCACATAGTTCTGCATCTCGAAATTATAGCGATCCAGGTGGTCGGGGGTGATGTTCAGCAGGATGGCAATGTTGGCACGGAAGTCATACATGTTGTCCAACTGAAACGAAGACAGTTCGATGACATAGTAGGCATGAGGCTCCTCGGCCACCTGCAATGCCAGCGAATTACCAATGTTACCAGCCAGGCCCACATCATAGCCAGCCTCCTTGAAGATATGATAGATCAGAGAGGTCGTAGTGGTCTTACCGTTAGATCCCGTGATACAGATCATCTTAGAGTTTGTATATCTTCCGGCAAACTCAATCTCACTGATGATGGGAATCTGGCGGTCCATTGCCTTCTTCACCATGGGTGCTGTCTCAGGAATACCTGGGCTCTTGATAATCTCATCGGCATTCAGTATCTTCTCCTCGGTGTGCTGTCCCTCTTCCCATACTATCTGATGGTCGTCGAGCATCTTCTTATAGCGCTCACCAATGCGTGACATGTCTGAAACGAACACGTCAAAACCTTCTTTCTTTGCCAGCACAGCAGCTCCTGCGCCACTTTCACCTGCACCAAGTACTACAATTCTCTTCATCGTATCTTCAATGTTATAATCGTTAACGCTGCCAGGATAATCGTTGTTATCCAGAAGCGGATAGTAATCTTTGACTCATGGAACGGGCGGTGGGGCCATCCCTTCAGGATATAGCGCGACGTCTGGTCCAGTTGAGTGTCTAGTTTTCTAAAGTTATCGTGTATCGGCGTGGCACGGAACACGCGCACGCGCTGACCTTTTTTCTTCATGAGTTTGAACCACTGTGTCTGGATGATCACACTGAGGCTTTCCACGAAAAAGATGCCACAGAGGATGGGCAACAGCAGTTCCTTGTGAATGATCACGGCAGCCACACCAATCACACCACCAATGGTCAGCGAACCGGTGTCGCCCATAAAGATCTGGGCGGGGAAGGCGTTGTACCATAGAAAACCGATCATGGCGCCCACGAAGGCCGACAAGAACACCACCAATTCCTCACTGTGAGGAATAAACATGATGTCGAAATAGGAGGCGAAGCCCACGTGCGACGACACATAGGCCAGGATGCCCAGCGCCACACCGATGATGGCCGAGTTGCCGGCACACATACCGTCCATACCATCGTTCAGGTTGGCACCGTTAGAAACGGCCGTCACCACCAGGATGGTCATGGCCACAAACAGAATCCAGCCTGCTGCCACCTTATGCTTGCCCACGAACGACATGATCTCTGAGTAGCTCAGGTTATGATGCTTGGTGAAAGGCACCGTTGTCTTCAGCGACTTATGCGCCTTGGCCTCATGCTTCACCAGTTCCATCTTGTTCTTCACGGGTGTCGAGATATTCTCCCTCATCACCACGTCAGGACTCAGGTAGAGCGTCAGTCCCACGATAAAACCGATAGACACCTGTCCTATAATCTTATATTTACCTTTCAGTCCTTCCTTGTTTCTGCGGAAGATCTTGATATAGTCGTCCATGAAACCCAGGAAGCCCAGCCAAATGGTGGTGATCACCATCAGGATGAGATAGATATTCCTGATACGTCCCAACAGCAGCACCGGCACCAGGATAGAGACGATGATGATGATGCCGCCCATGGTGGGCACACCCTTCTTCTCTACGCCAAAGGGATCGATGGCCGGATCGCGCTCGGTCTCGAAAATCTTGCGGCGCTTCATCCATTTGATGAAGAACTCGCCAAACCATGCCGAGATGACCAGCGACAGAATCATGGCCAGCAGGGCACGGAAGGAGATGTAGCTCCACAGGTGCGCCCCTGGGATGTTATACTGTTCTAAAAATCTAAAGATATAATATAGCATATCAATTCAATGTATTCGTTATTTCATAATATCGTTGTCTCTTGGCTCGTCTTGCCGACTGTCTGCGTCAGTCTCGCGGAAGATCAGATGCCAAAGATTTCTCTCACCACCTCACGGTCGTCAAAATGGTGCTTCACGCCCTTCACCTCCTGGTAGTCCTCATGGCCCTTACCAGCTATCAGGATAACGTCGCCCTTTTCAGCCAGCATCACTGCGGTCTTGATGGCCTCCTTACGATCTACGATGCTCACCACCTTCTTCATCTGCTTCTGGTCAAGACCTGCCAGCATATCGTTGATGATATCCTGTGGTTCCTCAAAACGAGGGTTATCGCTGGTGATAATCACACGGTCGCTCTGCTTCACGGCTTCCTGCGCCATCAAGGGGCGCTTACCCTTGTCGCGGTTGCCACCGGCACCACACACGGTGATGATCTTACCTTCTTTGCCGTCCATCACCTCGTGAATGGCCTTCAGCACGTTCTCCAGGGCATCGGGCGTGTGGGCATAGTCAACCACTGCCGTAAATCCTTCGGGCGAGTGGATGGGCTCCAATCGGCCAGCCACGCTCTTCAGGGTGCTCAGCACCAGCAGGATATCCTCGGGCTTCTGACCCAGCATCACGGCAGCGCCATAGACAGCCAGGAGGTTGCTCACATTAAACTTACCGATGAACTGTACGCCCACCTCACGGCCATCTACCTCCAGGTACATGCCTTCGAAGTGGCATTCGATGATGCGACCACGGAAGTCGGCCATCTGTCGTGTAGAATAGGTCTTCACCTCAGCCTTGGTGTTCTGCACCATGAACATGCCGTTCTTATCGTCGGCATTGGTGATGGCGAAGGCATCCTTGGGCAACATGTCGAAGAACTGCTTCTTGGCGTTACGGTAGTTCTCCACCGTCTTATGATAGTCCAGGTGGTCGCGTGTCAGATTGGTGAACAGACCACCGGCAAACTTCAGTCCACCGATGCGCTGCTGGGCGATGGCATGACTCGAACACTCCATGAACACATACTGACAACCGGCATCCACCATGCGCTTCAGCAGGCGGTTCAGTTCGATGGGATCGGGCGTGGTATGACTGGCAGGCACTGCCTCGTCCTCGATATAGTTGCATACCGTTGACAGCAGACCGCACTTGTAACCCAGCTTGCGGAACATATTATATAATAAGGTGGCGATGGTTGTCTTACCATTGGTACCCGTCACGCCCACCAGTTTCAACTTCGACGTAGGGTCACCCTGAAACGTTGTGGCCACAGGTCCCACGGCAGCCTCGGTCGAAGCCACCTGTACGTAGCACACCTGTGGGTTCAGCTCTGCAGGCATGTCCTCGCAAAGCACAGCCGAAGCGCCCAGCTCAATGGCTTTGGGAATATACTGATGACCATCAGTTTGTGTACCCTTGATAGCCACAAACAGATGACCGGCAGCAGCTTTGCGCGAGTCGATATCGATATCCACGATGTCGATATCGGCATTGCCTTCCACCTTGATTACTGCAATACTCTTGATAATGTCTTTCAGTTTCATATCTTGTTCTTCTTTTTTTTCTTGTTAGTTCAGCTCCAGCGTGCAAATCATGCCATCCTTCAGATGACTGCCTGGCGCAATGCTCTGGCGCACCACGCGTCCCTTGCCTTTCACGCGAGCCTTGATGCCTTGCTTCTCCACGGCATAGACCGCATCGCGGGCACCCATTCCGATGGTGTTTGGCATCTGGTGAGGAGCGGTCTTCGCAGCCTCAAACTTCATCTCGCCCGTATGGATGCCCAAGTGCTCGAGCACATACTTCGCGTTCTTCGTGTTGCCGCCCTTCACGTCGGGGATAAACACCGACAGCGAGTCGCGGGCATCCTCCACTCTCAACTTCAGGCTCTTGGCCATCACGCCCTCAGAGATGTTATGGAACACCGCACCCGACATGGCACCACCCGAAGCAGGTAGTCCCGACTTCTTCAGACAGACGATACAGCTGTACTGAGGATTGTCGGATGGGAAGTAACCGCAGAACGACAACCAGTAGTCCACCACACCGCTCTTGTAGCCGCCAGCCTTAGCCACCTGTGCCGTACCGGTCTTTCCCGATACCTGGAACGAGTGCGAACCGGCTCTTTTGCCCAGTCCCTGACTGACCACATGGCGCAGCACCGTCTGCATCATCTTGACAGCCTGTGGCTTGGCGATGCGCTCCTTGATCACTTCAGGCTTTGTCTCGTAGATCACCTGACCGTCTTTCACGATCTTCTCGACGAAACGTGGGCGCATCATCTTACCATTGTTGGCAATGGCGTTGTAGAAGGTCACGGTGTTGATAGGTGCTATCTGTGTCTCATAACCGATACTCATCCATGGCAGCGTGGTCTTACTCCAGTAGTCCGAGCGCTTCGTGGTCTTGGTATTCGGCATACGTATCTTTGGCGGTGCATAACCCACGATGGGCAGTTTCAGATCCTGACCGATGCCCACGCGGTAGAGTCCCTCCACGTATTTAGTAGGATTCTTGCCGTAGAATTTGTCTATCACATAGCTCACACCGATGTTACTACTTACCTCCAGCGTGCGGGCAGCGTTGATCACACCATAGCCTCCACGGTGCCAGTTGTGGTCTTTCATCTTGGCACCATGCATCTGCATGATACCGCAACCGGTGTCTATCGTATAGGTAGTGTCTATCACACCATCGTCGAAGGCCACCAGGAACGAGGCCACCTTGAACACCGAACCAGGCTCACAGCGATAGCTGATGGCATCGTTGAAGCGCTCGTAATATTCGCCGTCGGCACCGCGACGCATGTTGACAATGGCCTTCACATTACCCGTCTTCACCTCCATCAGAATGACTACACCCATCGAGGCTTCCCATTTCTTCAGCTCTTCGATCAGTGCCTGTTCGGCCAAGTCCTGCATACCCACATCGATGGTTGTCACGATGTCGGCACCAGCCACGGGCGATTTCACGGTGAAAGGCACCATGCGGTTCAGCACCTTCTGCTTACGACGGATGCCCACCTGACCACGCAGGATAGAGTCGTAGGTCAGTTCGATACCGAAGCGGGCCGTATCCTTTCCACCCTCAAAACTGCGGATGTCGCCAATGGTACGTTCAGCCAGCGAACCGAAGGGGCGACGACGCGCCACGAAGGGCTCTGCATGGAAGCCATACTTGTTTTTGGGCAGGTTGAAATAGGGCAACTGCAACACCTCGCAATAGGTGTTATAGCTAATTCGCTTGGGATAGATCTTCCAGTGGCGTGCACCAGCAGTACCATCCTTCAACTGTTTCTTATGTCCTTCCTCCAGACGCTCCTTGAATTTCTCTGCCGTCCAGTCGGGGAAGATATCATGCAGTCCGTTGCACAGACTGTCCAGTTTGCTGTAGTACACCGAGTCGCGCTTATGGGTCCATGCCGTATCCTCGCGGTCGCCCGGCTGGAAGTCCATGAATATCATGTATTCAGGAATACTGCTGGCCAACAGCTGTCCATCGCTGCTCAGGATGTTACCGCGGTCAGGGCGCACACTGTCACTGTCGCTCTTCAGTCGATCGGCCACCACCTCCCAGTAGCTTCTGCCCACAGTCATGGTATAGCCGGCCTTGAAAACCACGGCCAGACCTATCAGCGTCAACACCACCGCAATGGCGAAATAACGCGGCATCACCTTTTCTTTGTTAAACCTGCTCACGACTCTGTCTTATTCTTCTGGGATGTTAATAATATAAGGGGGCTGGTCGCTGATTCTCAGCAGTGAGTCATTGTTCTCACGCAGCACCTTCAGCACATTACTCTGTCGGCACAGCTCAGTCAGATTGCTCGAACTGGCCAGTGCCTTATACTTAGCATCGGTCAGCACCTTCTCCAGGTCGCTGATCTCGATCACGTCTTTCTGACACTGATAGCGGAAACCCACATAGACCGTGGTCAACAGCATAATCAGCAGAATGAGCCACACATGATGACGCACGAAGACCAGCAGATGGTCGCCGCCCAGAATCTGGCGCAGCGTCAGCGTACCGGTCATATCATCATCGTCCTCGGTAGTGCTTTCTTTCAACTGCTCGTAGGCCGACGATGTTTTTTCATTTTCATCAGATGTTTCCTCGGTGGATGTCTCTTCAATGATGAGCTCCATGTCGGATAGTGTGGTTCCGTCGTTGTTAGTCATTCTGCATTATGTTATCTTTAAATTTTCTCGGCTATTCTCAATTTGGCGCTTCGGCTTCGAGGGTTGTTTTCCAGCTCCTCGGCAGAGGGTGTTGTCACTTTATTATTAATAAGGTGTAACGGACTCTTCACCCTTCCGAAGAAGTCTTGTTCCTGTCGCCCTTCGGCATTGCCGCTGCGCATCACGTTTTTCACGATTCTGTCTTCCAGCGAGTGATAGGTGATCACGCTCAGTCGGCCTCCAGGCTTCAGCATGTCGCAGGCGCCGAGCAACATCTCGCGCAGGGCATCCATCTCGTGGTTCACCTCTATGCGCAGGGCCTGAAACAGCTTGGTCATTTCCTTCTTCTCGCGCTCGCGCTGAAACAGTTTTTCGGTGACCTGCATCAGCTGTCCGGTGGTCTCTATGCGCTGCTGCTGGCGGGCCTTGGCCAGCACGGCAGCTATCTTGCGGGCGTTCTTCAGTTCTCCGTAGAGGTAGAACACGTCGGCCAGGCGCTGTTCGTCGTAGTCGTTCACCACGTCGGCAGCCGTCATGCCCGCACGCTTGTTCATACGCATGTCGAGCGGTGCATCGAAGCGGAACGAGAAACCGCGCTCTGCATCATCGAAGTGGTGCGACGACACGCCCAGGTCTGCCAGCAGACCGTCTATCTGTTCTACGCCATAATAGCGCATCCAGTTCTTGAGATATCTGAAATTGCTCCTCACGAAGGTGAATCGCTCGTCGGCCACGATGTTGTTTTCTGCATCGGCATCCTGGTCGAAACTGTACAGATGACCCTCGGCCGACAGGTGCTGCAGGATCTCACGCGAGTGACCGCCACCGCCGAACGTCACGTCCACATAGACGCCGTCAGGACGTATAGCCAACCCCTCTACGCTTTCTTTCAGCAATACAGACACATGATATGTTTCAGCCGTCTTGATCATCCTTCTTTCACCCCGCTATTCATGATTTGCTTCAGTTTCTGAGAGAACTCCTCCTGACTCAGGAATGGCTCGGAGGTCTTCTCGGTGGCCCATATCTCAATGGCATCGTTCATGCCAATGAAGCGCACCGACTGCTCGATCTCTGCCATTTGCAGATAGCGCTTAGGAATCAGAAAACGACCATTACCGTCGAGCGTCAGCACCTCGGCCTCTGAGACATATTGTCTCAACACCTGCTGACCCATGTCGTCCCACTCGCTGATTCGCTCCAGTAGCGCATCCATGCGGCGGTTCCACGTCGATTCCGGGTAAAGCACCAAGCATTTCTGATGCACATCCTTGCGCATCACCAGCACCTCATCGCCTGCTGCCTGCAGCACCTTTCGGAAGGTGGCCGGCAGAAAGACGCGTCCTTTGGCGTCGGTTTTTGCTTCTATGTTACCTAAAAATCGCATGCGAACAATAATTATAGAGTCTCGGATGCAAAAGTAATCATTTTCCTCCACAATCCCCCACATTTCCCCACAAATTTTCATCAAACAACTAAAAAAAATCATTTTTTCTTTTTTTAATACATAGCATTACACACTTGGTCATTTTTGTGCAATGTCACTAAATTATCTTAATTAATGTAAAATTGCACATTTTAAGGCAAAAATGTGCTGAAAATGAAAGTTTTTGAGTACTTTTGCATGCCGTTAAAATAAAGACACGCATGGAGAAGACCATCGATATAGACAAGGTACTGAAAGGCAAAATGGGCAGCAAAGCCCGTTGGGTGCCAAGACCTCTCGTCTGGTGGCTGAAGCACATCGTTCATGAAGACCAGATCAACACCTTCCTTTGGAGTGCACGCAATCTGCAAGGCACACCATGGCTAAAGGCTGCTATCGACTTCCTGAACGTGAAGATCGAGGTAAAAGGACTGGAGAACCTGCCCGCCAAGGACGACCCCAAGCGCTATACATTCGTGAGCAATCACCCACTGGGGGGCATCGACGGCATCGCTATCGGCTCTGTCATCGGCGAGCACTACGACGACAACTTCCGCTATCTGGTCAACGACCTGCTGATGAACCTGCCCGGCTTGGCGCCGCTGTGCATCCCCATCAACAAGACTGGCAAGCAGTCGCGCAACTTCCCCGCCATGATTGAGGCTGGTTTTCAGGCCGACACGCACATACTGATGTTTCCTGCAGGTCTCTGCTCGCGCAAGCGCAACGGCAAGATTTGCGACCTGGAGTGGAAGAAGACGTTCATTGCCAAGAGCATCGAGACCCACCGCGACGTGGTCCCCGTCTATTTCGAGGGACACAACAGCAACTTCTTCTACCGACTTTCGAACATCAGCGACCGCTACGTGAAGAAGGTGAACATTGCGATGCTCTTCCTGGCCGACGAGATGTTTAAGAACACGGGCAACACTTTTACAATCACATTTGGTAAACCCATACCCTGGGAGTCGTTCACCAACGACAAGACACCAGCAGAGTGGGCTAAAACAGTCAAAAAACAAGTTTACGAATTAGCACGATAAAGATACAAGCAAACGAAAACATGGAACAGCCGATTATTGATCCAATACCCGTCGAAGTGCTCAAGAGCGAACTCACACCTGAGCGACAGTTGCGCATGACCAACAAGAGCAACAACCTGATCTATGTTGTCACGGCACATAATGCCCCTAACGTGATGCGCGAAATAGGACGACTGCGCGAGATTGCCTTCCGCGAAGCGGGAGGTGGCACCGGCAAAGAGGTGGACATCGACGAGTTCGACACTTGCGAGAACTGTTACAAGCAACTCATCGTCTGGAACCCAGAGGCCGAGGAGATCATTGGCGGCTACCGCTATCTGGAGGGCAACAAATGGGACATAGACAGTAATGGTCAGCCCCACCTGGCCACCAGCCACATGTTCCACTTCTCGGAAAAGTTCCTCAAGGAGTATATGCCCTACACCATCGAGCTGGGCCGTTCGTTTGTAAGCCTGCCCTATCAGAGTTCGAAGATGGGAGCCAAGAGTTTGTTTGCGCTCGACAATCTGTGGGATGGACTGGGCGCCCTGACGGTCATCATGCCCAACGTGAAATATTTCTTCGGCAAGATGACCATGTATCCCTCATACATCCGTGAGGGACGCGACATGATTCTGTATTTCCTAAAGAAGCACTTCGACGACAAAGAAAAGCTTGTCATCCCGATGAAACCGCTAAAAATCGAGGCTAACGAGGAGGACATGAAACGCCTGTTCTGCGAGGATTCATTCAAAGAAGACTATAAGATACTGAACCGCGAGATTCGCAAGTTGGGCTATAACATTCCACCTTTGGTGAATGCCTACATGAGTCTCTCGCCCACCATGAAACTGTTCGGCACAGCTATCAACTATGGCTTCGGCGACGTGGAAGAGACTGGCATCCTGATTGCCATGGACGAGATACTTGAAGAGAAGCGCGTGCGCCACATCGACTCGTTCATCAAGGATCACCCCGAGGCGCTGAAGATCACGAGCGGTGCCAACAAGGTCATCTACAAGGAAAAGAACTAAATAATGATTGAGGCCAAAACGCATTCTGTTTTGGCCTCAATTGTATCCCCACATCAGCCCTTTTACAAACCAATACAGCCACTATTGTTTTGCAATAGTGCCACTTTTATCATGCAATAGTGCCACTTTTGGTCCTCATCTAGAGTCTAGAACGCATCATTCTAGACTCTAGACGCTGCCATTCTAGACCCTAGATTGACCCATTCTAGACTCTAGAAATGAACTTTCTAGCCCCTAGAACAAAAACGAAACGAAAAGTATAGGAAAACAAAAGGGGCACTAGCAGGTGCTAAAAGGGGCTGAATCAGTTGTTTATTCAGCCACAACAACAGCACCATTCATGTACCTTTTGGCTATGAAAAATCAAGTTTAAATGATAGGCAACGAGATACCACAGATCTTCTGATAGACATCGAGGGCATAGACATCGGTCATGCCACTGATGTAATCGATGACGGCCATGAGGCGAACTTCCAAGTCTTCGTGTTCAATCTCATACTGGCTCGACACACGTCCAATCAGCTGCTGAGAGTAATAGCGGTCGGGATGCTCGATAGCCTCGACCATCAGTTCCATGAGCGTGGCCATGATGCGATAACCCGACAACTCCACATCGAGCACCGGTTTACTGCGATAGATGCGACTCTTCGAGACCTCAGCACAATGGACATAGGCCTGACGCGGCACCTCAGAGATATGATTGATGAGCGAGCCTTGGAAGGTACCCTCCAAAATCTCGTCTTCGTGGGCCATAAATGTCTGGTAGCACTCGTGCTCCAGCAGTCCGATGACGCAGGCACGCAGGTACTGTATCTGCTCGTTGGGGTCGTAGAGCAGCTCCTCATCGATGCGCTGCATGATGTGTTTTTTTCCCATTTCATCGAAGAAAGAGAGCATCAGTTCCTTCGCCTCGGCGAGGTTCAGAATCTTCAACTTGTAGGCATCCTCGAGGTCCATAATCTCATAGCAGATATCGTCGGCAGCCTCCACCAGATAGACCAGCGGATAACGTGCCCAGCGCTCGACACCGTCTTCTGTCTTCAGACGGGGAATGCCCAGCATGTTGGCCACGGTGACATAGTCGTTGTGCTCGGGCGTGAAGAAACCGAACTTGTTTTTCTTGGCAGCATACGAAGGATAGGGATACTTCACGATGGAAGCCAGCGTGCTGTAGGTCATGGCAAAGCCACCCTTTCGACGCCCTTTGAAGCTATGGGTGAGCAGACGGAAGGCGTTGGCATTACCGTCAAAGCGGGTAATGTCCGACCAGAACTCTGGCGACACCTTCTCTTGCAGATAGGCACCTTTACCCTCGGTGAAGAATGTCTGGATGGCCTTCTCGCCGGAATGGCCGAAAGGCGGGTTGCCCAGGTCGTGCGCCAAACAGGCTGTGGCCACAATTTGACCGATTTCACCAACAAAAGGGCCCTTTTCTCCGCGTGCCGACAAGGCCGCAGCCACATCGTTGCCCAGCGACATGCCGACGCTGGCCACCTCGAGCGAGTGCGTCAGTCGGTTGTGCACAAAGATACTGCCAGGCAAGGGGAACACCTGGGTCTTGTTCTGCAACCGACGGAATGGAGCCGAAAAGATCAGTCGGTCGTAGTCGCGTTTAAACTCCGTACGGTCATCATGACGTTCCAGATGACGATGTTCTTGTCCGAGTCGACAATTAGAAATCAGTTTTTCCCAATTCATCTTCATGGCTACAAAAGTACAACATTTTCAGCATAAAAACACAATTTAGCAGAAAATTTATGGCTGATTCAATTGTTTTTACTAATTTTGCACCTTATATAACACACATACATGACGCGTATGAAGATTAAAGTCGTAAACAAAGGACACCAACAACTTCCGGCCTATGCCACCGCATTGAGCGCTGGCATGGACCTGCGTGCAAATATCGACGCTCCTATCGAACTGAAACCCATGGAGCGCAAGCTGATTCCCACGGGCCTGCACATCGCTCTGCCCGCCGGCTATGAGGCACAGGTGAGACCGCGCAGCGGACTGGCCTTGAAGAAGGGCATCACGGTATTGAACTCGCCCGGCACCATCGATGCCGACTATCGCGGCGAGGTGGGCGTGCTGCTCATCAACCTGTCGGCCGAGCCCTTTGTCATCAACGATGGCGAGCGCATTGCCCAAATGGTGATTGCACGTCACGAAACGGCCGAATTCATCGAGGTTGACGTGCTCGACGAGACCGAACGTGGCGAAGGTGGATATGGACATACCGGTGTGAAATGAGAAAGACTTTAGGCATACTGGCAGCTTTTCTGTGCTGTCTGGGCACCACAGCCCAGACCGACTCGCTGCGCAAGTATGATATCTACTTCCACGAAGCGATGCTGCAGCGCCAAAAGGGCCAACACGATGCGGCCTTCGACCTGCTGCAACGCAGTCTGGAACTGAACCCACAGGCTTCTGAGGCCTACTATTTCCTAGCGCAATACTACTCTGAGATCAAGGCGCCCGACAAGGCAATCGAGCACTTCAAGCATGCCACCGAACTGGAACCGGCCAACAAGACCTACATGGAGACGCTGGCACATGCCTACATCGCGAAGCAGAACTATGCCGAGGCCATCGACGTCTTGGAGCGGATGTATGCCACAGACAAGAGCCGACAGGATTTCCTGGAGATGCTGTACCGCCTGTACCTGCAGGAGAAGAACTTCGAGAAGGCCATCGATGTGCTGGACCGCATGGAGGCTATTGATGGCAAGTCGGAACGTATCTCGCTGGCTAAGAGCGGCCTGTACTTCCAGATGAGCGACCACGAGAAGGCGCTGGAGGAAATCAAGGCTTTGTCTGACCAATACCCCAACGACCTGAACTACCGCACCATCTATGCCAACACGCTGTTGGCCAACGGTGACAACGAACTGGCACACGACGTGCTGATGAAGATACTGGAGGAGGAGCCCGACCACGTCAAGGCTCAGCAGACGCTGCGTAACTACTTCATCAGCATGGAGGATGCCGAGGCGGTGGACTCACTGACACGCTGCATCCTGCTGAACCCCAAGGCTAACACCGAGGATAAGGTGATGCAGCTGCGCCAACTGATCAGCGAGAACGAACAGAGCGGCGGCGACAGCACGCAGATACTGACCCTCTTCGACTCGATGCTCAACGTGCCTCAGCCCGATGCTGACATCGCCGAGATGAAAGCGGCCTATATGGACCTGAAGCAGATGCCACGCGAAGACATCGCAAAGGCACTGGAACAGGTGCTGATGCTGGCCCCCGACCGTGCTTCGGCACGTCTGCATCTGGTGCAGTATGCCTGGGACGACGAGGACAAAGACCGCGTCATCAGCCTGTGTCAGGCAGCACGACAGTATAACCCCGAGGAGATGGCCTTCTACTACTATCAGGGCATTGCCTATTATAATAAGGGCGACACCGACCATGCGCTGGAGGCATTCCAGAACGGCATCAGCGTAATCAACGAAGAGAGCTCTACGGAGATCGTGTCAGACTTCTACGCCGTGATGGGCGACCTGCTCTTCCAGAAGATGCGCGAACGCGAGGCTTTCGCTGCCTACGACTCTTGCTTGCAGTGGAAACCCGACAACATTGGCTGTCTGAACAACTATGCCTACTACCTGAGTGTGAAGGGCACCCGACTGGACGAGGCCGAGCAGATGAGCTATAAGACCATCAAGGCCGAACCGAAGAACTCTACCTATCTGGACACCTACGCCTGGATCCTGTTCATGCAACAGCGCTATGCCGAGGCTCGCATCTACATTGACCAGGCCCTGCAGAACGATTCTGTGATTGGCGGTGTGCTGAAAGAGCATGCTGGCGACATCTACATCATGAACGGCGACACGGAGGGTGCGCTGAAAATGTGGAAAGAGGCATTGGAGCTAGACCCCAAGAACAAGATTCTTATTAGAAAAATAAAACGCAAAAAATACATCAAGCAATGAAACTATTCAACTACGCCAAAGCGGTCATCCTGGTAGCACCGCTGCTGCTGACTGCCTGTTTTTCGAAGAAGCAAGTGGTCACCCAGCCAACTCCTCAGGTCACCGAGAGCCTTGCTCAGGCCGAGATTTTGACAAAAGTAGCTGAGAACTCGCAAGCCCCACAGTTTGTCAGTTCTAAAGTGAAGTTCTCTATTGAGATAGGTCCGCAACAGGTGTCGCTGACGGGCAACCTGCGCATTAAGCGCGACGATGTCATCCGCCTGCAACTGATGGCCTTCGGCTTCGTAGAGGCTGGTCGCATCGAGTTCACCAAGGACTATGTGCTAATCATGGACCGCATCAACAAGATGTATATGCGTGCACCTTACAACTACATCGACTTCCTGCGCAACAGCGGCATGAACTACTACACGCTGCAGGCACTGTTCTACAACGAACTGTTCAAGCCCGGAGAGAAGAGCCTCAACCGCAAGAAGATGACGGGATTCCAGACCACGCTGAACGACGATGATGCCATCATCTCGCTGGAGAAAGACAGGATGAGCTACAGCTGGCTGACCAACCCCAACAGCGGTCAGATCAAGATTGCCAACATCATGTATCGCGACAGCTATAAGGGCAACTCGCAACTCACGTGGGAGTATCTGGGCTTCAAGCCTCTGGCACAGACACACTTCCCCAGCGACATGAAGATCACGCTGACAACACCCAGCAAACAGGTGAAGATGGGCATGAAGTTCAACAACCTGGAGACGAATAGCGACTGGGAGACGCGCACCACCATCAGCAATAAATACCGCGAGGTGGATGCCGAGGAGATACTGCGCCGCATCATGGCTCTATAATCAAGACACTATATAATAAGGATAACTGCGATATGAAGAAAATCTGTTTCCTGCTCATGGTACTCATGTGCTTCGGCATGTCTTCTGCCCAACAGCGAAAGACGCAGACACACCGTAAGCCTGCCACCACGCAGACTCAGGCCAAAAAGAAGAAGACAGCTGCCAAAAAGAAGACGACTACCAGGAAGGCTGCACCCAGGAAAAGCGAGAAGGAACAGCTACAGGACAGGAGAAAGAAGATTTCACAGAACATCGCAGCTCAGAAGAAACGTCAGGTGGAACTGGAGCGCAACGTGAAAAAGCGCATGCAGGACGTGCTGGTGCTGAACAATGAGATCAGCGAGAAGCGTCGCACCATCGACAGTATCAACTCTGACATCACCAACCTGAGTGCACACATCGAAGTGCTGGACTCACAACTGGTCATCCTGCACCAGGAACTGGTGGAGCGACAGGAGCGCTACGCCAAGTCGATGCGCTACATGTATCGCAACCGTAAGGTGGAGAACAAGCTGATGTTTGTGTTCAGCGCTAAGAACGTGAACCAGATGTATCGCCGCATGCGCTTCATGAAAGAGTATGCCACATACCAGAGGGCTCAGGGCGAGGCAGTGAAGCAGAAACAGGCGCAGATAGAAAACAAACAGGAGGAGCTGAGAAACACGAAGAGCGAGAAGACCACCCTGCTGAACCGTGGCGAACGCGAGAAGCAGACGCTGGAGAAACAACAGACCGAACAGAAGAAGATGGTGGCCTCGCTACAGAAGGAACAGAAGACGGTGGCTAGCATCATTGCCCAGCAACAGAAGGAGGAGGCAGAGCTGGATGCACGCATCGAACGACTGATACAGGAGGAGATAGCACGCGAGAAGGCACGCATCGAAGCCGAGAAGCGACGCCAGGAGGAACTGGCTCGCAAGAAGAAAGCCGAGGAGGAAGCACGCAAACGACGCATCGCCGAGGCAAAGGCACGCGAGGCGAAGGCACGCGAAGAGGCACGCATAGCCAGAAACGAGGCCGAGAAGAAGGCAGCACACGAACGTGCTAAGCGAGCTGAAGAGGAACGAAAGACTGCTGAGAAGGAGATTGTGGAGGCACGAAAGGCGGCACCAGAGCCTAAGCTGATGGCTGCCGATGCCGACGCGAAGCTGAGTGGCAGCTTTGCCAGCAACAAGGGTAAGCTGCCTATGCCTATCACGGGTCCTTACCAGGTGGTGCGCGGCTTCGGCTCTAACGTGGTAGATGGCATGAGCCATGTGCACCTGAGCAGTAAGGGTCTGCACCTGAAAGGTCAGCCCGGTGCGTCGGCACGCTGTGTGTTCGACGGTGAGGTGACCAAGGTGTATGCCACGGGCAAGGGCTACATCGTGATGGTGCGCCACGGCAAGTACATCTCTGTATATAGCGGTATGGCTAGCGTCAGCGTGGCGGCTGGTCAGAAGGTGAAAACCAACCAGGCATTAGGAAAGCTGGGATCCACCAATATGATGCAGTTCCAACTGCGCAACTGGACCGAGCTACTGAACCCGATGCTGTGGTTAAGAAGATAACGATACTGATTTTCTAAGTTTTTTCATGGAGGTCGATTGATAGTGGAAACACATCAATCGACCTCGTTTATGGTGATATCGAGCAGTTGTAGGTAGGTATTAAATGCCTGCGAGATCTCGTCGATACGAATGAACTCGTTGGCTGAATGAGAGCGTGATGACTGGCCAGGGCCTAACTTAAACGAGGGGAAGGACATCAGGGCCTGGTCTGAGAGTGTGGGCGAACCGAAGGGTTCCATGCCCATCTGCAGGCAGCGCTGGATGAGCGGATGCGTTTCGCTGATGTGCGACGAGTGCAAACGAAACGAGCGAGCCTTGAGTTCGCAGCGCTTCATGTGCTTCTCGAGGAAGGCAAAGACATACTCGTTCTGATAGTATTCGTTGGTACGGATGTCAACAACGAAATGCAACTGGTCAGGGATGACATTATGCTGGGTGCCACTTTCCACCTGTGTCACCGTCATCTTGGTATTGCCCAGCAGCGGACTTTCCTTCGTAAAGCGATAGTCGCGCAACCAGCACAGGTCGTCGAGGGCTTCGTAGATGGCATTCACACCTTCATTGCGGGCGGCATGACCACTCACACCATGGGCATAGCCATCGATCACCATCAGACCTTTCTCGGCAATAGCAGGTTGCATACCTGTGGGTTCGCCAACGATAGCCACGTCGATCCGGGGCAACAGGGGCAGTGCATGCTCCACACCGTTCTTGCCACTGACCT
Organism: Xylanibacter brevis P6B11; assembly: GCF_000621825.1. Classification (NCBI taxonomy): domain Bacteria; kingdom Pseudomonadati; phylum Bacteroidota; class Bacteroidia; order Bacteroidales; family Prevotellaceae; genus Xylanibacter; species Xylanibacter brevis. The sequence goes on from NZ_KK211352.1 coordinate 130,087, forward strand.
CCTCTTCGGCAGAAGCCAGATAAACCAGGTTATAGTTGCGGGGGCGCTGCGCCATCACACGGAACACCTGCAGCAGCGTCACCAGACCGCCACCGCAGTCATTGGAACCAATGCCATAGAGGCAGCCATCCTCCACGGAGGGCTGATGTGGGTCGCGCGTCCAGGTGGCCACGGGCTTCACCGTGTCGATGTGTGCATTGAGCAGCACCGTGGGGCGCGATTCATCATAATCGTCGGCCACCACCCAGAGGTTGTTGCACGAGCGGTTCACCGCCAGTCCCCACCCTTTCATCACGGCTTCAAGGTGGTTGGCAGCAGCGGTCTCATCGCGACTGACACGCGGTATGGCTATCAGTTGTTTCAACAACTCTACAGCCTCGTCTATATACTTATTCTCGTCCATATCTCATGCAAAAGTATTAAAAAGGAATGGAATAATCAAAGAATAACAAAAAAATTGTTCTAAAAGTACTATAAACGAAAGTTTTTTAGTACTTTTGCACACCTAACTACATAGGATATTAGTAACTAATAGAGATAACAAAAATGAAACAACTACTGCAGAAACTTGCAGTTGCTGCAATGCTGATGTTCGCACCAACTGCTCTACAAGCCGCTGTAAAACCAGGTTCTTTCACAACGGGCGACAAGACCTTCTTGTTGAACGGTGAGCCTTTCGTGGTGAAAGCAGCCGAAGTACACTACCCTCGCATTCCTCGTCCTTACTGGGAACACCGCATTAAGATGTGTAAAGCACTAGGCATGAATGCCGTGTGTATCTATATCTTCTGGAACATCCACGAACAGAAGGAGGGACAGTTTGACTTCACTGGCAACAACGACGTGGCTGCGTTCTGTCGTCTGGCACAGAAGAACGGCATGTACGTCATCGTGCGTCCCGGTCCCTATGTGTGTGCTGAATGGGAGATGGGCGGTCTGCCTTGGTGGTTGTTGAAGAAGAAAGATATCCGTCTGCGCGAGCGTGACCCTTATTTTATGGAGCGTGTGAAAATCTTCGAACAGAAGGTGGGTGAGCAACTGGCACCGCTGACCATCCAGAACGGCGGCCCCATTATCATGATTCAGGTGGAGAACGAGTATGGCTCGTATGGCGAGGACAAGCCTTATGTCAGTGAGATTCGCGACTGTCTGCGTGGCATCTATGGCAAGGAGCTCTCACTGTTTCAGTGCGACTGGAGTTCCAACTTCGAGAAGAACGGTCTTGACGACTTGACATGGACCATGAACTTCGGTACTGGTGCCAACATCGACCAGCAGTTCCGTCGTTTGGGTGAGTTGCGCCCCAATGCACCCAAGATGTGCTCTGAGTTCTGGAGCGGTTGGTTCGACAAGTGGGGCGCCCGCCACGAGACACGTCCTGCCAAGGATATGGTAGAAGGTATGGACGAAATGCTCTCTAAGGGCATCTCGTTCTCACTCTATATGACACACGGAGGAACTTCGTTTGGTCACTGGGCTGGTGCTAACTCGCCCGGTTTTGCGCCTGATGTCACCTCTTACGACTACGATGCGCCCATCAACGAGTATGGTCATGTCACACCTAAGTTCTGGGAACTGCGCAAGATGATGACGAAATACAACGACGGCAAGAAGATGCCCGCTGTGCCTAAGGCTCCGATGCCCATCATCACGATTCCAAAGTTTGAGCTAAAGGAGTTTGCACCTTTCATGACCGCCATGACCAAGCCCGTCAAAGGCGCACCCAAGACCTTCGAGGAGATGGACATGGGCTGGGGCACGATGATGTACTCTACACGCCTGCCCGAGATTACTTCACAGAGCGTGCTCAGCGGTGAGTTCCACGACTTCGCGCAGGTGTTTATTGACAAAAAATATATTGGTAAGATTGACCGCGTGAAGAACGAAAAGTCGCTCACTATACCTGCCGTGAAGAAAGGTGCCGAACTGATTATCATCGTCGAAGGTATGGGCCGCATCAACTTCGGCCGCGCCATCAAGGACTTCAAAGGCATTGTCGGCAACGTCACGCTGACCACTGAGACCGACGATGTAGAGATGGTGCTGACGCCGAAGCAATGGTTAAATGTGGCTATTCCCGATGACTATCAGACGGCTATCAAGGCACTTGACATGGTGAAGGGCGTCAACGACCAGGTTGCTACAGGCAAGGTGAAGGGAAGTATTCCTGCGCTCGCCTTTATACAGGGCTACGAGGGATCTAAGAAGCTCGGCGATATCATGAAGCCTGGCTACCACCGCGGCTACTTCACGCTGAAGAAGGTGGGCGACACGTTCCTGAACTTCGAGACATGGGGCAAGGGACAGGTATATGTGAACGGTCACGCTATGGGCCGCATCTGGAGCATTGGCCCTCAGCAGACGCTCTATGTACCTGGCTGCTGGTTGAAGAAGGGTAAGAACGAGATCATCGTGCTCGATGTGGTTGGTCCAAAGGAGGCCGTGGTTTGGGGACAGGCTGAGCCTGAGCTGAACAAGCTGCAGCTGGAGAAGAGCAACAAGCACAACAACATTGGCGACAAGCCCGACTTGAACAGTGCTACACCGGTGGCTACGGGTGCCTTCAAGGCTGGCAACGGCTGGCAGACCATCAACTTCGGTAAAACCGCCAAGGGCCGCTACCTCGCCATCGAATGTCTCTCTGCACAGAAGGACGGTGACCGTGTGGCCATCGCTGAGCTTTACCTGCAAGGACAAGACGGTAAGCGCATCTCTCGCGAGCCATGGAAGACGAAGTATGCCAACTCTGAGGATGAGAACGGCAACCACCTGGGCGATAAGGTCTTCGACCTGCAAGAGTCCACCTACTGGCAGACGGAGAAAGGCACCTCAGCGCCTCACCTGATCGTCATCGACCTGGGATCGGAGCAGAACGTGAAAGCGCTGGAATACCTGCCACGCGCCGAACAGGGAGCACCAGGGTCTGTAAAGAACTATAAAATATACTTATATTAATGAGAAAAAAACTGTTATGCCTTCTCTCATTAGCAACTGCTGTAGCCTCTGCTCAGCAGTTGCCCATGAGACTGTGGTACAATGAGCCCGCACGCTATTTCGAAGAGTCACTGCCCTTAGGCAACGGAAGATTGGGAGCCCTGATCTATGGCAACCCCAGTGACGACATCATCCAACTCAACGACATCACCCTCTGGAGCGGTAAACCTATCGACCGCCAGGAAGATGCCGGTGCATCGAAGTGGATACCTGAGATCCGTAAGGCTCTCTTCAACGAAGACTATCGCAAAGCCGACTCACTGCAACTGCATGTGCAAGGACATAACTCCAGCTACTATATGCCTCTGGCCACCATGCATATCGTAGATCATCAAAGAGCGGGAGCCGTCACCAACTATCACCGCTCGCTCAGTCTTGACTCTGCCGTGGCTTTTACTACTTATAATAAAGGTGGAGTGACCTATACACGCGAATACCTGACGTCGGCTCCCGACCAGCTCATCGCCATCCGTCTCAGCGCATCAAAGCCTCAACAGATCAATACCGAGATTCAGCTGACATCGCTGCTGAGCCATCAAGTGAAGGCAAAAGGCAACCAGCTGACTCTCACGGGCCATGCTACAGGCAACGAACTGGAGACCGTTCATTTCTGTGCCTTGCTGCAGGTGAACCATAAAGACGGCACGGTGGAAGCCACCGACAGCACCCTGCAACTGACAGGTGTGACTGAGGCCGTGGTTTATTTCGTCAACGCCACCAGCTTCAACGGGTTCGACAAGCACCCTGTCAAAGACGGAGCGCCCTACACCCAGGAAGCGATGGACCGCATATGGCACACCAAGAACGTCACCTTCGAGGAGGTGCGCCAGCGCCATCTGGCCGACTATCAGCAGTTTTACAACCGCCTCGCGCTGTCTCTCTCTGCCGACAAAAAGCCTCTGGCCATTCCCACCGACCTGCTGCTGAAAGGTTATCATCAAGGCAACGACGCTGCCGACCGCTATCTGGAGACCCTTTTCTTCCAGTACGGACGCTATCTGCTCATCAGTTGCTCGCGCACGCCGGCCGTCCCAGCCAACCTGCAGGGACTGTGGAACCCACATCTTCAGGCACCCTGGCGCGGCAACTACACCATCAACATCAACCTGGAGGAGAACTACTGGCCCGTCTTTGCTGCCAACCTTCAAGAGATGGCGATGCCTATCGATGGCTTTGTCAAGGCCTTAGCCGAGAATGGACGCTACACTTCCAAGAACTATTACGGCATAGAACACGGTTGGTCGGCAGGCCACAACAGTGATCTCTGGGCCATGGCTAACCCCGTGGGCGAGAAGAACGAGAAGCCCGAATGGGCCAACTGGCCACTAGGCGGTGCCTGGCTAGTGGAAACACTGTGGGAGAAATACCTCTTCACACAAGACCTGCAGTACCTCAAGACCACGGCCTACCCACTGATGAGAGGCGCTGCCGACTTCTGTAAGGACTGGCTCATCGAGAATCCTCACACCCCACAGGAGCTGATCACCGCTCCCAGCACCTCGCCCGAAAACGAATATGTCACCGACGGTGGCTATCATGGCATGACATGCTATGGCGGTACGGCCGACCTGGCTATCATTCGCGAGCTGTTCATCAACACCATCGCTGCCGGCCGTCTGTGTGGCGATGACATCACAGCGCTTGAAGAGGTGCTGCCTCGTCTGCACCCATACACCATTGGAAAGGATGGCGACCTCAACGAGTGGTACCACGACTGGCGCGACTACGACCCGCACCACCGCCACCAGAGTCACCTCATCGGTCTCTACCCCGGTCATCACATCACACCCACTGCCACACCATCGCAGCTGGGATATGCCGGAACAGCCAGCGACCTGCTGACGGCCTGCGAGCAGACCCTAATACAAAAGGGCGAAAAGACCACCGGTTGGAGCACCGGCTGGCGCATCAACCTGTGGGCACGTCTGCACAAAGGCGAGCAAGCCTTCCATATCTATCAGAAGCTGTTGGAATATGTTCCTGCCGGACCGCGCCGAAAGGGTCAGGGCGGTGGCACCTATCCCAACCTGTTTGATGCCCATCCGCCCTTCCAGATTGACGGCAACTTCGGTGGCACCGCCGGCGTTTGCGAGATGCTGCTGCAGAGCAACGTGCAGTTTGATGCAGAACCACAGACTATCATAGAACTACTTCCTGCCCTGCCCAAGACATGGTCTGAAGGCGAAGTGAAAGGCCTGCGTGCCCGTGGCGGCTACGAGATTGACGCCACATGGAAGCAAGGCAAGATTACCTCGGCCACCATCAAGGCAGACAAGGGTGGCATTATCACCATGAAATACAACGGAAAGAGCAAGACTTTCCGACTAAAACAAAAGCAAATAAAGAAACTGAATGGATAAAAAGATTGCATTATCAGACTTTGAAAAGGTTAAGCAATGGGGCACAAGCGCATCGCTCAATGATGATCTGATCCTGTTGTCGGACGTGACCAATCTGCCACAGATGACAGAGCCACGCCGTCTGAACTTCATCGTGATTGGCCTCTGCCAGAAAGGCAGTGCCCGCTATATGCTCGACACCGAAGAGAAAATCATCAATCAGGGTGACATCATCATTGTCTCCGACCGCCATGTGGTGGATCATGTCACCTCGTCGGACGACTTTGAATGCGTGGGCATGGCGCTCAGCATGAAGTTCTTCTACGAGGTGATTCGCGAGGTGAGCGACATCTCTGCCCTCTTCCTCTATTCCCGCTATCACCCCGTGATGTCGTTGTCGGAACAGGAACAGCAGATGTTCCACGATGACTTCAAGATTCTGAACAAGAAAATCACCGAGACGCAGAACCACTTCCACAAGGAACTGATGCGCACACTCATCCTGGCCATGTTCTATGACCTGAGCAACATCATCTATCGCGCCCAGTCGATCAAGGAAGACCACCAGACACGCAGCGATATCATCTTCACTCGCTTCATCCGTTTGGTAGAGGAGAACTGTCGCCAGCAGCGTCGCGTCAGCTGGTATGCGCAACAGATGAACATCACGCCTAAGTACCTCAGCCAGTCGGTGAGGAACGTCAGCGGACGCACACCCAACACGTGGATAGACAATTATGTGACACTGGAACTGCGCCTGGCGCTGAAGAACAGCACCAAGAGCATCAAGGAGATTACCCTCGACTTTAACTTTCCCAATCAGTCATTCATGGGAAAGTACTTCAAGGAGCATACGGGTATGAGTCCTAGCGACTATAGGAAGAACTGATGATTATTCCTTCTGGTTGTCAGAAGAAAGAAGCATCTGTGCCACGTCACAGAGTTCCTGATACCACTCCTCGCCAAAGCGGCGAACCAGCGGTTCTTTCAGAAACTGATATACGGGAAGGTCAAGAGCCTTCCCTTTTTTGCGTCCGCACTCACAGATATTCCAACGGTGATAGTTCAGGGCCACCGTTCCATCCGAAAAGACCTTCTCGCGAATAGGATACAGTGCACAACTGATGGGCTTACAGTAGCCCGTCAGACCTTTTCGGTAGGCCTTTTCCAGCGCACAGAGACAATTATCGCCATCATAACACGTAAAGACGCAGTCCTTGCCGCCCACAATGCTGGTCACCAGATCGCCCTCCTGGTCGGTGTAGGCCACACCTTGCTGGTCAATCACGCTCTGTGCCGAGGCCGACAAGTCATCCCACACCACATCAGTACTGTTCTCTATCTCCATCACTTCATCGATGGTCACCGGCGCACCGGCATCGCCTTCCACGCAGCAAATGCCCTTGCAGGTTTCGTAGTCGCAACAAAATTTCTCAGTAATGATATCCGAAGAGATGAGGATATCGCCTATTTGTATGATGGGAGGGATGTTCATTTTAATTGATAATTGACAATTGACAATTGATAATTATGAGTGAGGAAAACTAACCTATTCTCCCTACCACTCGATGGGGGTCTCGCCTACTTGTGCCAGATACTGGTTGCAGCGCGAGAACTGATGCTGACCGAACCAGCCACCACGGTTGGCCGATAGTGGTGAGGGGTGAACCGACTCCAGGACGAGGTTGCGAGTGCGGTCGATCATCGCAGCTTTAGAGCGGGCAAAGCCACCCCACAGCATATATACTATATGTTCGCGCGACGAAGCCAGCGCCTTGATAGCTGCATCGGTGAAGTGCTGCCATCCCAACGAAGCATGGCTGTTGGCCTGGTGTGCCCGCACGGTCAGTGTGGCATTGAGCAGCAACACGCCTTGACGGGCCCAGCGACTCAGGTCGCCCGACGTCGGCATGGGTGTGCCCAGGTCATCGTGTATCTCCTTGAAGATGTTCTGCAACGAAGGGGGAAAGGCCACCCCGTCCTGCACCGAGAAGCTCAGTCCATGGGCCTGACCCGGCTCATGATAGGGATCCTGACCGATGATGACCACCTTCACCTGGTCAAACGGACACAGGTTGAAGGCATTGAAGATCAACTTGCCCGGAGGATAGCACGCCCCTGCGGCATACTCACGCCTCACACCGTCGGTCAACTGTCCGAAGTAGGGCTTTTCAAACTCACCTTGCAGGTGCTGTTTCCACGTTTCCTCTATCTGTACGTTCATCGTCTTGTCATGTCTGTTTTGCCCACAAAGTTACAAACTTTTTCCCAATAAACATGGCCTATTCAACAAAAAGTAGTATATTTGCATCACTGATAGGCCGCAACCTAACACCACACTGAACGTCAAACTTAAAACCAAATGAATATGGATTTCCTTAACAACATTACCAACTATCTCGACACGTTCATCTTTCATCACGACTGGGAATGGCCCGTATGGGGCATCTTCTTCGTGGGCCTGCTGCTCATCGCCGTGGGACAGTTGAACCGTGAGGACAGAGAGCGCAGCAGCAAGAACACCGTCTATGCACAGGTGGCACTCTTCATCGTGCTCAGCCTGCTCGAACTGACGCAGTTTCTGTTTGCCGAAAGGCGCATCTGGTTTGTACGCCCCAGCGAGGTGGGCTGGCTGTGGACCATCATCAACGGTGCACTCATCATCACCATCTTCTTCTATCAGGTGAAACTGTTTAAGCGCACCCTCGACCTGGCCAACGAGCATGCCCAGCGCGAGTGCTCATGGCTGTGGGGGCTCATCGGCCTGCCCATCAGTGCGCTACTGGCCTTCTTGCTCTACTCGCACGGCCATCCTTGGTGGGCCATCACCATCATCGCCATTCCCCAACTGGCGCAGGTGGGACTAGCCGTCTATGCCACCATCAAGGGCGGTAAAGACTGGACCAACTTCAGTCTGACGCTGGCCGTCTATTTCATTGGCGGACTGGCCGTCACCATCGCCCTCTACGTCATTATCTGGGCCACCATCATCGCCATTGCAGGCTACGTGGCACTACTGTTGGCCAGCAAGTCGCTGTCAAAGCCCGTCGATAAGTCACAACTACAAACAGACGAAGAGGCAACACCCGTTCTCGAAGACGAATCAATAGCACAATAGCTCCCAGAATTTCTCCTCTTAGAGGAGGTTAGGAGAGGTCATAAGAAAAACGTGAGTCCCCTGTTTGGAGACTCACGTTTTTCTATTTATCATACTGGTTCTTTCAGCTTAGTCCTGAATCAGGTTCTCGCCAGTCATGTCGGCAGGCTTCTCCAGTCCCATGATGTGGAGGATAGAAGGAGCCACGTCGGCCAGACGACCGTCCTTCACCGTAGCCGAGTTGTTGTTGGTCACATAGATGAAAGGAACAGGGTTCAGCGAGTGAGCCGTGTTAGGTGTTCCGTCGGGGTTGATAGCGTTGTCGGCATTTCCGTGGTCGGCAATGATGATAGCCTCGTAGTCGTTGGCCTTAGCAGCCTCGATCACGTCTTTCACGCAGTTGTCAACAGCCCATACAGCCTTAGCGATAGCGTTGTAAACACCCGTGTGGCCCACCATATCACCGTTGGCGAAGTTCACCACAATGAAGTCATACTTAGCCTCGTTGATAGCTGCCACCAGCTTATCCTTCACCTCGAAGGCGCTCATCTCAGGCTTCAGGTCGTAGGTAGCCACCTTTGGAGAAGGAACCAGGATGCGGTCCTCACCCTCGTAGGGCTGCTCACGACCACCGTTGAAGAAGAATGTTACGTGTGCATACTTCTCGGTCTCGGCGGTGTGCAGCTGTTTCTTACCCTGCTGAGACAGGTATTCGCCCAGTGTGTTCTCTACGTTCTCCTTGGGGAAGAGGATGTTCACACCAGTGAAGCTTGCATCGTATGGCGTCATGCAGTAGTACTGCAGTCCGGGGATGGTCTTCATGCCCTGCTCAGGCATATCCTGCTGAGTCAGTACCACGGTGAGCTCCTTAGCACGGTCGTTACGGAAGTTGATGAAGATCACTACGTCGCCCTCTTCGATGCATCCGTTCACGGCGCTGTTGTGGATAGGCTTGATAAACTCGTCGGTTACGCCGTCGGCATAGCTCTCCTCTACGGCCTTCACCATATCGGTAGCCTGCTTACCAGTGCCATTCACGATGAGGTCATAACCCTCCTTCACGCGCTCCCAGCGCTTGTCGCGGTCCATGGCGTAGAAACGGCCAATGATGCTAGCGATGGCAGCGTCGTTGTCGGCACACACCTTAGTTACCTGCTCAATAAAGCCCTTACCGCTCTTGGGGTCGGTGTCACGACCATCCATGAAGCAGTGTACGAAGGTCTGGTTCTTCAGTCCATAGTGCTTACCCACCTCGATGAGCTTGAAGAGGTGATCAAGGCTTGAGTGCACACCACCGTCAGAGCAGAGGCCCATCAGGTGTAACTTCTTACCGTTCTCCTTAGCATAGGTATAAGCAGCCTTCACCTGGGGGTTCTCAACGATAGAACCATCCTTGCAGGCACGGTTAATCTTTACCAGGTCCTGATAAACGATGCGACCAGCACCGATGTTCAGGTGACCAACCTCCGAGTTACCCATTTGTCCGTCGGGCAGACCAACATCTTCGCCCGAAGCCATGAGCTGTGAGTGAGCCGAAGTAGCAGTCAACAAATCGAGGTAAGGTGTGGGAGTGTTGAAGATCACATCGCCCTTACCATGCTTACCGATTCCCCATCCATCGAGAATCATCAATAGCGCTTTCTTTGCCATAATAATTTCCTTTGCGTTTATATTATTTAATTAAGTATCAATATGTTCAAGGGTGCAAAATTAATCATTTTGCGCCACATAGCAAAACTTCTATGGCAACGAAATCGCTTTTTCTACAGTTAATTGATGCAATTCGCATCTTCTACCGCAACAATAGCTGCCGTATTGCATTGTCAAAGTGGCACTTCTAGCATACAATAGTGCCACCTTCAGCCAGTCAAAGCGACACTTTAACGGGCCAAAGGCGGCACTATCGTGGAATGATTGCTTCAATTACTTGAAGTCGAAGCCCATGCGCAGACCATCGTAGTTCTTAGACAGGTCGCTGATGGTGTTCATGGTCTTGTTGCCACTCAGTGCAGACATGGTCTGGAAGAGTGTGAGTAGCTTGGTTGACTCGAAGAGCAGACCGATACCATCGGCATTCTTCTTGGCATAGCAGGTCACATTGAGCAGCAGTGTTGACAGCACCACCTTGCCCGTAGAAGGTTCAAAGGTGTAAGTACCGCTCAGCTTCTTGCCAGCAATCTGTGCAGCAAAGGTCTTGTCTGCGTTGAAAGTGATGGTGGTGTTAGAAGCCTTCACACCCAGTTTGGTGAACGTGGGCAGCATCTTCTCCTTGATCTGCTGGGCAGCAATCTCGCCACCAGCCTGAGCCAACAGCTGCTGAGAGGTGAAGGCGCAACCAGGAGAGCTGTACTTCCAAGTGCCAACGATGCTCTTCTCGGTCATCTTGTCGAGGCCCAGCACGCTCTGGAACATATTGCTCAGAGCCTGTCCGTTGGTTGCAGCCTGCATCACGCTGCCCAGCACGTTGGTAGCAGCCGTTGTGGCATTGTTAGTTACTGTCGATGTTGCATCTTGGTTCAGTGCAATCGAACCGCAGCTGGCCATCATCATGGCGGCAGCTGCCCAAATCATCATGTTCTTTTTCATTGTTGTTTATAAATATAAAGAGTTAAAATACTTCCAACATATAGATAGCATCGAGCGACCACAATGCGGCATCGTTGGTAGAGATGCCCTTGGCGGGTGCCAACAGCGACTGCCACACGTGTGCACGGCGCTCCACATCGCGGTCTTTCCATGCCGCATAGGCATCGAGACGGCGCACTGGGAACTTGTTGCCACTGACCTTCAGAGCCATCTCACGGTAACGACGGGCGTGGTCAAGCCAAACACTCTCGAACTGAGGTGAGGGCAGCATCGGCATCAGCTCGTTCATCAGTTCAAAGCCTCCCATAATGGTACACAGGTGGTTGGTGTTAAGCAGACTGTCTGGTCCTTCGTAGGTGATTCGTCCTGTAGCAGGGTCATAGCCCAACGCCTTATTGCCCGTGAAGAGCCCATGCTTCAGGGCAGCCATCGACTGCAGCCCCACTTTGATCTTGTCGGCATAACGACGATTGCCCGTACGTTCCCACTCTGTCATCCAGTTGCCGGCATAAGCCAGCCAGTCGGGACCGATACGCAGTCGAGCCGGGGCCTGACAGGGATAGAGCGAACGAGGTTCGGCCAGACGCATGGGGTCTAGATGATAGAGCAGCGTGTCGCAGTCGGTCTGTGCATGCATCAGATCGCCCGTACGCTCATCGGCAGTGAGGTAGTAGAAAAAGCGCAAGAAGGCCGACTGCGAGATGCGCGCCTCCTTGGCGCCACAGCCCCAGTGGCTCACGTTATGTCGGCTGCCCAGCGGGGCAAAGGGACCGATGTGATAGGTGTCCACCTCACTGTTGTGGCGGGTCATGGCCGTGGCCATGCGCCAGATGTCGGCACGTCCGCTGCGCAGGAAACTATACCACAACCACATGGGCGACGCCAACTCTGTATTGTCCCAGGCAAAGCCACCCACATCGTAGCGCCACTCATGACGTTCCTCATCGTAGGCATGCATCACATCGCCATAGTTCCAGAAGCCATACCACTTGCAGCGCTCCGTCTCGCGCTGGAAGATGGTGATATAGTCGTCCAGTCGCTCCTCCACCTCGCGGTTGGCCGTGGGCAGCGACCAGATGCCGAAGGCGCGCTTGCTATGTAGGTATTCGGGGGTAGGCAATAGTTGATAGTTGCCCATCTGAGTATCATATTGAGGTTTCCCGGTGTAGGGCTGCAACCACAGTTCACTGGTACGACCGATGCCATAGGGCGTGCTCATGCCTTCCTGCACATCTTCGTAGCTAGACAACAGGCCGTGAGCAATGGTGTCGTAGTGGCACAGGTTCATCGCTTCTGCCTCGGGCGACCACAGGTACATGGTGAGTTGGGCCTCATTACTGCGGGCACGGTCCACCTGGATGGTGGAAGGATAACTCTGCCAGAAGTCGGTCAGGCGCAGACTGATACCACCTTCGGTGTCGCCCACGAACGCTTGTCCTGTGGCACGACAGCCCGTCAGCGTACCTATCCACGGACTACGGTCGGTGGCTCGCTTACGGATAGACCAGGCATTATCGGTGAGCTGCGACAGACGGAAGCCGTCCCACTGTGCCCACTCGCTGAGCAGCGTCTGCCCCTGCTCGTCGAAGGTTTCTGGTGCAGGAATGCGCTCTTGCTGCATCTGCAGCGCCTGCCAGTTGGTATCTCTCGATAGTGTGCGGCGACCGTCGAGCGGTTGTACAGGTTCGTGCCACAGCGAGTCGCCATCCACGGCAAAGGCTATATGACGGTTGTAGGCCTCGGTACGCATGGGCACGCCAAAGCGGACACCTAACGAGGTGATGAAGTCGCGCGACTGCTCACCATCATATATAAAAGAGTGAACAAGCTTCACTTGGTCGGTGCCTTGCCAGAAGTAGAGACGCAGGGTGAAAGGTAGCCAGCGGCGACCGTCTTTTCCTCCGTGACGCCCGGTCACTTTCACCACGGCAGAGGCCTTTCCCTGTCGTTCTATCGTAGCATGCTCGACCTTGGCCGTGTAACGACCCTTTGTGGTGGTGGCCACCAAGGTAGCACCGCTGCCAACCTTCAGTCCATCCACCAGCATACTATCGAGGAAGTTGTCGCCTTGCTTAGGAATAAACACCTGCAGGTGCTGGTTGGCGATATACAACTGGCGCCCCAGGTCCTTCACCGTGAGTGTGCCCTCTTTCTGAGCTGGGAAGACACCAGACACGCCCATCCACTTGACAGACCCATCGGGCCAGTAGGCCAAAGGCCAACAGTCGGCCGCAGCAAACTGACGGGCATCGGTCACCTTCTTCAGTTCGCCCTGAGCAAAAGGCACACCAAAGGTTGACGGCTGGGGCGTGGCAGGGGTAGCACCAATCCAATGCAGAGGTACCTCAGACTGCACTGGCAGTTGCTCCATGCGGAAATTCGTGATACGGATGCGCGAGAGCGTGGTGCGGAAACCAAACCAGCCACTGGTCAGCGGCGTCGGGTCGAGGTAGTCTACCAGCAGTTCGCCATCGACAAAGATGCGGGTGCGACCCTCGCGGGTGCTCTCCACACGCCAGTGATACCAATGGCCTGAGCGCAACAGGTGGGCGGCATCGGTATATTCCTTCCACACTGGTGGCACCTCGCCACCGCCCATATAACGGCGGAAACGCGTGGTAGAATTGTAGTTGCCACCATAGCCCAGGTAATACATCTGCAGCTGATAGCAGTTTTTGAACACACCCTGGCGCTGGTTCATGCGCTTAAAGACTGATGCAGTAGCCGGGTCACTGGCCATCCAGAAGAGGTTCATATCGCTCAGGCGGTCGTCGGTGACCAGCACATCGTAGTCCACTGCCATGCCTTGCTTCACAGCCTGTTTGCGCCATAGCGTCAGTCCTTTGGGCGCTACCACCTCACAGGTGTCGCCCGAGAACGACAAGCGATAGTCGGGAGCCTCGGATTCCACCGTCCAGTATTTCCTGAACGAACGAGCATCCAGCCCCGACTGTGCATGAACCATCAGCGCACAGACGACAGATAGCAGAAGACTAAAAATCCGTTTTTCCATCGACGCTGAAGATTGGTTCATTGGTGTTTATCTCTTGATCGTAGAAATGCACCGCACTATCGTTCATCTTGGGATGCTGAGCCTTGAGCAGACTCAGTATTTCGGCACCTGCCCAGACGACGGGACCATAGCCGTGGGCGGCCATCACATGAACAGGACGATAGGCGTAGAAGGCGGCATCAAATCCCATGCCGGTGCCCACGCAGACGCCAGTCACCTGACCACGATCGTTGACAGCTTTTTCTACAGCATGCCAACCGAGCATAACAACAGGTCCGTAGGCCTTAGCATCGAGCCACCCCTTGTTGATGGCGTGAGCCATGCAATAGGTAAAGATGGCGGTGCATGACGTTTCCTCATAGGTTTCTGGACGGTCTAGCAACTGGTGCCAGTAGCCATCGATGCCCTGCAGTCGGGCCAATCCCTCGGCATGTTGCTGCAACAGCTTGACGATGGCCTGACGCTGCGGATGCTGCTGGGGCAGCACATCGAGAACCTCACAGAGGGTGAGGATGGCCCAGCCGTTGGCACGCCCCCAGTGATAGGCAGGATGCGGGTTCATACCCTCCACCCATCCATGGCGGAACAACTGTTTCTCGGGCACAAACATACGCTGAGCGAATTGCTGCACCTGCGTGGCAGCCTGATCGAAGTACTTTGTATTGCCTGTATAAAGTCCCATGTGGGCCACGGTGGGGATACCCATAAACATGTCGTCTAGCCACAGTGTGTTGTGCTGAGGGCGCAGACGGGCAAAGGTACCATCGGCCAGTCGGTACTCCTTATTTAATATATAAGCGCTGTAGTTATTGATGAGGGCTTCCAACTGCAGCGACTTGTCGGCCACACTGGCCTTGATCATCGACGAACAGACAGCGCCTGCATCGTCGAGCGCTTGCGGGTCAACAACCTTGCGCATCAAGGGGTCAATCTTCTTGCCCTGCTTGCTGAGTCGTGTGAAATAGGGGGCGGCAGCAGCCAGAAGACGATAGCGCTCGTAAACATAGTCACGATAGGCCACATCGCCCGTGGTCTTATAGGCAGCCATCATGGCCGAGTAGGTGACGCCCCACTCGTAGCTGGTCAGTCGGAAGTCGCCGCGGCGCAACTGGCTGTTCTCGTTGATGGTCTTGTAATCGGTGATGACGCGATGCGTCTTGCTGTCCTCAATCACGGCGGGGGTGGACTGCTGCAGATAGTGCAGCACGCGGTCCATGGTTTGCTTCACGGCTCCAGCCTCAGGCACACCGTAGCCACACTTGTAGGCCGGCTTCATGAGGTGCAGCGGCGTGTTCGAGTCGTTGACTTGCTGTGCTTTCGTCGTGGTGCAACAGATCAACGCCAAAAGAATAAGATTTGTTTTCAATTTGTTCATAGTCGTTGTTTCATAGTTTGTATTTTCTGTCGTAGATAGTCCTTGAAATCGTCGTTCTCCAGCACGTCGATGTCTTCCATGAGTCCCAGCACGAAACGACCGATGCCCTTAAACGAGCTGACGGGTAGCTCCACCAGCCAGTGGTCATTGCCGTCGGGCTCAATATAGCGCTCGCTCTGGGGGTATTCCTCGCGTAGCAGACTGGCCGACAGTCGGCCCAGTCGCAGTTTGACCAGCTGCTGACTCTCGCTACTGAACATAAAGATGTCGGTCAACATCTCGCGGTGATACTTCTCGTATTGCCAGAAGAGGTCCAGTATCTTCACGTCTTGCACACGCGACAGCTTAAACGTCTTGTTCATCTTGGACGCTATCTCGAAGCAGCGCACCTTCTGATTGCCGTTCAAGAACAGGAACGGCTCTACGAGGCGGTTGCTCAGCGTATTGCTGTTGGCCGAGGAGTAGCCCTCGAGCACCACGGTGCGTTTCTGCTTGATGGCATCATAGATAGACGACACGTTGCGCCCCACCTGCTCGCGCAGCTCCACATTGTCGAGGATGTCCAGGTCGTAGAGCTTGTCCAGCTTCTGCTTCAGGCGTTGCATCTGCTGACTGTCATCGCCAGTCTTGTCCAGGATATGGCGCATCATGATGGCCTCATCCTCGGTGAAGTGGACGGCGGCATCGAGCTTCTTGAACCACGGCGAGTCCTTGCGTATGCGGTAGTAGGGCTTATTGTTCTCTACGTGGAAGCCCATAAACTTGAACGACTCTAAATAATAATACAGATTGCGGCGCGAAATGTCTATCTTATTGCAGATATCCGCCACCGTATAGTGATGGTTCTCGATGAGCAGCAGTAGCAGTCGCAGCTCTCTTTCCAGTTTATCGTGTCGCATATTTTTTAATTGACAATTGATAATTGACAATTGATAATTGTTAGTCTTCGAAGGGAAGGCTTAATTGTCCGTCGCCAAGCAGGTTGTAGCTCATGCGGTGATAGGGCGTGGTACCATATTGGCGAATGGCCTCGCGGTGTTTCTTGGTGGGATAGCCCTTGTTCGACTTCCAGTCGTACTGCGGATACGCCTCGGCCAACTGATTCATATAGTCATCGCGGTAAGTCTTGGCCAGGATAGAGGCCGCCGCAATGGCCAAATACTTGCCGTCGCCCTTCACAATGGTGGTATGGGGAAGCGGCTCAGCGGTGGCGGGATCCTTGTAGGGCTTGAAGCGGTTGCCATCCACGATGACGGCCTGTGGGCGCACCTTTAATTGGTCGAGGGCACGGTGCATGGCCAGGATAGAGGCATTCAATATATTAATACGGTCTATCTCCTCGGGCGTCACGATGCCCACGGCCCATGCCACGGCATCGCGCTCAATCTGCTTGCGCAACTCGTAACGCCGCTTCTCGGTGAGTTGCTTAGAGTCGTTCAACAGTTCATTCTGGTAGTCGGGCGGCAGGATAACTGCAGCAGCATAAACGCTGCCAGCCAGACAACCACGGCCAGCCTCATCGCAACCAGCCTCTACCAATCCTTCGTAGTAATGGTTAAGCAACATCGTTTTCTTCATTTTAGGCTACAAAAATACTAAAAATAATTAAAAACCTGCATTTTTAACACAAAAAGTTTCTTTTGTGAACTTATATTGCACTCTTACTCCTTTATTTTGCACCCAGAAAAGAAAACAAAAAGCTTAGCATTATGAATACAGAACTATTAATCCGCGAAGAGAAAATGAACACAGTGATGAATCTCAGCGCTGCCATCATGCAGCCAATAGAGAAGCTGGCGCATTACTACGGCAGCGTGCTGGGTCGCAAAATCAACATCAACCAGACGCTGCACCTGCTCAATGCGCAGGTGGCCTTCCTGGCCACAGTATTCCCCGATTGTTCCATGGCCATCAAGGCTGTATGCCTGGCGTGGTTTGTGGCTGCTGTCCTGAAGTGTCGCGAGAAGCTGGCATAGCCGACCGTCTGCATAGAAATAAAAAGGCCTCCCCGAACTGGGGAGGCCAGCACTATCCTCCAGATAAGGGAGGTTAGGTAGGAGTTAGAACATTTTAGATACACGGTGGATGCCTTCGACGAGGGTGTCCACCTCTTTTTTTGTGTTATACAGGGCAAACGAAGCGCGAACGGTGCCGCTGATGCCAAGGCGATCCATCAGAGGCTGGGCGCAGTGGTGACCGGTGCGGACAGCAATGCCCAGACGATCAAGCAGTGTTCCCATGTCCAGATGGTGGATGTCGCCAACATTGAAGCTGACCACGGCGTCTTTTTTAACTGAGAGGTGAGAGGTGAGAGATGAGAGGGTCTCGTCTGGGCCGTAGATCTTTATGCCGTCTATTGTCTTTAGCTGCTGCATGCAGTAGAGGGTGAGCTCGCGCTCGTGCTGCTGGATGGCATCGAAACCTACGGAATCAATATACTCAATAGCCTTGGCCAAACCATGAGTAGCCACATAGTCGGGGGTACCGGCCTCAAACTTGAACGGCAGGCGCTCGAAGGTGGTCTTTGCCCACGTCACCTTGTCGATCATCTCGCCACCACCCTGATAGGGAGGCAACTTCTCGAGCCACGCTTCCTTGCCATAGAGCACGCCAATGCCCGTAGGACCATACATTTTATGACCACTAAAGGCAAAGAAGTCGCAGTCAATCTTCTGTACATCTATCGCCATGTGGGGAGCACTCTGGGCACCATCCACCAGCACGGGAATGCCATGAGCATGCGCCACGCTGATGATTTGCTCAACGGGGTTTACCGTGCCTAGCACGTTGCTGACATGCGCCACGCTGACAATCTTGGTCTTCTCGGTGATGAGCGATTCCAACTGATCTAGACAGAGGAGACCATCGTCGGTGATGGGGATATGCTTCACCACGATGCCGCGCTTCATGGCCTGCAGTTGCCACGACACGATGTTAGAGTGGTGCTCCATCTCGGTGACCAGCACCTCATCGCCAGCCTGCATCTGCGACTCGCAGAACGACGAAGCCACCAGGTTGATGGCCTCGGTGGTGCCGCGGGTGAAGATAATCTCTTCGGTCTTGCGGGCGTTGACAAAGCGGCGCACCGTCTCGCGGGCAGCTTCGTGCAGGTCGGTAGCCTGCTGCGAAAGGTAGTGCACACCACGATGCACGTTGGCATTCACGTTGAGATACTCGTCGCGCATGGCATCGAGCACGCACAGGGGCTTCTGCGTGGTAGCCGCATTATCCAGATAGACCAGGGGTTTTCCATATACTTCCCGCTGCAGGATGGGGAAGTCTTCGCGTATCTTATCAAGTTCAAACATTGCTCTTCTCTTAAATATGTGGCAAAGTTACAAATATTTAGCCAAATAACTATGCGTTTTAAAAACATTTTCGCTTCGCAACCCAAAATGGCCGTTTTATACCGCAAGAGCGGTAGGATGATGCAGCAAGAGTGGCAGTATAACGATGCAAAAGTGGCTGTTTTAACTCGCAATAGTGGCACTTTTGAGTTGAATCTAGACCCTAGATCGTCCTATTCTAGACTCTAGATCGACCCATCCTAGACTCTAGATCGACCCATTCTAGACTCTAGAATCATTCTTTCTAGCCCCTAGAACTGAAACAATACTTTTACTATTACAAAACAAGAGTGGCACTTTAGCACAGGAAGACCTTAGGTTTGCCGTAATGAAAGTGCCACTTTAGTTACGGCAAACAAAGACTTTCCCGTAACGAAAGTGGGACTTTCATTACGGGAAAGCTATCTAGTCTATTTAGTATCAAAGGGGGACGGCTCTTATTTGCAAAGTTTGCAGCCTTCACACTTGTTCAGTTCGCCACGGAAGCGCTTCTCTACCAAGTGGTGGAGACGGTCGCGGAGGGGTTCGAGCTCCATCTTGTCGATGACCTCATTGATGAAGGCATTCTGCAACAGCAGCTTGGCTTCCTGCAGCGAGATGCCGCGCTGGCGCATGTAGAAGAGGGCGGCATCGTTGAGCTGACCTACGGTAGAGCCGTGAGCACACTTCACATCGTCGGCATAGATCTCGAGCATGGGCTGGGTGTACATGCGGGCCTCCTTGGTGGCCGTCAGGTTCTGATTGGTCATCTGCGAAGAGGTCTTCTGCGCACCATGTTCCACCAGCACTCTGCCAGCAAAGGCACCTACGGCCTTGTCGTCGAGCACATATTTGTAAAGTTCGTTAGAGGTGCAGTGGGGCACGCGGTGAACGATCAGGGTGTTGTTGTCCACATGCTGCTGCTTGTCGGCTATCACGCATCCATAGCACTGGCACTCGGCACCCTCGCCATTGAAGACCAGGTCGAGACGGTTGCGCGTGATGCCGTTGTGCAGGGTGATGACATTGTGGTTCACACGGCTGTTGGCCTGTTGCGAGATATAGACATTGCTCAGGCGCACATTCTTGTGATGCGTCTCCTCCATGCAGTAGAGGTCGAGCGAGGCGTTCTCGCCGACGCATGCCTCGATGACCTGTGTGGCCAGGAAGTGGCGGTCGTCGGCAGCATGATCGCAAAACAGCATCTTGACCTCGGCACCCTCTTCGACCACAATCAGCACGCGGCGATTGACCATCAGGTCGGGCACCTGGCGCTGGGCGTTCTGGGGGGTGGCTTTCAGGATGTTGATGACCTGAATGGTGCGGTCCACCTTGACATTGCGTGGCACATAGACCAGCAGGCCGTCTTGCGCCAACATGGTGTTGAGCGCCGTGATGCCATCGTCAGAGGTCTTGGCCAACTTGCCATAATACTGAGCCACCACCTCGGGATAGTCGCGCATGGAACCCACGATGACGCCTTCAGGCAGATGCGCCTTGGGCTTGTCGTCGTGGTAGAACATGTCGTTGACCACAAAGTAGAGGCTGGTGCTGAGGTTGGGCACGTCGCAGCGGAAGGCCTCATAGGGATCTACCGGAATCTGCAGGCGACTCAGGTTCACACCATAGTCGGGCTCAAAGAGCTTCTGCACGTCGGTGTATTTATAGCGCTCCACCTTCTTGCTGGGAAATCCAGCAGACACGAAGTCGCTGAAAGCCTCATCACGCACGGCGTTCATGGGCTCTGGGGCATGCGAGAAAATCAGCTCGCGCGCCTCTTTGTATAATTCTATGTATTGCTGTTCTGACTGCATATCAAGTGTGGTAGCAAAATTCTTCACTCTTCACTTTTCACTCATCACTGGCGTACGAGCTACTCTTCTCCGATCTCTTCCTTAATCCAGTCGTAGCCGTGCTCCTGAATCTGCTTGGCAAGTTCAGGACCGCCAGTCTTCACGATGCGGCCCTTGTAGAGCACATGTACAAACTGCGGACGAATCATTTCGAGTAGACGGTCGTAGTGGGTAATCACGATGCACGACGTCTCGGGCGTCTGCAACTTGTTGACACCCTCGGCCACGATACGCATGGCATCGACATCAAGACCTGAGTCGGTCTCGTCGAGGATAGAGAGTTTGGGCTCGAGCATGGCCATCTGGAAAATCTCGTTGCGCTTCTTCTCACCACCGCTGAAGCCCTCGTTCACCGAACGGTTGGCCAACTTTGAGTCGAGCTCCACGATCTTGCGCTTCTCGCGCTGCAGCTTCAGGAACTCGGCAGCATTCAGCGGTTCCAAGCCGTGGTACTTGCGCTTCTCGTTGATGGCGGCCTTCATGAAGTTGGTCATCGAAACGCCGGGAATCTCTACAGGATACTGGAACGAGAGGAACAGACCCTCGTGGGCTCTGTCTTCGGGTTTCATCTCCAGCAGGTTCTTACCATTGAAGAAGGCCTCGCCCTCGGTCACCTCATAGAGGGGATTGCCCACCAGCACAGCGCTCAGCGTGCTTTTTCCCGAGCCGTTAGGACCCATAATGGCATGCGTCTCGCCATCATTGATTACCAGGTCGATGCCTTTCAATATCTCCTTCTCACCAATCTTGGCATGCAGATTCTTTACTTCTAACATCTTTTTCTTTCTTTTTGCCTGCAAAGTTACAATTAAGTAGGCACACTACAAAAGAAAAAATCATAAAATAAGAAAAATAATTAGCTTTGTTTTATGCTCGTCTAACCTTTTTATTGTATCTTTGCAATCATAAAGACAACAAGACTATGAAGCTACTACGAATAACAAAACACTCCATATATGCACTGACCATCATGGCTGCCGTGTTGGTGCTACTGACAGCATGCAACAGCACGCAGGCTGAGCAGACCAGCATCGTGAAGGCCGACTCGCTGATGAACGAAGCCTACCTGAGGCACGACTACGACTCGGTCTTGTTGCTGGCAGACCGCTTTGAGGCGAATCATGAGATGACACCCATGAAGGTGTACTACTGGCGCGGCTATGCCTACTCCAGACAGAAGAAGGTGAGACTGGCCGAGAAACAGTGGCGCAAGGCGTTCGAGATCAGCATCGACACCGACGAGGACATGGACTACTATGCCAAGTGCGCCAACCGCCTGTCGGGACTGCTGCTGGTGAAAGGCGACCACGATGCCATCATGAAAGACATCGTGCCAGCCATGCAGCGACTGAAAGAAGTCAAGAAAGACAATAGCACAGACTTTGCCTTTATGCAGGTGGCGGTGGGCAGTTGCCAGCTACAGCTGGGCAACCCAAAGGATGCTGCCGATGATTTTGAAGACGCCTATACCAAATACCTCGACATTATCAGGAAAGATCCAAGCATCAGCAACTTTACCAGTGCCATCGTTGGCGTCATCAACATGACCGAACAGAACCTAGCGGTCAGAGACTACCTGGAAGCACGCGACTGGACCGAGCACTTCGCTGAACTACTGAAACAATACATGCAGCTGCCTTCACCCGACAAGGTGTTCCTTGACAAGCAACTGGGCCGACTCAACCTTTACCGCGCCACTGCACTACAAGGACTAGGACACGAAGCTGAAGCCAAAGCTGCTTACAACAGAGCCTTAAAAACCAACTATGCCAAGACTGCCGAAGGACAGTATGAGGCCATCAGCTATCTGATGACGGCTCAGCGATGGCAAGAGGCTACACGTTGTTTCGAACGTCTTGACGAACTGAACCAACGCTATGAAAGAACGTTGTCGTTGGAATACCTTCACAACTTCCTAATACCAAAATACCAAGCCAACATCAATGCTGGCAAGACAGACTCGGCACTGGCCGTAGGTACTAAGATCTACGTGGAACTGGACTCGGCCATCGTGCGAATGCAGCGCGATGATGCGGCAGAGCTAGCTACGCTCTACAACACACAACAGAAGGAGACGGAACTGGCAGAACAGAAGGCACAGATGGAGCGTCATCGCTTCTGGAACCTGGTGGTGGTGTTTGCCATCTTCAACATTGGTTTCTTCCTGATTCACTACCTACGCATGCAGTCGTCCAAACGACTGAAGAAAGCCTACCTGCAACTGGAGGAAGCTAACGAGCGAACCAAGGAGGCATCGCGCATGAAGACGTCGTTCATTCAGCAGATCTCACATGAGATCAGAACGCCTCTGAACATCCTGTCGGGCTTTACACAGGTGATCACAACGCCTGGCATGGAACTTGACGAGGAAACACGAAAAGATGTCAATCAGAAAATCATTGAGAATACCAACCGCATCACGGGATTGGTGAACAAGATGCTGGAACTGAGCGATGCTAACAGCAAAACGGTGTTGGACCGCAACGACCATATCCCTGCCCTACAGGTGGTGGCCCTGGCCATGGATAGTTTCTCGAACACGGAGAAATACAAGATTCCCATCGACCTGGAACTGGGCGAAGGCACCGACAACCTGATGATCACCACCAACGAGCAGGCTGCCAGACGTGCGCTGACGCTGCTCCTCGACAATGCTGAGAAATTTACGAAAGAAGGAAAAATCACGTTGAAGACGGAAGTTGACGACAAGCAGGTTCGCTTCATCGTGGAAGATACAGGTATCGGCATACCTGCTGACAAGGCCGAGGTGATCTTCGAAGAGTTCGTGCAATTGGACGACTACTACGAAGGTACCGGCATCGGTCTGACCGTGGCACGCAGTCTTTGTCGCCGTCTGGAAGGCGAAATCGTGCTCGACACCAGCTATACCGGCGGAGCACGATTTATCATGACGCTGCCCTTAGACAGCCTACAGTCGCAAAATTAAGTTTGATTTATCCCACAGTGCCTTCTAGCGATACGCTGAGCAGCTTCTGGGCCTCAACGGCAAACTCCATGGGAAGTTTCTGAATGACTTCCTTGGCATAGCCGTTGACAATGAGTCCCACAGCCTGTTCGGTGGGGATGCCACGCTGATTGCAGTAGAGCAACTGGTCCTCGGAAATCTTAGACGTGGTGGCTTCATGCTCGAAGATGGCGGTATCGTTGTGCACATCCATGTAGGGGAAGGTGTGGGCACCGCAGTCTGAGCCCAGCAGCAGCGAGTCGCAGCTGGAGTAGTTGCGGGCATTGTCGGCCGTTGCAGCCGCACGCACCAGTCCGCGGTAGGAGTTCTGCGAATGACCAGCAGAGATACCCTTAGAGATGATGGTTGACTTGGTGTTCTTACCAATATGTATCATCTTGGTACCGGTGTCGGCCTCCTGGTAGTTGTTGGTCACAGCGACACTGTAGAACTCTGCCACGCTATTATCTCCACGCAGGATACATGAGGGATATTTCCACGTAATGGCCGAACCGGTCTCTACCTGTGTCCACGACAACTTAGAGTCAACGCCGCGCAGGTCGCCACGCTTGGTCACCAGGTTCAGCACACCACCCTTACCATTCTCATCGCCCGGATACCAGTTCTGCACCGTAGAGTATTTCACCTCGGCACGGTTCATCACGATAATCTCGACGATGGCAGCATGAAGCTGGTTCTCGTCGCGCATCGGAGCAGTACAGCCTTCGAGATAGCTGACGTAGCTATCGTCGTCGGCAATGATCAGTGTGCGTTCAAACTGACCGGTGTTACGGGCGTTGATGCGGAAATACGAGCTGAGCTCCATGGGACAACGGACGCCCTTGGGGATATATACAAACGAACCATCGCTGAACACGGCCGAGTTGAGCGCAGCAAAGAAGTTGTCCTTATAGGGCACCACGGTGCCTAAGTACTGGCGCACCAGGTCGCCATGCTCCTTGATAGCCTCACCAATAGAGCAGAAGATGACGCCCTTTTCGCGCAGTTTCTCCTTGAAGGTGGTCTTCACGCTGACCGAGTCCATAATAGCATCAACAGCCGTATTGCCAGAAAGAGCGAGACGTTCTTCCAAGGGGATGCCCAGCTTGTCGAAGGTTTTCTCCAGCTCTGGGTCTATCTTGCCGTCGCCCTCGGGCTTCTTGGCCATGGGATCGGCATAGTATGAGATGGCCTGATAGTCAATCTCGGGCACATGCACATGTCCCCACTTGGGTTCCTGTTGCTCCTGCCAGTAGCGGAAAGCCTTCAGGCGAAACTCCAGCATCCACTCGGGTTCTCCTTTCTTCTGCGAGATGAGGCGCACGATGTCCTCGTTCAGTCCCACAGGAATAATTTCTGTATGTACATCGGTGGTGAAACCAAACTCGTACTTCTGTTCGGCTACCTGTCGTACAAATTGATTCTTTTCTTCCATCACATTTTCCTTTCGCCTGCAAAATTACAATAAAAGTGCGAAATCCTTGTCTCTTTACCCTTGTTTTATTTCAAATAGTCCTTCAACAGGTTGAGGGCATCGTCGGTGAGAAACGGCTTGATCTTGCTGTAGGGCACCACAAACGACGGCATGCCATCGGCATAGCACGCTATCTCGTACTGGCCATAGCAGAACAGCAGTCCCTCGCTGGTGGGACAAGGTTGCCACAGGGGCAGGGGTATCTGACGCTTCTGACCGTCGAAAGGCAGTTGCAAGCGCTCAAACAGTTCGTCGGTGGTCATCGGCTGCTCGCCTGCCTCGCTGTAGTATTGCTTCAGTCCTTCCACAAGCAGTGGCTGCATAGCCACCACACGGGTGGTATCAACAAACTGGCTGACGGCATGACCGTCGGTCTTGTCGAAGGTGATATAGCCGTCGCCACCCATGCCTCCATGAGCACCACCCATAAAGATATAGTCTTGCGACAGGAAGACAACGTAGTTCAGCGTGTCAGCCGTCTTCTGAAGCTTATAGTCATAGCTCCAATGTGGCATCTCGCTCAGCGCATCAGCCTTCTGCTCGGAGGTGAGCGTCGTGTCCTCTTCGAGATAGCGCTTACGCTCACCGATGTCGTTGGCTGAAAGCGTGTCGAGCAGCAGCATCGTCTCCTTGAAATAGTACTTCAGCTGTGTGGCAGCATCGTCGCTGTCTCCATGATAGAGCGGATAGGCGCGTCTGCCCTCGTAAGAAACCGCATAGCTGAGGCGGTCGCCAACAAGCTGGAGCAGGTAGCTACGCATCTTTGTCGTCACCTCATCGGCTGCCTCAGGCAACTCGATGTTGATGGTGAGGTAAGCATAGTCGGCTGAATCAGCATAGTCAAAGTGCTCGGAAACCACAACCGCACTATCAGCGTCGGCCGAAGCGCCCTCGCCACCCTTCTGCTGCGAACAAGCACACATCAGGGTCAGCCATACCACTGTCAAGACAAAAAGACAACTCTTCTTCATTTGCAGTCTGTCAGATACTAAATTTGCAGTCAATCGAATACTGAATTTACATCAGTCAGATTCTAAAAGCGATTAAAATCCCGAACAGACGGAACCATTCGGGATTTTAGTATAGTGTTGCTGGTTTTACAGCTTCTGCTCCACCTCAATCTCGGTGAAGGTCTCGATCATATCACCAGCCTGGATATCGTTGAAGTTGACGAGCGAGATACCACACTCCAGTCCGGTGGCTACCTCCTTAGCGTCGTCCTTATAGCGCTTCAGCGCATCGATATTGGCGGTATGGATCACGATACCATCACGGATGACGCGGGCCTTATCCTTGTTGTGTACCTTACCCTCGACAACCAAGCCACCGGCAACAGTACCAACCTTCGAGATCTTGAATACCTGCTTCACCTCGATCATACCGCTGATCACTTCCTTCTTCACCTTGTCAAGCATACCCTGCATGGTTGACTTCACCTCGTCAATAGCATCATAGATGATTGAATAGGTGTTGATCTCCACGCCCTCGCGCTCGGCCAGTCGGCGTGCCTCACTAGAAGGACGCACCTGGAAGCCTACGATGATAGCATCTGATGCAGAAGCCAGCATGACGTCGTTCTCTGAGATCTGACCCACTGCCTTGTTGATCACGTTCACCTGTACCTTCTCAGTAGAAAGCTTGATGAACGAGTCAGACAATGCCTCGATAGAACCGTCGGTGTCACCCTTAACGATAATATTAAGCTCGTGGAACTCACCCAAAGCAATACGGTGTGAGATCTCGTCCAGACCCACGGTCTTGGTGGTGCGCAACGACTGTTCGCGCTGCAGCTGAGTACGCTTGTTGGCAATATCGCGAGCCTCCTGTTCGCTGTCCATCACGTGGAAAGAGTCACCGGCAGTAGGAGCGCCGTTGAGACCCAGGATGATGGCAGGCTCGGCAGGACCGGCCTGGTTGATGCGCTGGTTACGCTCGTTGAACATGGCCTTCACCTTACCCCAGGCAGTACCTGCGATCACAACGTCGCCGACCTTCAGCGTACCGTTGGATACCAGCACCGTAGAAACATAGCCACGACCCTTGTCAAGTGAGCTCTCAATGATAGAACCTGTGGCCTTACGGTTAGGATTAGCCTTCAGGTCGAGCATCTCTGCCTCGAGCAATACTTTCTCCAGCAGCTCATCGACACCGATACCCTTCTTGGCACTGATCTCCTGACACTGGTACTTACCGCCCCACTCCTCTACGAGCAGGTTCATGTTGGCCAGGTCCTCGCGAATCTTATCGGGGTTAGCACCGGGCTTATCAATCTTGTTGATGGCGAACACCATAGGCACGTTGGCAGCCTGAGCATGGGCGATAGCCTCCTTGGTGGTAGGCATCACCGAGTCATCGGCAGCCACAATGATGATGGCGATATCCGTTACCTGAGCACCACGGGCACGCATGGCGGTGAAGGCCTCGTGACCTGGCGTATCAAGGAACGTGATCTGACGTCCGTCCTTCAACTTCACATTGTAGGCACCAATATGCTGTGTGATACCACCGGCCTCACCAGCAATCACGTTGGTATTGCGGATATGGTCGAGCAGCGAGGTCTTACCATGGTCAACGTGTCCCATCACTGTAACGATAGGAGCACGAGAGATCAGGTCGTTTTCGTCGTCCTGTTCCTCGGTGATAGCTTCCTGTACCTCAGCACTAACATATTCTGTGGTGAATCCGAACTCCTCGGCCACCAGGTTGATGGTCTCGGCATTCAGACGCTGGTTGATACTTACCATGATACCTACAGACATACAGGTACCGATGACCTTAACCACGGGCACGTCCATCATCGTAGCCAGCTCAGAGACGGTCACGAACTCAGTCAGCTTCAGCACCTTGCTCTCTGCTGCCTGTGACTCCATCTCCTCCTGCATACGCTCGGCCACTGCATCGCGCTTCTCCTTACGGTACTTAGCGCCTTTCTTGTTCATGGTGGTCTTCGAGGTCAGACGAGCCAGCGTCTCTTTTACCTGACGTGCTACATCCTCTTCGTTGGCCTCCAGTGGCTTGGTAGCCATGCGGTTCTTGTTCTTCTTGTTCTTACCGCCCTGCTGACCGTTGTCCTGGTAGTTCTGGTTGCCGCCCTTGTTCTTCTTCTTGGCGTTGCCCTGCTGATTCTGCTGCTGTTGCTTAGCAGCCTCCTCGATATCTACCTTACCGGTACGGATGCGCTCGCGCTTGCGCTTCTCGCCATTCTGCTGGGCGTTGCCGCCGTGCATCTGGGCAGACTTCTCTTCGCGCTGCTTGCGCTTTTCCTCCTTGGTCTTCTTCTTAGGACGAGTGCTCTGGTTCAGTGCAGACAAGTCAATCTTGCCCAGCACGTTCACCTTTGGAGCCAGTTTGGCCTCGCTCTTCAGCGTGAAGATACCAGAGTCTTTATTGGTCTCGGATTCCTTTTCAGCCTTCACCTCTACAGTCTTTTCCTCAGCCTGCTCCACCTCGTTAGTCTCTTCTACGACCTTAACGGGCTCGGGCTTCTTCTCTACGACCTTTACTGGTTCGGGCTTCACCTCCTCCTTGACGGGAGCAGGAGTTTCCTCCTTCACGGGCGTCTCCTCTACCTGGCTTTCGGCAGCAGCCTTTGGTTCGGGTTCGCTCACTGGTTTTGCAACAGGTGCGGGCTTCGGTTTGTTCAAGCTATCCAGATCAATCTTGCCCAGCGGTTTGAACTGCTGGCGATGCTCTGAATGCTCCTCAGTCTGTTCCCTTGCAGGTTTCTCAGCCTTCTCTGACTTCTTCTCCTTTTTCTTGGGGAAGAGCATGTCGGCCTGCGTCTTCACGGCTTTATCGGTGCTAAACTCTCGCACCAGGGCTTCATACTGTTCGTCTGAAATCTTGGTGTTGAAAGTAGCGTCGTCGCGAATCTCGCCCAGACTCTTTTTATTCTTTAGGAAATCAACTGCCGTCTGAAGTCCTATGTTCAGTTCTGTTAAAACTTTATTTAATCTAACTCCCATAATCTAAGGTAAAAGTGAATAGTGAGAAAGTGAAAGATAAGCTTTCGTTCTTCACAATCACTTGATTTCTTTTTTCTTTTTTATTGTTTAATTGTCACCGTAGCCTTCTTATTCGAATTCCGAACGAAGTACTTCAAGCATCTGATCGACGGTCTCTTCCTCGAGGTCGGCCTTCTCAATGAGCAACTCACGGGGAGCGTTCAGTACCTCCTTGGCGGTGTCGTAACCCAGTGCCTTGATGGCATCGATAACCCACTGGTCGATCTCGTCGCTGAACTCGTCGAGGTAGATATCCTCGTCGCTCTCGCCTTCGTTAACCACACGGAATACGTCGATGGTATGCTCGGTCAGCATAGAGGCCAACTTGATGTTCATACCGCCCTTACCGATGGCGAGTGAAACTTCCTCAGGCTGCAGGTAAACCTCGGCCTTGCTGTTCTCCTCGTCCAGGTTGATGCTGGTAACCTTGGCAGGTGCCAGTGCGCGCTGAATAAACAGCTGTACGTTGCTGGTGTAGTTGATCACGTCGATATTCTCGTTGCAGAGCTCGCGAACGATGCCATGCACACGACTACCCTTCACACCTACGCAAGCGCCTACTGGGTCGATACGATCATCGAAGCTCTCTACGGCCACCTTGGCACGCTCTCCCGGCATGCGGGCCACCTTGCGGATAGCAATCAGTCCGTCGGCAATCTCGGGAACCTCGGCTTCCAACAGGCGCTTCAGGAACTCAGGACTGGTGCGGCTCAGCATGATGCGGGGGTTGTTGTTGTCGTTGTTCACCTCCTTCACCACGGCACGCACGGTCTCACCCTTGCGGTAGCTGTCTGCAGGAATCTGCTCGGCCTTCAGCAGGTGAAGCTCGTTGCCCTCGTCGTCCATCAGCAGCACTTCGCGCTTCCAGATCTGATAAACCTCGCCGCTAACGATGGTGCCCACCTTGTCCTTGTACTTCTGGTAGAGGGCATCGTGGTCAAGCTCCAGAATCTTTGAAGCCAGTGTCTGACGCAGGTTCAGGATGGCACGGCGACCAAACTTAGTGAAGTCCACTTCCTCGCTCACTTCCTCGCCTACCTCATAGTCGGGCTCAATCTTCAAGGCCTCAGACAGTGCGATCTCCTTGTTCTCGTCCTTCACCTCACCGTCTTCTACAACGATACGGTGACGATGAATCTCGAAGTCACCCTTGTCGGGGTTCACGATTACGTCGAAGTTCTCGTCAGAACCAAACATCTTTGCTAGTACGTTACGGAAGCTTTCCTCCAGTACGCTCACCAGTGTGGTGCGATCTATGTTCTTGGTCTCTTTAAATTCCTGGAAGGTCTCAAACATGCTGGGACCCTTCTCTTCTTTCTTAACTGCCATTATTCTTTTGTTTTTATTTGAATGCTAACACATATTTCGTTGACTTCACCTCGTCCATTGAGAACTGCTTGTCAACTTCCACTTTCACAGGGCGCTTCTTGCCCTCTGGCACTTGCTTCTCAAGCACCGTCACCGTGAACTGACGACCCTCAACGGCCTTCAGCACACCCGTCAGCTTCTTGCCATCGGCGGTCAACACCTCTACCTCGTCACCGACGTGGTTCAGGTATTGCTGCTCCACCTTGAAGGGCTGGCCGATACCAGCCGAACCTACTTCCATCTCATACTCGCCCAGCTCTTCGCCCAGCTTGTCCTGCAGAAAGCGGCTCAGCTCTGCACAATCTTCAATCCAGACACCGTCTGCATGGTCAATCTCAATAGCAATACGATCGCCATCCATCTGGATGTCCACCAGGAAGTAGTTGCCTTTCTCCGTCAGCCACTCTTCCACTAATGTCTTTACTGTCTCTTTCGTTATCATTTAACGTCAATTTATAAAGAAATGAGAGACCCTTTCGAGTCTCTCATTCCACTGAACGGGTGCAAAGATAATACTTTTTCCCGAATCAAACAAATTTTTACTATCTTTTTTATGCTAACTGCCTAAAAAACTTATAGTTTCACTTCTTCTGAGGTTCAAGAATCTTCTTCATTTCATCCTCCGACTTCAGGATGCGAACAGCCTCTTTCAACTGTTTGTCGTAGGCCAGTCCGGCCTCGATGCTACCCTTCTGATAGTAGAAGGCCGAGATAATGTCCAGCTCTATCATCTGCTGAATGGTGGCGCGATGCTTATCCAACTGGCTGGCCACGTCGTGCTGCAGCTTCTTCTCCAGCACGTCGAAGGCATCCTTTGCTTCGTCATAGTAGCCCTCGAACTTGGCAGCTTTGACCAGCTCGTCAAACTGCTTTTTGCTCATGGCATCGTAGGTAAAACCACTCTTCACCACGCGCTCTTTAAATTCCTGCCAGTCTTGTTCCGTGAGGTGGAACGCTCGTGGAGCAGCTATCTGCGGGTGCTTGGCGATGTAGTCCACCACATAGTCGAACATCACCTCGGTGGAATCCAGTCCGCCCACCGACAGGTAGTACACGATATTAGGCATCGTGTCGTTCTTCACCTCTACGTCGGGCTTGATGCCACCGCCATCGCGCACCTCTCGACCATTGCGGGTATAAAACACGTGCGTCAGCGAGTCGGCGATGCGCTCCTTATAGCCCCCACCTTCACCACGCTTGTAGTTGATGGCCTGAATGCAACGGCCCGATGGGATATAGTATTTCGACGTGGTAATCTTCACATTCGTATTATAGGGCAGATCCATCGGCACCTGCACCAATCCTTTACCGTACGTACGCGTACCTATAATGATTGCACGGTCTAAATCCTGCAGCGAGCCACTCGTAATCTCCGATGCCGAAGCCGTCTCGCCATTCACCAGCACCACCAGAGGCATCACCGTGTCCACGGGCTCCAGTCGCGTCTTGTATACGCGGTTGGCCTGGCGCACCTTACCGCGGTTCTCCACCACGGTCTGTTCCTGGGGCACCCACAGATTGACAATGTCCACGGCCTCCATCTCGCTGCCGCCACCATTGCTGCGCAAGTCAAACACCAGCGCCTCGGCGCCCTGCTTCTTCAGTTCCACGAAGGCACGGCGCACACCCTTGGCACACCCCTCCGTAAACTGGTTCAGGTTGATATAGCCTATCTTCTTTTCCTCATCAGCCAGCATGCCGTAGTAGGGCAGCTCGGGCAGTTTGATGTTTTTACGCGTGATCTTAAACTTCATCACCTTTCCTGTCGAGGGGCGCTTCACCTTTAATATAAAGCTCGTGCCGGCATCGCCACGCAGATGCGAACTGACGTAGCTCACCTGCTTGTCGGTCATCACCGAGTCGTCTATCGCCAGGATGATATCACCCTTCTTCACGCCGGCCTCAGCAGCAGGCATCCCCTCATAGGGCTCGTCTATCACCACGCGTTTCAGTCCCATGTGGTACTTGATCATCGCACCAATACCCGCATACTTACCCGTCAGCATCATCTGCAGGTTCTTGGTCTCGGTCTCAGGATAGTATTCGGTATAGGGGTCCAGCGAGCGCAGCATGCCGTCAATGGCAGCCGTCATCGTCTGCTGGGGGTTCAGTGTGTCCACATAGAACAAGTCCAGATTGCTGTACAGGGCATTAAAGATATCCATGCTTTTGCCCACCTCAAGGTTATGGTTTGCTTGCGCCAAACCTATCGTTTGCTGACAGCAAAGCACCACTATGCTCAGCAACAAGCGTTTTATCAGCTTCGTCATCATACTCTTTTTTTTATTTCTTTTTCGGCTGCAAATTTACACCTTTACCACCAAAAACGGGCGAAAAGCAGTAACTTTTTGCAAAAAATTCGCTTTTCTCGCAAATTTTTCTCGAAAAAGTTTGCGTAATTAAAAAAAACGTCTTACCTTTGCACCCGCAAACAAGCAAACACTGCTTCAGTAGCTCAGTTGGTTAGAGCACCTGACTGTTAATCAGGGGGTCGTTGGTTCAAGCCCATCCTGAAGCGCAAAATCCTCAACTTCGGTTGAGGATTTTTTGTTTGTAGCAATATTGAAATGAACAAGCAAACACTAAACCATTGAAAGTTGATCTTTAAGCATTGACCCAATAAAAGTAGCCGTTTTGTGTAGCAAAAGCTGCTGTTTCTGCGTCTAATAGTTATGGTATTGCATCGCAATTCGGTAAGTATTGCAAAGCAGCCAGAGTCTGGAGACAGAGCGACAGCCGAACTATTGGCACCCGAAAGCCATCCACCAGGCCGGCAAAACGCCGAGAATTGGCAGTCCATTCGGCTCAAATTGGAATCAAGAAGATATAACATGAACGATATACTAAAACTATATTTCACACTGAGAGTGAAACGCCTTTGGCGAATGATCAAGGAACTGGGATTCGTGGCCATCCCAGCCATACTACTTCTTCTGTTCCTGTCTGCATACATGATTTCAGGACTCATCGCCTCCCCCATCTACTACAGTGTGGCACTTTATACCCTCTTGTTGCCTGGGCTTCATTTCGTGCGTGGCGATGCTGCATTCCTCTATGCCCTTTTCGGCGTGAAGCAGACGCAGCTATTGTTTACCATAGAATACGCGCTTCTATCAATCCCCTTTCTATGCTTCTTCCTCTTCCGCGGCGAGCTTTGGGCCACAGCAATCCTACTGCTACCTCTGCCGATGGTGTACGCGATACCGAGCGGAGGCTTCTCTTTGCGTCTTCCCACATTCCCTTGCCTGACCTCCGGCAGCTACGAGTACCATCGGGCCGGGCGCCTGTCCCTACCTCTATTCTTATTGCTCATGGCTGGCGGAGCGATTGGTGCATACATCGGGAATCGGAATCTGGTAGTGGCAGTCAGTCTGATTGCAGCTACAGTCATGAGCATGCTGTTGATGCGCGAATGGCACGTAGAGTATCTGTTTCACTACAAGAGCGCCTCAAGGTTTCTCCAGCTAAAACTCCTTTTCGCTCTGAGAAACACGTGCATCATCTTCCTTCCATTTA
This sequence comes from Xylanibacter brevis P6B11, assembly GCF_000621825.1. NCBI lineage: Bacteria > Pseudomonadati > Bacteroidota > Bacteroidia > Bacteroidales > Prevotellaceae > Xylanibacter > Xylanibacter brevis. The sequence continues at coordinate 163,997 of NZ_KK211352.1, forward strand.
TAATAAGCCTACTATTTGTCGATTCCCGTTTTGGAGCATTATATTATCTTGGCACCATCCTACTGTTGTTTCAAGTGGAGATGCTATGCTTGTTGAGCGACAGAGCCAACGGCGGCAATGACATCATATTAGCGTTTGCGTTTATGGTCCTGAATGCCATATTCTTCGCCTCACTGATTGTGCCACTCGTTATGCCGTTCTCCATCGTCACATCGGTAGTCCTGGCTTATTATGCCTATTCAGCAATAAAGAAATTCAAATGATGATAGAAGTTAACAACTTGACAAAGAAATATGGCAAGTCAACCATCGTTGACGACTTTAGCCATTCCTTCTGCGAAGGCAAGGTATATGGAATCATGGGCGAGAACGGAGCTGGCAAAAGCACTCTGTTCAGATGTATTGCCGGCATCGAATCATACGATGGCACCGTCGTCATCGGCGAGAACTGCCAGGTAGGCTACATGAACGACACGCCCTTCTTCTATTCATACGTCACCGGCATGGAGCACATTGAGTTCTGTCTTCGCGCCAAAGGAAAGACCGTCAGTCGAGAGGCCATCAACAAGCTAAACGAGAAATTTGCCCTGCCCCTCGACAAATACGCCAGCCGATACTCCTTAGGCATGAAGAAGCGCCTGATGCTCATGGCGCTCATGCTTCAGGACAACGATGTCGTCATCATGGACGAGCCATTCAACGGCATCGACCTTGCCGGCACCATCGTTCTCCGTCAGTGGCTAAAGGAGTTGAAGACCAAGGGAAAGTGCGTCATCCTATCCTCGCACATCATCTCCGCCATCTCTGACATCTGCGACGAGATCACATATATTCACAAAGGCAAAGTCGTCGCCGACTTCTCCGGCATGTCTGCCGACTCCATCGAGCACCACATCCTCGAAGAATACCTTTCGGCTGGCGACTAGGGCATGGACCTTATGTTGGTTAGATCTGTCACTTAATTCTTTTAATGATTCGGGCGGGGTTGCCGCCTACTACGACGTTGTCGGGCACATCTTTGGTTACAACCGCGCCAGCGGCAACAACGGCATTTTTTCCAATGGTAACACCCGGACAGATGATGGCGCCGATGCAAATCCAGGCATTCTCTTTGATGGTCACTTGTCCAAAATGGAACAAGTTGTGCCGGTCGTACAGATCATGATCTACCGTAGCAATCTTAACCTCGGGACCTATCAGCACATGGTCTTCTATCACCACCCTGCCTGGCGAGAGAATCGTGGCACCCTTGTTGATGGTTATATGCTTTCCTATAGTCATCCTGCAGCCGCAATCACAATAGAACGGTGAAACGATAGCTACGCTATCATCAATCTCACACCGAAACAGTTCTTCCAATAAGCTCTTATAATCGGGATCAGTTGGTTTCTTGGAGGAAATTTTCAGGCATAGTTCATGACTACGTATCATTTCAGCTTCCACTTCTCGCATCCGAGGGTCATCGTGGTAGCCAGATCCTGTGGCATCAATTACGTCAAACATACCATTTATTATTTAAAAAAGATTATGATTCATTCTCTTACGCTATTCATCAATTCTGCTGCAAATATAAACAATATTTCCAAATAAATCAGACAGATGAGACAAAAAAACGAAAAAACTGAAGTAAGCCCAAGAAGCTACGTTCTACTTCTTGGGTTTACTTCAAACCTATCCCTATAATCTTCGCTTATTCCTCCACAATATTCTTAAAACGGTACCAATAACTTTCTTTATAAGCATTGAGGCAACCTGTCGGAACATACAAGGTGGCGGAAAAGCATGTTTGTGTATCAAAGGGATCATAGATTGTAGGAGGAGTCGCACCCTGGCAATGGATGGACGTCAAGCGCGTGCAGCCATAGAAGGCAGAGTTGCCGATGCTAGTCACGCTATTGGGAATAGTGATGGACGTCAAGCGCGTGCAGCCATAGAAGGCAGAGTTGCCGATGCTAGTCACGCTATTGGGAATAGTGATGGACGTCAAGCGCGTGCAGCCATAGAAGGCAGAGTTGCCGATGCTAGTCACGCTATTGGGAATAGTGATGGACGTCAAGCCAGTGCAGCCAGAGAAGGCATAGTCGTCAATGCTGGTCACGCTATTAGGAATAGTGATGGACGTCAAGCCCTTGCAGTTCATGAAGGTAGCGTAGTCGATGCTGGTTACATTATTCGGAATAGTGATGGACGTCAAGCCTGTGCAGCCAGAGAAGGCATAGCTACCAATGCTGGTCACGCTGTTGGGAATAGTGATGGACGTCAAGCCTGTGCAGCCAGAGAAGGTAGCGTAGCCGATGCTGGTCACGTTGTTGGGAATAATAATGGACGTCAAGCCCTTGCAGCCAGAGAAGGCACAGCTACCAATGCTGGTCACACTTTTGGGAATTATTGTATTTTTACACCCTCGTATAACCGTATTTGATTCTGTTTCGATAATGGCATTGCATTTGTCTCTTGAATCATAAACAGTATTCCCCTGCTCAACAATTATTTGTTCAAGAGCACTGCAATCTTCGAAGGCTTCGTTGCCAATGCTGGTCACGCTTTTGGGAATAGTGACGGACATCATGCCAGTGCAACCTCTGAAGGCATCGTAACCGATGCTGGTCACGCCGTTAGGAATAGTGATGGACGTCAAGCCTGTGCACTCACTAAAGGCATGGCCACCGATGCTGGTCACACTTCTGGGAATAGTGAGGGACTTCAAGCCTGTGCATCCTGCGAAGGCAGCGTAGCCGATGCTAGTCACACTATTGGGAATAGTAATGGATGTCAAGCCAGTACAATTCTTGAAGGTTTCGCTGTCTATGCTGGTCACGCTATTGGGAATAGTAATGGACGTCAAGCCAGTACAGTAAGCGAAGGCAGCGTAGCCGGTGCTGGCCATGCCATTGGGAATAGTGATGGACGTCAAGCCAGTGCAGCCAGAGAAGGCATTGCCTTTGATGCTGGTCACGCTTCTGGGAATAGTGAGGGACGTCAAGCCCGTGCAGCCAGAGAAGGCATAGCTACCAATGCTGGTCACGCTGTTGGGAATAATGATGGACGTCAAGCCCGTGCAGAGTTCGAAGACTTCTCGGTCAATCTCTAAGACTTTGTAGGTATTTCCCTTGTACGTGACACTCGAAACAATTATTGCCTCTCCTTTAAATCTTGTCTTATCATAGCCAGTGACAACCAGATGGCCTTCTTTGACAGAATACTTAATGTAGTCAACGTAAAAGTTCTTATCGTCAATGGCAGAGAAAATACTACCATTTGAGGTAGTGCCGTCATCCTTCACCACCACATTTACATTGTAACCTTCATTTTCTAGGTCATCATCCTTGCTGCATGAAATCATCAAGGGTAAAACCAATACTGTAAGCAAAAGGGCGCTCCAAAATCTTTTGTTCTCCATAATTATGTCTATATTTATATTATGTTAGTAATTTGCACAAAAAAACGTGGACAATCGCTTCGTCTATGTTCTCTAGGTATCGGCAAACACCTTACAGCTTAAACGAGCAAATGCCCACGCCAAACGGCGTGAACCATCTACTTCAGTTCTTGCTGTTCTTGAATTTTGCCGATTTCAGAGAACAAGAATCAAAAGTGGATATTCATCCTATATGTCCCTTTGTAGTAATGTCTATATCATAGGCAGCTACACATTTGGGGTTATTCTACTTTCTGTAATTCAATTGCAAATGTATAAACTATTTTTGTAATCCCCAAATTATCACAACTTTTTTTATCAGACCATGATGTCACCCTGGACCCATAATCTCTTAAAAGCTATAGAATTGCATCGCTATTTGGGTACAATTGCAGTGCAATGGTGTAGCTTTTGCAATGCAATAGTTTAAGTTTTGATTTCAATCTAGACTCTAGAATCACTATTTCTAGACTCTAGAATGTAGCTTTCTAGACTTTAGAATCACCTTTTCTAGACTTTAGAATCATCATTTCTAGACTCTAGAACGAGAATAAAAGTGGCACTATTGCCACTCAAAAGCAATGATATCATAGGTCAATAGTGGCACTTTTGCAGATCAATAGCGCCACTCTTGCGTGGTGATAGGGGCACTTTGGGGGAGTAAGAGCGGCACTACTACGTGTGGGAAGTAGAGCTTTGCGGGGGCATTGCAGGCGCAAAACTTTCACATCGGGCTTTCTATTTGGGGTCTAACTTTCAATTTGCAAGAAAAAGGGGTACGAATATAACAGATTGTTATTTTTGATAAAAAAGAAGATTAAATGTGTTTCACTGCGAAGTGATTTACTTTCTTATTGTCGTACCTTTGCAGCGAATTCATTGCAAAGTGTAATTTAATGTGTAACAAGCATCTGATATAAAATTATTATGGAAGCATTAAGATTTCAGGTTGTCGGCGAGGCATTCAAGAAAAAGCCCCTCGACGTAAAAGCCCCTAGTGAGAGACCTTACGAGTACTTTGGCAAGAAGGTCTTCAATCGTGAGAAGATGTACAAGTATCTGCCCAAGGACGTGTACGAGAAGATGGTGGATGTCATCGACAATGGTGCCCGTCTGGATCGTGCTGTGGCCGACGCAGTGGCTATCGGCATGAAGCAGTGGGCCACAGAGAATGGCGTCACTCACTATACTCACTGGTTCCAGCCCCTGACTGAGGGTACTGCCGAGAAGCACGACTCATTCATTGAGCACGATGGCAAGGGCGGTATGGTAGAGGAGTTTTCTGGAAAACTGCTCGTTCAGCAGGAGCCTGATGCTTCTTCGTTCCCCTCTGGTGGTATCCGCTCTACATTCGAGGCTCGTGGTTATTCTGCTTGGGATCCCACATCGCCCGTATTCATTATAGACGACACGCTGTGTATCCCCACTGTGTTTATCAGTTATAGCGGTGAGGCGCTCGACTACAAGGCTCCACTGCTGCGCGCCCTGCATGCTGTCAACGTGGCCGCTACTGATGTTTGCCATTATTTTGATCCTACGGTGAAGAAGGTAACCTCGAATCTCGGATGGGAGCAGGAGTACTTCCTCGTGGACGAGGGCCTCTATGCCGCACGCCCCGACCTGCTGCTGACGGGCCGCACCCTGATGGGTCACGACTCAGCCAAGAACCAGCAGATGGACGACCACTACTTCGGTGCTATCCCCGAGCGTGTGCAGGCCTTCATGAAGAACCTCGAGTTTGAGGCACTGGAGCTGGGCATCCCCGTGAAGACACGTCACAACGAGGTGGCTCCCAACCAGTTTGAGCTGGCTCCTATCTTCGAAGAGACCAACCTGGCCGTGGACCACAACATGCTGCTTATGTCGGTGATGAAGCGTATCGCCCGTAAGCATGGTTTCCGCGTGCTGCTGCACGAAAAGCCCTTTGCTGGCATCAACGGTAGCGGTAAGCACAACAACTGGAGCTTGAGCACCGACAACGGCATCCTGCTGCATGCACCCGGCAAGACCCCCGAGGCCAACCTGCGCTTTGCTACCTTCATTGTAGAGACACTGATGGGTGTATATCGCCACAACGGTCTGCTGAAGGCTTCTATCATGAGTGCCACCAATGCACACCGTCTGGGTGCCAACGAGGCTCCCCCAGCCATCGTATCAAGCTTCCTGGGCAAGCAGGTGAGCGAGCTGCTGGATCACATCGAGAAGGCCGACGTAGATGATATTCTGGCCATGGCCGGCAAGCAGGGCTTGAAGATGGACATCCCCGTGATTCCCGAGCTGTTTATCGACAATACCGACCGCAACCGTACGTCGCCATTCGCCTTCACCGGCAACCGCTTTGAGTTCCGCGCCGTGGGTAGCGAGGCCAACTGCGCCAGTGCTATGATCGCTCTGAACAGTGCCGTAGCCGAGGCTCTGACCGACTTCAAGAAACGCGTAGATGCCCGCATCCCCGAGTTCACCGAGAAACTGAAGGGCACCGACCACAGCGCCACCTTCCACGCCATCATCGCCGTACTGCGCGAGGATATTAAGACCTGTAAGCCCATCCGCTTCGACGGCAACGGCTACAGCGACGAGTGGGTAGCCGAGGCAGAGAAGCGCGGTCTGGACGTAGAGAAGAGCTGTCCGAAGATCTTCGAGCGCTATCTCGACGACGCCAGCATCAAGATGTTCGAGAGCCTGGGTGTGATGACCAAGAAGGAGCTGGAGGCACGCAACGAGGTGAAATGGGAGACCTACACCAAGAAGATCCAGATTGAGGCACGCGTGCTGGGCGACATCTCGATGAACCACATCATCCCCGTGGCCACACGCTATCAGAGCGAGCTGCTGAAGAACCTGAACAACATGGCAGTGGTGTTCCCCATCGATACTGCCGACAAGCTCTCTGCTCGCAACAAGAAGATTATTCAGGAGATAGCCGAGCGCACCTTCGCCATTGAGAAGGGCGTGGAAGAGCTGGTAGATGCTCGCAAGAAGGCCAACAAGATAGAGAGTGAGCACGAGAAGGCCATCGCCTATCACGACGAGGTAGAGCCTAAGCTCGACGAAATTCGTTATCAGATCGACAAGTTGGAACTGATCGTTGACGATGCTCTCTGGCCACTGCCTAAATATCGCGAACTATTATTTATCAGATAACCTTTTTAATTCGTCCAAGGTCATTCCTTGTTATTGAACGCATTTGCCCGAAGCTGAGACAGTTTCGGGCAAATTTCATTTATAACTAGACCTCCAGACTCACTCCTAACCTCCAGACCCCCTCCTAACCTCCCCCTGTATGGGGAGGAATGGATAGTTTTTGGCTTTTGGTGCTATATTCTTTTGTTCCTTGCGGGATATCCAAATTGGTTTTTAGGACCGAAGGTCCGCGGTTTTTCCTTTTTGAGACAGACAGCCCCAGAATGGGGTAACGGTATTGGTGGAAGACGGGCCGTGAACTTGTTCACGAGCTAGTCATCCACCAACACCGTTAAAGACTCGATAGAGGCTTCTGTCTCAAAAAGGGGTTTTATATGGTTTTTGTTATATCACAAGGGAAATAGCCCAATCATTTCATGCATCAAAAAAAAAGCTGTTGATGAATTCACATTCACCAACAACTTCTGCAAAAAAACTAGAATAAGGGGCGGTTTTTAGTCTTTCATTTACTGCTAATCGTTTCTTTTTTTGCTGTCTATCATCTTCCATTTAAAAGTCTAACCATTCCTCCCCCTTGGGGAGGTTAGGAGGGGGGCCGGAGGTTAGGAGGGGGGCCGGGGTCTTATCCTGGCTTATTTACCAGCACTCCATTTCTGAATTCTCTCCAGAGCCTCATCGGTGGACTCGTGGGTACCGAAGGCTGTGAAGCGCACATAGCCCTCGCCACTGGGACCAAAGCCTACGCCTGGCGTGCAGACCACATTGGCACCGTAGAGCAACTCCTCGAAGAACTGCCACGAAGTGGTGCCCTCGGGCGTGCGCATCCATATATAAGGTGCGTTCTCGCCTCCGTAGCACTCGAAGCCGGCAGCACGCAGTGTGCAGAGCATCTTGGAGGCGTTCTGCATGTAGTAGTCGATGGTCTGCTTCACCTGCTGCTTGCCCTCGGGGGTGTAGATAGCCTCGGCAGCGCGCTGCGAGATGTAGCTGGTGCCGTTGAACTTGGTGCACTGACGGCGGTTCCACAAGGGGTTCAGGGCAATGCGTCGGCCGTCGATGGTGGCTGCCGTGAGGTCCTTGGGCACGATGGTGTAGCCACAGCGCACGCCAGTGAAACCAGCGGTCTTGGAATAGGAGTGGAACTCGATGGCGCACTTGCGGGCACCACGAATCTCGTAGATGCTGTGGGGCACGTCGGGGTCGGTGATGAAGGCCTGATAGGCAGCATCGTAGAAAATCAGTGTGTCGTTCTTCAGGGCGTAGTTCACCCACTTGCGCAACTCCTGTTTTGAGATGACCGTACCCGTGGGGTTGTTGGGATAGCAGAGGTAGATCACGTCAACACGCTGCTTGGGCAACTGTGGCGTAAAACCATTCTCGGCATTACAGGGCATATAAACCACGTTAGACCACAGGCCGTTCTGCACCGTTCCGGCGCGACCTATCATCACGTTGGAGTCGATATACACGGGATAGATGGGGTCGGTGACACCGATGGAGTTGTCCCAGCGGATAAGCTCCTGGATGTTGCCGGTGTCGCTCTTGGCGCCATCATTGATAAAGACCTCGTCGATGTCCAGATGGATGCCACGAGGCAGGAAGTCATTCTTTAGGATGGCCTCGCGCAGGAAGTCGTAGCCCTGCTCAGGACCGTAACCGCGGAAACCCTGATGCGTAGCCATCTCGTCGGTGGCCTTGTGCATGGCCTCGATCACAGCGGGGCAGAGGGGTTGGGTGACGTCGCCAATGCCCATCGAGATGACGTTGGCATTGGGATGTGTTACTTTGAAGGCGTTGACCTTCTTGGCTATATCTGCAAACAAATAGTTGTTGGGCAGTTTCAGAAAATGTTCGTTGACTAGTGCCATATATCTAAGCCCCCTAAGTTAGGGGGATGGGGGTCTGAACGCGAGCCCCCTAAGTTAGGGGGTTGGGGGTCTGAACGCCCCTCGTGTCTTTCCCGTTAATTGTTAATATTATGTGTAAGAGAGCCTGTTCAGACCCCTAAATCCCCTTATGAAGGGGACTTTGGCCTGTTCAAACCCCTGTTGCCCCCTCGCTCGGCTTTGCCGCTTGGCTCGTCCAAGAACTTAGGGGGCCGTAATCTCGCCATCGAAGACGAAGGCTGCGGGGCCCGTCATATAGACATGGTTATCACTCTCGCGCCACTCAATGCTGAGGGTGCCTCCATCCATCACAATCTGCGAGGTGCGACCAGCCTTGCCAGTCAGAGCTGCTGCCACGGCTGTGGCGCAAGCACCCGTGCCACAGGCCTGGGTGATGCCGCTGCCACGCTCCCACACACGGGTGCGGATGGAAGCCTCCCCCTGCCCCTCCGAAGGGAGGGGAGATGCAAACTCGATGTTGCAGCGCTGGGGGAAGGCGGGATGAACCTCCAGGGCGCGACCTTTGGTCTCTACCTGATCGACGTCGTCGGTGAAGATGACGTAGTGGGGGTTGCCCATGGAGACAAAGAGACCCACCCCCTGCCCCTCCCTGTGAGGGAGGGGTGTTGATAGATTTGGGGTGAATAATTTATCGTCCTCTAAAACCGGTTCGCCCATATCCACCGTGACGCTCTCCACGCTCTCGTTGACAATGTGGAGATGGAGCCGCTTGATACCCGACAGCGTGAGCAATCGAATCTCGGCCTCCAGGTATCCATCCGCCTCTCTTACAGGGAGGGACCAGGGGTTGGCCTTCTCATAAAGATATTTGCCGATGCACCTCGAGGCATTGCCACACATCATCGCCTCGCTGCCGTCGGCATTGAAGATGCGCATGGTGAAATCGGCTTCGGGGATGGGCGACTTGCCTATCAGCACCAGTCCGTCGGAACCGATGCCCTTATGACGGTCGCTCCACTGGATGGCAGCTGTCACGGGGTCGGCAATGGGATACTGCGTGGTGTCAACATAGATGTAGTCGTTGCCACAACCGTGCATCTTGGTGAATTTGATCTTGCGCATAGGATAAACGGGGGATTAATGGGTGTTCTGAGCGAGGAAGTCATGCACCTTCTGTGCTGTCTGTCGGCCGCTGGCCAGCGCACGCACCACGAGCGAGGCACCATTGGCTGAGTCGCCACAGACGAAGACATTCTTGGGATATTCGGGATGCTCGGGTTTGAGGAATCCCATGGCCAGCAGGCAGAGCTCGGCCTTGATAATCTCGGGTTTGCCCTTCTCCACCATGATGGGGCGACCACCCTCGGGATTGGGTTTCCAGTCAATCTCCTGCACCTTGACGCCCGTCAGTTTGCCGTCCTTACCCAGGAACTCCAGCGTGTTGATGTTCCAGCGGCGCGTACATCCTTCTTCGTGCGAAGAGGTGGTCTTCAGCGTGCGGGGCCAGTTGGGCCAGGGGTTCTGTGGGTCTTCAGGACCTTCCACGGGGCGAGGCATAATCTCAATCTGGGTGACACTCTTGCAACCCTGACGGTGGGCCGTACCGATGCAGTCGCTACCGGTGTCGCCACCACCAATCACCAGCACATCCTTACCCTTGGCGCTGATGCGCTCGTCTTTCGAGAACTCGATGCCAGCCAGCACACGGTTCTGCTGCGCCAGCAGTTCGAGGGCATAGTGCACGCCCTTCAATTCGCGGCCGGGGGCTTTCAGATCGCGGGCGGTGGGGGTGCCTGATGCGATGACAATGGCGTCGAAGGCCTCCCCAAGCCCCTCCGAAGGAGGGGATGTTTGATTACCTGAAGCATCGGAATTGTTCCCTGAAACATTGGATAAATGTATCTCAACACCCCCTCCTTCGGAGGGGCTTGGGGAGGCTTCAACGTTGTACTTAAACTCGATGCCCTCCTGCTCCAGCAGGGCGATGCGGCGGTCGATCACTGCCTTGTTCAGCTTAAAGTTAGGGATACCGTAGCGCAGCAATCCGCCTGCAGCTTCGTTTTTCTCAAATACGGTGACGGTATATCCCATGTGGTTCAGGTCGTTGGCGGCAGCCAGTCCGGCAGGACCAGCACCAATCACAGCCACCTTTTTTCCGTTGCGAACGATATCGGTCTTGGGCTGGATAAAACCCTCCTGGAAAGCCATCTCGATGATGGCACACTCATCTTCGCGGTTGGTGGTTGGCTCGTGGTTAAAGCGGTTCAGCACGCAAGCCTTCTCGCAGAGGGCCGGACAGATGCGGCCGGTGAACTCGGGGAAGGGGTTGGTGCTGCTCAACAGCTTGTAGGCCAGTTCCCAGTCGCCCTTATACAGAGCCTCATTCCACTCGGGCGCCTTGTTGCCCAGCGGACAGGCCCAGTGGCAGAAGGGCACACCACAGTCCATGCAGCGTGAAGCCTGCAACTTACGTTCGCGGACGCTGAGCGTCTGTTCCACTTCACCAAAGTCGTGTATTCTATCGTTGATAGGACGGTAGCCCGCCTCCTGGCGATGTATCTCTAAGAATGCTTTTGGATTTCCCATTTTTTTAAAATTTAAAAGTTGAAAGATTGAAAAATTGAAATTCTCTTTAATTCTTCCATTCTTTAATTCTTCAATTTTTTTTTGGATTTCCCATTTTTTTAAAATTTAAAAGTTGAAAAATTGAAAAATTGAAATTCTCTTTAATTCTTCCATTCTTTAATTCTTCAATTTTTAGTAGTCGCGCTGGATGTCGGCAATCTTTTCGTGCAGACGTGCCATCTTCTCCTCTTCGAGCACACGCTTATACTCGATGGGCACCACCTGAATGAAGTCCTCGATGTGGCGATGCCAGTCGTCGAGCATGCGTCCGGCCAAGGCCGAACCCGTGTGCAGGTAGTGCTGACGAATCAGCTCGAGCAGTTCTTTGCGCGACACAGAGTCCTCTACCAGCGAGAGTTCCACCATATCCATGTTGCAGAAGTAGTCGAACGTATGGTCGGGGTCATAGACATAGGCCACACCGCCACTCATACCTGCAGCGAAGTTGCGACCGGTCTTGCCCAGCACCACCACGCGACCGCCAGTCATATACTCACAGCAGTGGTCGCCGGCACCCTCGATAACAGCGATAGCTCCCGAGTTGCGCACGCCAAAGCGCTCGCCCACCTTACCGTTGACGTAGAGTTCGCCGCTGGTGGCTCCGTAGAGACCGGTGTTACCTGCGATGATATTGTCTTCGGCCTTGAAGTCGTTGCTGCGACGGGCGGGTGGCAGGATAGAGATACGTCCGCCAGAAAGGCCCTTACCGAAATAGTCGTTACATTCTCCCTCGAGTTTCAGGTTCACGCCATGAACGGCAAACGCGCCGAAGCTCTGACCGGCCGAGCCTTTGAACTTGATGTTGATCGTGCTGTCGGGCAGCCCGGCTTCGCCATATTTCTGGGCGATGACACCAGAGAGCATCGTGGAAACGGCACGGTCGGTATTCTTGATGGCGTAATCGAGTGTTATCTCCTCGCCATCGTTGATAGCCTTCTCTGCAGCCTTGATAATCTCCTCATCCTTCACACCGGTAACCTTGGTATATGCGCCACGGTCCCAATAGAGGGCCTTGTCTGTGTCGGGCTTATGCAGCAATCGGGCAAAGTCGATAGACTTCTGCTTGTCGGTAGCGTTCTCGGTGTTCACCTCTATCAGTTCGGTGTGTCCGATAATCTCCTTCAGCGAGCGAACACCGATCTCAGCGAGGTACTCGCGCACCTGCTCGGCCAGGAAGGTGAAGTAGTTCACCACATACTCTGCACGACCCTCAAAGTGCTTGCGCAGCTCTGGGTTCTGGGTGGCCACACCCATCGGACAGGTGTTGGTGTTGCACTTACGCATCATCACACAGCCCAGCACAATGAGCGGCAGTGTGCCGAACGAGAACTCGTCGGCACCGAGCATCGCCATGATAATCACATCCTTGGCGGTCTTCAACTGGCCGTCGGTCTGCAGGCGCACCTGGTTGCGCAGACCATTGACCACCAGCGTCTGCTGGGTCTCGGCCAGACCAATCTCGGGCGAGATACCTGCAAAGCGCATACTTGATGCGGGCGAAGCACCCGTGCCGCCCTCGGCACCACTGATCACGATGAGGTCGGCCTTTGCCTTAGCCACACCAGCGGCAATAGTTCCTACGCCACTCTCGGCTACTAACTTCACACTAACGGCAGCCGTGGGATTGATGTTCTTCAGGTCGAAGATGAGCTGTGCCAGGTCTTCAATCGAATAGATATCGTGATGAGGTGGTGGCGAGATGAGCGAGATGCCGGGAATGGCATTACGGGTCTTGGCAATGATGTCGTTCACCTTGAAGCCGGGCAACTGTCCGCCCTCACCAGGCTTAGCGCCCTGTGCCACCTTGATCTGTATTTCTTCTGCATTCACCAGGTATTCAGCAGTCACGCCAAAGCGTCCTGATGCGATCTGCTTGGTCTTTGAACTGAGGCTCACGCCGTCCACCTCCGTGTGGTAGCGGGCGTTGTCCTCACCACCCTCACCGGTGTTAGAGCGGGCGCCCAACTTGTTCATAGCCAGTGCCAGCGCCTCGTGGGCCTCGATGCTCAAGGCACCAAACGACATGGCACCCGTCACGAAGTGCTTCACGATGCTCTCTACGGATTCCACCTCGTCGAGGGAGACGGAAGGCCCTCCCCCCTGCCCCTCCCTGTCATGGAGGGGAGTAGTAACTTTCTTGAATCGAAGGAAGTCACGCAAGAAGATGGGAGATTCTTTCTCGTCAACCAATTTTGACCACTCTTTAAACTTCTCGTACGAGCCTTGTCGACAGGCCAGTTGCAGTTTGGCGATAGTCTCTGGGTTCCAGGCGTGCTTGATACCATCCTTGCGCCATGCAAAGAGGCCCTGGTTCTGCAGCATGGTCTGCTCCTTGGCAGCCTCGTGCAGCGCAATGGCGTCGCGGGCAATCTCCTTCAGGCCCACACCACCGATGGTGCTCACCTCTGTACCGAAGTAGCGGCGCAGCAGGTCTTCGCCCAGTCCGATGCTCTCGAAGATCTTGGCTCCACGATAAGAGCGGATGGTAGAGATACCCATCTTCGACATGATCTTCTTCAGACCCTTATCCACAGCCTTGATGTAGTTCTTCTCGGCAGTAGCATACTCCTCTTGAATCTTGTGTTTCTTCACCAGATCGTCGAGCACGGCAAAGGTCATGTAAGGACACAGGGCGCTGGCACCATAGCCCAGCAACAGGGCTGCGTGCATCACCTCGCGAATCTCGCCGCTCTCCACAATCAGAGCTGTCTGCACGCGCTTACCCACGCTAATCAGGTAGTGGTGAACAGCGCTGACGGCTAGGAGGGAGGGGATGTAGAAACCTCCCCCCTGCCCCTCCGAAGGAGGGGTGATTTCAACCTTGTCAGTTAGGATGATGTAGTTTACGCCCTCATCCACGCTTGCCTCCGCGTCCTTGCACAATTTGTCAAGCGCATTGCGCAGCCGCTCCCCTCCTTCGGAGGGGCCGGGGGAGGTGACCATTGGCAATTTCTTGGTCTTGAATCCCTTATACCTTATATTACATAATATATCGAGTTGTGTGTTGGTCAAAACGGGCTGGGGCAGGCGCACCATCTTACAGTTAGAGGCATCGGGCGTGAGGATGTTGGTACCTACGGCACCGATGTATTCCGTCAGACTCATTACCAGCTCCTCGCGGATGGGGTCGATGGCGGGGTTGGTGACTTGCGCAAACTGCTGACGGAAGTAGTTGAACAGCACCTGCGGACGGTCGGAGATGACTGCCAGCGGCGTGTCGTTACCCATCGCAGCCACGGGCTCTTGGCCGGCAGTGGCCATGGGGATGATGGTCTTGTCGATATCCTCCTGTCCGAAGCCAAACTGCACCAGCTTAGCGTTCAGATGATCCACACCGTTGTCCACCTTGCGTCCGCTCTTCAGCTTCTCCAGCTGCACGCGGTTCTCGTTCAGCCACTCGCGATAAGGATGGGCCTTGGCGAGTTGTTCCTTGATCTCGCCATCGTAGTATATCTTGCCTTCCTGGGTGTCGATGAGCAGGATCTTACCTGGCTGCAGACGACCTTTCGATACCACGTCGCCGGGCTCGAAGTCCATCACGCCTACCTCACTGGCCACTACCATCATGCCTTGTTTGGTGATGGTGTAGCGACTGGGGCGCAAGCCGTTGCGATCCAGCATACCGCCTGCATAGCGACCGTCGCTGAACAGCAGGGCGGCAGGACCGTCCCAGGGCTCCATCAGGATAGAGTGATATTCATAGAAGGCTTTCAAGTCTTCAGAAATGGGGTTCTTGTCGTTGAAGCTCTCGGGCACCAGGATAGCCATGGCCTGAGGCAACGAGAGTCCGCTCATCATCAGGAACTCAAACACGTTGTCGAGACTGGCAGAGTCGCTCATGCCGTCCTGCACAATGGGGCGCAGGTCCTTGATGTCACCCAGCGCCTCGCTCGAGAGCACACTCTCGCGGGCCTTCATCCAACCGCGGTTACCACGGATGGTGTTGATCTCACCATTGTGGGCCAGCAGGCGGAAGGGCTGTGCCAACTTCCATTTGGGGAAGGTGTTGGTAGAGAAGCGCGAGTGAACCAGTGCCAGTCCGCTCGTGAAGTAATCGTTAGACAAATCGGGGAAGTAGCGACGCAGCTGTCCGCTGGTGAGCATACCCTTGTAGATGATATTCTTAGAAGAGAGGGAGCAAATGTAGAAATCGGACTCTCCCCCCTGCCCCTCCCTGTGAGGGAGGGGAGTAGATAGTTCTTCCATTTTGGCTACCCTATTCTCGATTCTCTTCCTTATTATATATAATGTGCGCTCGAATGTCTTCTCCTCTTCGTCTGGAGTGTAATCACTCCCCTCCATTACAGGGAGGGGATGGAGGGTGGGTCCCCTCTTCACGAAAATCTGCTTGATGTCTGGTTCCACCTCACGTGCAGCCACACCCAGCACCTCGGGGTTGGTGGGCACCGTGCGCAGATGCATCAGTGTGAGTCCCTCGCGCTCAATCTCCTCGATCATCACGCTCAGTATCTGCTGCTGTGCCTGCGCATCCTTAGGCAGGAACACCAGTCCTGTGCCATACTTTCCTTTCTCGGGCACGGGGATGCCCTGAAGCAGAATAAACTCGTGGGGGATCTGCACCATAATACCAGCACCATCGCCGGTCTTATCGCGTGTCTCAGCACCGCGATGCTCCATGTTCTCCAACACCTTCAGTGCATTGTCCACCAACTCATGACTCTTACCGCCATGAATATTAACCACCATGCCTACACCACAGGCATCGTGCTCGTATTCACTTTGATAGAGACCTTGATTGTTTAGTTTTCGTTGTGTCATATTATCCTCTATTAATCTTACACTTTTTAAAAATTTGCGTGCAAAGATATTACATTTGTCAACAAACTAGCCAATACTGCTGACGTTTTTATCTACTTTTTACCCAAAAGTAACAATCTGTAAGTATTCGGCGTTATAAACTAACAATTTGTAATTTACCCAACAAAACGACCTTCTATTTGTCTTTTTCTGCCGTTTTAAGACGGTTAAAAGCCGATAAAAAGGGGATTTGTATATAGTTTTTTTAGCACTCTGACGCAGTATTATCATTACATCATGATAATATTTCAATCCGAAAGAAAATCATATAATTTCCTTTCGAATTATCAGTTTGGGCAAAAAAGTAGATAAAAAGTTGGGCACCTCGCGGGACTAATCGCATGAGAAAGCGTAATTTTGCAGTCCATAAAATAGATAAGTTTTATGGAAACAAAGTACATTTTCGTAACAGGAGGCGTGGTGTCTTCATTAGGTAAAGGCATCATTTCAGCCAGTATTGGAAAACTGCTGCAAGCACGCGGCTATAAGGTAACCATCCAGAAGTTCGACCCCTACATCAACATAGACCCAGGCACACTGAATCCCTATGAGCACGGCGAGTGCTACGTGACTGAAGACGGATTCGAGACCGACCTGGACCTGGGACACTACGAACGCTTTACCGGCATTCACACCACGCGAAACAATTCTATCACAACAGGACGTATCTACAAGACGGTCATCGACCGCGAACGCCACGGCGACTATCTGGGCAAGACAATTCAGGTAGTGCCACATATCACCGATGAGATTAAGAGGAGGATGCTGAGGACCTCCCCCGACCCCTCCGAAGGAGGGGAGAATGGTTCCTCCCCTTCGGGGAGGTTAGGAGAGCCCTTCGACTTCGTCATCACCGAGGTGGGCGGCACCATTGGCGACATTGAGAGTGCTCCTTTCATGGAGGCCATTCGCCAGTTGCGCTACCAACTGGGACGCAATGCCGTATGCGTACACCTGACGTACGTGCCCTATCTGAAAGCGGCCGACGAGCTGAAGACCAAGCCTACACAGCATAGTGTGAAGGAGCTGCAGGGCATGGGCATCCAACCCGACATTCTGGTGCTGCGCACCGAGCGCCATCTGGACGACGGCATGCGCATGAAGGTGGCCTCGTTCTGCAATGTGGACCTGGAGTGTGTGATACAGAGCGAAGACCTGTCGTCTATCTATGAGGTGCCTGTGAACATGCAGCACCAGGGACTAGACGCCGCCATCATGCGTAAGATAGGTATCCCCGTGGGCGAGACACCGGCCATGAAGCCTTGGCACGCCTTCCTCGACAAGCAACGCAACGCCACCACCGAGGTACACATCGCACTGGTGGGCAAGTACGACCTGCAGGATGCCTACAAGAGTATCCGCGAGAGCTTGAACCTGGCGGGCATCTACAACGACGTGAAGGCGCGCCTGCACTTTGTAAACAGTGAGGAGATCACACAACAAAACATCGCTCAGAAGTTGAAGGGCATGCAGGGAGTCATCATCTGTCCGGGGTTCGGCAGTCGCGGTATTGAGGGCAAGATCATTGCTGCCGAGTACACGCGCACCAACGACATACCCACCTTCGGCATTTGTCTGGGCATGCAGATGATGGTCATCGAGTTTGCTCGCAACGTGCTGGGCTATAAGGATGCCAACAGTGCCGAGATGGACACCGAGACACCACACAACGTGATCGACATGATGGAGGAGCAGAAGACCATCACACAGATGGGCGGTACCATGCGACTGGGTGCCTACGGCTGCGAACTGGTGAAGGGCAGTCGCACCTACGAAGCTTATGGCGAGGAGACACTCATCAAGGAGCGCCACCGCCACCGCTATGAGTTCAACAATGCCTATCAGGAGGAGTATGAGGCTGCGGGCATGAAGTGCG
Organism: Xylanibacter brevis P6B11; assembly: GCF_000621825.1. Lineage (NCBI taxonomy): Bacteria > Pseudomonadati > Bacteroidota > Bacteroidia > Bacteroidales > Prevotellaceae > Xylanibacter > Xylanibacter brevis. Next base: position 181,724 of record NZ_KK211352.1, read on the forward strand.
TGGGCATCAACCCCGATGCCAATCTGGTGGAGATCGTCGAGATACCCGAGAAGCGCTGGTACATCGGCACACAGTTCCACCCCGAATACACCTCTACGGTGCTGAATCCACACCCCCTGTTTTTGTCATTCATTAAGGCATGCCTTTGAGAATTCTTTTAGTCGGCCTATGGCCTTTGTAAAAGCGTCACAAGTGCTGAGCGGAGAATTGATAATTGATAATTGACAACTGATAATTAATGGAGCAACTGAAGCATGAATGCGGCGTGGCGATGATTCGCCTGCTGAAGCCGCTGGATTATTACGAGAAGAAATATGGCACCTGGGCCTACGGATTCAATAAGCTCTACCTGATGATGGAGAAACAGCACAACCGCGGACAGGAGGGTGCTGGATTTGCCACCGTGAGCATGAGCAAGGAGGCAGGAACAGAATATATGTTCCGCGAGAAGGCCGAAGGCAAGAATGCCATCACTGAGATATTTGGCAGAGTGACCGAAGAGATGGCGGGCGAGCTTTATATGGGTCATTTGCGCTACTCTACCACGGGCAAGAGCGGACTGCAATACGTGCATCCTTTCTTGCGCCGCAACAACTGGCGAGCCAAGAACCTGTGTCTGTGTGGCAACTTCAACATGACCAACATCGACGAGGTCTTTGACTATATCACAGCGCAAGGTCAGTCGCCACGTATCTACAGCGACTCGTACATCACACTCGAGCTGATGGGACACCGACTGGACCGCGAGGTGGAGAAATGCTTCGACGAGGCAAAGGCTCAGGGACTGGAGGGACTGGACATCACCAATTATATAGAGGATCACATGAAGATGGCCAACGTGCTGCGCACCACCATGAAGCACTATGATGGTGGCTTCGTGATGTGCGGACTGACGGGCAGCGGCGAGATGTTCTCGGTGCGCGACCCGTGGGGCATACGTCCAGCCTTTTACTATCGCGACGATGAGATCATCGCACTGGCCAGCGAGCGACCCGTGCTGCAGACCACCTTCGACCTGCAGGCTGAAGACATCCACGAGCTGATGCCGGGCGAAGCGCTTATCGTGAGAAAGAATGGCGAGAGCCACTTGGAACAGATCATGCCGGCACAGCAGTTGAGTGCCTGCTCATTTGAGCGCATCTACTTCAGCCGTGGTTCCGACTGCGACATCTATCAGGAGCGCAAGCGCCTGGGCGTACAGCTCACGCCGGCCATCCTGAAGGCCATCGATAGCGATGTGGAGAACACGGTGTTCTCGTATATCCCCAACACGGCCGAGGTGGCCTACTATGGCATGACCGACGGTTTCCGTCAGCAGGGCTATAATGTGCGCACCGAGAAGGTGGTGTGGAAAGACATTAAGTTGCGCACCTTTATCTCTACCAACAACGAGCGCAACGACCTGGCTGCCCACGTCTATGACGTCAGCTATGGTTCGCTCAAGGCGCATGTGGACAACCTCGTGATCATCGACGACTCCATCGTGCGCGGCACCACGCTGAAAGAGAGTATCTTCAAGATTCTGGACCGCCTGCACCCCAAGAAGATTGTGATGGTGTCCAGCTCGCCACAGATTCGCTACCCCGACTACTACGGCATCGACATGGCCCGCCTGGAGGAGTTCTGCGTCTTCCGCGCCACCATGGCACTACTCGAGGAAACCACCCGCATCGACGGACAAGCACTGATACAGGAGGTATATAAGGCCTGCAAGGAGCGCCCCATGGAGGCCAACCACGTGAGAAAGCTCTACGAGCCCTTCACGGTGGACGAAATCAACCAGAAGATTGTAGAGATGCTGCGCCCGAAAGATATGCAGGCACCCATCGAACTGGTGTTCCAGAGCATCGAAGGTCTGCACGAGGCATGCCCCAATCATCCGGGCGACTGGTACTTCACGGGCCACTACCCCACTCCGGGTGGCATGCGACTCTGCAACAAGGCCTTTGTGAACTACATCGACAGCCTACAGAAATAGCTTATAACAACAAAAACAACCAAAATAAACTAGAAAAAAGACTATGTGTGGAATCGTTGGAATATTCCGCTCGGCAACGCCAGAAGGGGTTTGCCAGAGCAACAGTGAACAGGAACAGACGCCAGCGCTGCGCGAAAAGGCGCTGAGAATGAGTCAGAAGATACGTCACCGCGGACCCGATTGGAGCGGCATCTACTGTGGCGGTTCGGCCATCTTGGCCCACGAGCGTCTGAGCATCGTCGATCCCGAGAGTGGCGGTCAACCGCTCTTCTCGCCCGACCGCAAGCAGGTGCTGGCCGTCAACGGCGAGATATACAACCATCAGGAGATTCGTCGCCGCTATGCGGGCCAGTACGAGTTTCAGACGGGTAGCGACTGCGAGGTGATCCTGGCGCTCTACCGCGAAAAGGGCATCGACTTCCTGGAAGACCTGAGTGGCATCTTCGCCTTTGCGCTCTACGACGAGGAGAAGGATGCGTTCCTCATTGCCCGCGATCCCATTGGCGTGATTCCTCTTTATATCGGTTACGATGCCGACGGCACCGTGTATGTGGCCTCAGAGCTGAAAGCCCTCGAGGGCCAGTGCGAGCGCTACGAGCCTTTCCTGCCCGGCCACTACTACTGGAGCTGTGACCCTGGCATGAAGCGCTACTACCAGCGCGACTGGTTCGACTATGACGCAGTGAAGGACAATGGCGCCAGCGTAGAGGCTATCCACGATGCACTCGAGAGTGCTGTGAAGCGCCAGCTGATGAGCGATGTACCCTACGGCGTGCTGCTCTCGGGCGGACTCGACTCAAGCGTCATCTCGGCCATCGCTGAGAAGTTTGCTGCCCACCGCATCGAGGACAACTCGCAGACCAAGGCCTACTGGCCCCGCCTGCACTCGTTTGCCGTAGGACTGAAGGGCGCCCCCGACCTGGCTAAGGCGAAGATGGTGGCCGACCACATCGGCACCGTACACCACGAGATCAACTACACCATACAGGAAGGCCTCGATGCCATCCGCGACGTCATCTACTTCATCGAGACCTACGACGTCACCACCGTACGCGCCTCTACACCTATGTATCTCTTGGCACGCGTCATCAAGTCGATGGGCATCAAGATGGTGCTCAGTGGCGAGGGCGCCGACGAGATCTTTGGTGGCTACCTCTACTTCCACAAAGCGCCCAACGCCAAGGAGTTTCACGAGGAGACTGTTCGTAAGCTCTCCAAGTTGCACCTCTACGACTGTCTGCGTGCCAACAAGAGTCTCTCGGCCTGGGGCGTAGAGGGCCGTGTGCCCTTCCTCGACAAGGAGTTCCTCGATGTGGCCATGCGCACCAACCCCGAGGCCAAGATGTGTCCAGGCTCGGTTGTTGAAAAAAAGATTGTCCGCGAAGCCTTTGCCGACATGTTGCCCGAAGCGGTGGTCTGGCGCCAGAAAGAGCAGTTCAGCGATGGTGTGGGCTATTCGTGGATTGACACGCTGAAGGCCGTCACCGCTGCTGCCGTGAGCGACGAGCAGATGGCGCACGCCGCCGAGCGATTCCCCATCAACCCTCCCAAGAACAAGGAGGAGTACTACTATCGCTCCATCTTCGCCGAGCACTTCCCCAGCGACTCTGCTGCACTTAGCGTGCCCAGCGAGGCTTCCGTAGCCTGTTCTACGGCCAAAGCCCTGGAGTGGGACGAGGCTTTCAAAAACATGAACGACCCCTCGGGTCGTGCCGTTAAAGGCGTGCATGAGCAGGCCTATTAACGGAATGTCCACACATTGCAAAGGCGTGCATGAGCAGGCCTATTAACGGAATGTCCTCACATTGCAAAGGCGTGCATGAACAAGCATATTGATATTCACTTTTTATAGGTTTTATTATTGCTACGGCGGCAGAGGCTTGTGAAAAGCATCTGCCGCCATTTGCTTTCTCTCATAGTCAATCGTTACGCTCGCTAACGGGCATTGACAGGAAGGCTGCATGCTTTTCCTTGTGCTCGTAACTCACTGCTTTTTGCGCAACAAAAGGGGCGGAATGGTGATGCTATATGAGCCCAAAAGAGGGGGAATATGGCAGCTTTCAGAATGTAATACGGGAAGTATGGGATTTATTCTAGACTCTGGAATGAACGATTCTAGAGTCTGGAAGAGGGGAATCTAGACTCTGGAATGGAGCGGTCTAGACTTTAGATCTGGGTGTTCTAGAGTCTAGAACGGATGCAAAAGTGGCACTATTGCATGGTAAAAGTGGCACTATTGGGAGATCATACGGGCACTATTAGGGCACTAAAGTGATGTTTGGGGATGGTCCTTGCGACATTATGACTGGCCGCCAGACTTCAGTTGTTGAAGATACTCGGACGGCGAACAGCCTTTGTGCTTCTTGAAGTAGCGCGAGAGGTGGGCCTGCGACGAGAAGCCCAGGCGCTGGGCAATGTCTTTGAGGGGACGATGGGTGGAGGTGAGCAGCGAGGTGATCTCGCTGATGATGCGCTCGTCGATGATGGCTTTGGGCGAGCGGTTGGCGGTGCGACGCGTCACCTGCCCCAGGTAGCGGGCGCTGACATTAAGCTGTTCGGCATAGAAAGCCACGTCGGCATAGCGGTGGAAGTAGCGCTCGACGGTGGCTAGGAACTGATTGTAGAGTTCGTCGCTGCGGGTGTTGCCCTCGGCATAGTCGGCAGGCAGCGTACGGAGATAGGTCTGAGCATGGAGCATGGCGTCTGCCTCTGTTTCGCCCAGACTGAGATAGTAGGCCAGGGCCGAGGCCAACTGGTTGGCATGTCCGTGACGACGAGGGCCAGGGGGCAGGTCGGAAGGCGAGAGGATGATGGTGCACAGGGGCATCAGCAGGCGCTGGATGACCTCATAGACACGCGGCAGCACCAGCAGTTCGCCCTTGGCCGAATGCAGCACTGGGGCGTAGATGACGTGCTGGGGGCGGTATTTGCTCAGCACGCCGGCCAGCACTTCTACCACGTCTGTGCGGCGCAGCAGACCGATCTTGACGATTTGAGGCTGAAGGTCATTGACGATGGCCTCTACCTGCTGCTGAACGACAGCTGCGGGCAGGTCGTAGAACTCCTGAATACCCAGCGTGTTCTGCACCGTGATCGACGTGATGACTGATGCCGCCTTGCCTCCCAGCGCATGTATCAGCTGAATGTCGGCCTGTACGCCCGACCAGCCAGTGCCGTCGCTACCGGTGATGGTCAGTATGGTCTGTCTGTTGTTCATCTCATTTTCCTTTTCTTGGTTAAAATGAAAAGTGCCGCAAAGTTTCCCTTGCAGCACTCCATGCTTCTTGAGCTTTTGTACCCAGACCCGGGGTCGAACCGGGACGGGTTGCCCCACTGGTGTTTGAGACCAGCGCGTCTACCGATTCCGCCATCTGGGCTCTTAAAGCGGGTGCAAAGATACAACATTTTTTTCATTCCCGCAAAATATTCTGAAAAAATCTGCATTTTACTTGGTGCTATCATGATTATTTCGTATCTTAGCACCCAGGAATCATAAACTTTCTAATCTGATGTATGGAAAAAAACAGCAATAATTATTGTGTCATCTTAGCAGGAGGCCGCGGCAAGCGCCTATGGCCATCGAGTAGGACCGACCGTCCGAAGCAGTTTATCGACTTTTTTGGCACCGGAAAAACACTCTTACAGACCACCTTCGACCGCATGGCAGCCCTACTGCCGAAAGAGAATATCTACGTATGTACGTGCAGGGAGTTTGACACGCTGGTGCACGAGCAGCTGGGCGAGCTGGACGATGAACACATACTCTATGAACCCGTGAACCGCAACACGGCGCCTGCCGTGGCGTGGGCTGGCGTCACCATCCACCGACGTTGTCCGGAGGCACGCATCGTGGTGGTGCCTGCCGACCAGATCATCTTCAACGAAGAAGCTTTCTGCAAGGACATCACCGACGGACTGGAGTTTGCCGCCGGCAAGGACTTCATACTGACCATGGGCATCAAGCCGTCGCGCCCCGAACCGGGCTACGGCTATATTCAGATGGGCGACCACACGCTGAAGGACAACATCTACAAGGTGCAGTCGTTCACCGAGAAGCCCGAACGCGAGTTTGCTCAGATGTTTATGGACAGTGGTGAGTTTCTGTGGAACACGGGTATCTACATAGCCGACGTGAACCACCTGCGCAAGTTTTTCATCGAAGTGATCAAAGACCTGCCCCACCGCCTGGCCGACCTGCTGGAAATGCAGTCGAAAGAGGAGGTCGATGCCTACGTGAACATGCACTATCCGGCCTATCCCAACCTGTCGATGGACAAGGCCGCACTGGAAATGTCTGAGGATGTGTTTGTGATGTGCTGCAGCTTCGGTTGGGCCGACATCGGAACGTGGCACGCCATCTACGAATGTATGCAGAAACAGGAGAATGACAACGTGGTCATCGACTCGGAGGTCATTCTCGAAGAGTGCAAGGACAACATCATCAAGTTGCCCAAAGGGCATATCGGCGTGATCAACGGACTGGAAGGCTACATCGTGGCCGAGCAGGGCGACGTACTGCTGATATGCAAAAAGAGCGACTCATCGTCGCTCATTCGCAAGTATGTCAACGAGGTTGGCATACGCTATGGTGAAGAATATGTTTAGAAGTTCTTTCTAATCTCCTCTGCAATATGCTGCATCTCTTCTTCCGAGAGGTGCAGTTTTTCTTTGCGGAAGTCCACATCGGCCTCGGTGTTCATGGGGATGAGGTGGATATGTGCGTGGGGCACTTCAAGACCCAGCACCACCTGAGCCACCTTCTTGCAGGGGAATGCCTTCTTCAGGGCAGCGGCCACGCGCTTGGCAAACACCTGATACTCGGCCAGTTCATCGTCGTCCATGTCGAAGATGTAGTCCACCTCGCGACGTGGAATGACCAGTGTGTGGCCCTTAGCCACCGGACTAATGTCGAGGAAAGCATAGAACTTCTCGTTCTCGGCACACTTGTAGCTGGGAATCTCGCCAGCAGCAATCTTACTGAATATATCCATATTCCTTATTTATATATATAAGATAAAAAAAAAAGAAATGAGGGATATGACGACTCTCAGCATTGATTCAACGCAAATAAAATCTAATCATATCTCTCAGTTCTCAACTCTCAGTTCTCAACTCACAGTTTATCCGATTGTGATTTTCTCGATGCGCAGTCTGATGGTACCACGTGGAATCTGCACCTCTACCTCGTCGCCCACCTTGTGGTTCAGCAGTCCCTGCGCGATAGGCGTGGTGATAGAGATCTTGCCTTCCTTCAGGTTGGCCTCGCTCTCGCTCACGATGGTATAGGTCATGCGGGCCTTGTTGGCCAGGTTGGTCATCTCCACCTTCGACAGGATCTGCACTGAGTCGGTGCTCAGACGAGAGGTGTCCACAATCTTAGCCTCGGTGATGGCCTGCTTCAACTGGTTAATTTTCGACTCCAGATGAGCCTGAGCCTCCTTGGCGGCTTCATACTCACTGTTCTCACTCAGGTCGCCCTTGTCGCGTGCTTCAGCGATGGCGGCCGATGCCTTAGGGCGCTCAACACCCTCCAAACGTTTTAACTCGGCTATGAGCTTATCATAGCCCTCTTGTGACATGTATGACATATTTACAATTTTTGGTTCATTAATATAGAAAAATCAAAAAACAAAGAATCCCGACTATCTCGTAAAGTCGGAATCCTCGTTATCTCTAATTTTCTTCTTTTACCTTTTCTTATTCGCAGGCAAAGTTAGGCATTTTTCCCGAATCCGCCAAATTTTTTTAGCACAAAGTTTTTTTGGTCCGACGGGGGCGTTTGGAAAATATCGTGTCAAGCAAGGCCACTATTTGGTCAAAAGCACCTCTGAAGAATGCATTAACAGGAGAAAAGACGTTGAAAACGGATTAAATTTTGTAATTTTGGACCCATGTATAATCAAAATTCACCAATATTATGTTAATACAAAACCAGCGTCAGCAAAATTTTAACCAGTTAGAAATCAGTCTATTACAATTTGTATAATTCAAAAACCACTTATACAAATCGGTTTCTCCATAGAAAATAGGAAGAAAATGCCGAACTTTGCCGGAGAAAAAGTTAGTAATAGTTTTAGTTAGGTTTTTATTGTTAGAATGAAGAAAATTGTTTCTTTGTTGACGCTGTTGGTCGGCTGCGTGGTGCAGCTGGCCGCAGCAGTAGAAAGTCCCAATCCGCAGGCAGACCCAGAGGCCATCGTCACCTCGGGCCGTGCACGATTCACTGTGTTGACACCCGAGATGATTCGCATCCAGTTCAGCAGCACTTCAAAATTTGAAGACCGTGCTACCTTTGCAGTCATCAATCGTCGTCTTGCGGTACCAAAATATACCACCCGCGAAGAGGGTGGCTATCTCTACATCGAGACCGACAAGCTCACCCTGCGCTACAAGGTGGGCTCGGCTATCAATCCCGCGATGAAGTCGCCCAACAATCTCAGCATCACCATGAAGGTGAACGGCGTGAACGTGACCTGGTATCCTGGCAAAGAGGATGCGCTTAACCTAAAAGGTACGCGTAGAACACTGGACGGCGGCAGCGGCGACAACTACCGCAACGACCTGGAAGACGGTATCATCTCGCGCGGCGGATGGGCCATCATCGACGAGTCGCCCCGCACCACACGCGGCGACGGCTCCACCACCTTTGCCTTCGACAAGCAGGTGGACGGCATCGACTGGGTGGCAAAACCCGTAGATGCCAATGCCTACGACTGGTACTTCATGGGCTATGGTCACGACTATAAGAAGGCCATCGGCGACTATATCAAAATTGCCGGCCGACAGCCGCTCCCACCAATCTATGCGCTGGGCTACTGGTACAGCAAGTATCAGCGCTATACACAGTCTGACTTTCTCAGTCTGGTCAACGAGATCCAGAAGAACAAGATACCCATCGACGTGATGATCATGGACATGGACTGGCACCTGGACGGATGGACCGGATGGACCTGGAACAAGGATATCATCCCCAACCCCACAGGACTGATCCGCTGGATGCACGACCAGGGACTGAAGGTATCACTGAACCTGCACCCCGCCGATGGCGTGGCCAGCTATGAGGAGCACTTCTCGGAGATGAGAGACGACATGGGACTGAGCACCAGTGTGGACCGAATCCCCTGGGAACTGGAAGACTCTACGTTCTATCGCGCCATGTTCGACCGCATCATTCGTGACCGCGAGAAACAAGGTGTTGACTTCTGGTGGCTTGACTGGCAACAGAACCTGACCAGCGATGCCACCCCCGGACTGAGCGAGACCTTCTGGTGTAACCACGTGTTCTTCAACGACATGCGTCTGAACCGCAAAGACCGTCGCCCCATGATCTTCCACCGTTGGGGCGGCATGGGTAGCCACCGCTATCCCATCGGCTTCTCGGGCGACACCTATGGCACCTACGGTTCGCTGACCTTCCAGCCCTACTTCACCGCCACCGCCTCGAATGTATGCTTCGGCTACTGGGGCCACGACATTGGCGGTCATCTGCAGATTGGCGAGACCAACCCCGAACTGATGCTGCGCTGGCTGCAGTTTGGTGTATTCAGCCCCATCTTCCGCACCCACGGAGCCAGTCAGGCAGGCAACGAGCGCCGCATCTGGAAGTACGACAACTTCCCCTTGCTGCTGGAGTGCGTGAACCTGCGCTACGAGCTGATGCCCTATATCTATACAGCGGCCCGTCAGGCCTACGACACCGGTATCTCTATCTGTCGCCCACTGTACTACGAGTGGCCCGAGGAGAACGAGTCCTATCGTCAGGAAGGCGAATATATGTTTGGCGACGACATCCTGGTATCGCCCGTCACCACTGCAGCAGAAGATGCTGAGAAGACGTTCCGCCGCACATGGCTCCCCAAGGGCACATGGTACGACGTGTGTCGCCACCGCCTCATCGAAGGCGAGCAGACCATCAGCGACTTCTATGCCATGAACGAGATACCTTATTTCATCAAGGCTGGTGCCATCATCCCTTGCAATCCCCACATGGACAACCTGAAGACGCAGGCCGAGGAACTGGTGCTGAAGGTAGTGCCTGGTGCTGAAGGCAGTACCGTGCTCTACGAGGACGAGGGCGACACGCAGGGCTATATGGAGGATGCCTATACGAACACCACCATCACCCAGACCATGGGCACGGACCGTCGCATCGTGAGCATCAGTCCGCGCGAAGGCGCCTACAAGGGCATGATCGAGGCACGCAAATACACCGTGATGTTCCTGGGCGAGACAATGCCCGACTGTGTGAAGGTTGACGGACAGGTGGTTGACACCTGGACCTTCGACGAGACGACCGGAACAGTCACCGTCACCATCGACAAGCGCGACTGCAACCAGCCGGTAAACATCGACGTGCAGCACTGGACCGAGCAGATACAGGACGCCACCACACGCAACATGCAGAGCGAGCGCTTCTTCGACATGCAGGGTCGCGAACTGGCACGCCCCGAGATCGGTCATCCCTACATCGTACGTCGCACCTGGAGCGATGGCAACATTACAACGCAGAAAGTTATCCAATAAGCAAGGACCCCTATGAAGAAGATACAAACCATCCTACTGCTCATCACGTTACTACTGCCCGCAAGCCTGGCAGCACAAGGCTTCACCGCCCTTTGGGCCACAGGAAGTGCCGTGCCCAACGATACGCAACAACTGGCAAAACTGCCCAACGGCAACTTTGCTTTCAAAGGTGCGCTGAACGTGGGCGAGGTGAAAGTGATGACCACCGAGACCTACCAGGAGGGTGTCACCCAGTTTCTGAAACCTCAGTTGACAGACTCATACCTGATCAACAAGGGCCTCAACTATGTCACCACCAAGGATGCCAGCCAGCCCGGATGGGTGGTGTCGTTTCAGGAAGACTACTATCATTTTGTGATCACGCCCAACGACAAGAAGTTGCAGGGCGAACTCTTCTTGCCTTGGAACGAGTTGCTGATAGCTGGTAGCGCTTTTCGCAACGGTGCCGACAACACTGAATGGAAACGAGACAACATGCTGCCCTTTGTGCGCGACCATGAGGACCCCTACCTCTTTACATGGGAAGGTGAGCTGGGCATCTATAATAATGTGGTGGAACCCGGTTACTTCAAACTGGAAGGTCAGATGACCTGGGGACCACGCGAACTTCACCCCTATCAGCATGGTGAAGACATCCTGGATGCCCAACAGGTGTGCATCGGGGGTAATGACAACAAGTGGAAGGTGACCAAGAACGGCAGATACCGCATCACCGTGAACCTCTACAGCGAGACCATCCACGCAGAACTGCTACCTGCCAGCAGTTATCAGACACAGGAGGTGCTGGGCATCAGCACAACAGAAGGTGAGGCAGGCACACCGGCATCGGTCTATGACCTGAACGGCATGAAACGAGCGTCGCTCGGTCCGGGACTGAACATCATACGTAGAACTGACGGACGAATCATTAAAGTCGCGAAAAGAAAAATATAATAAATAGTATTAAGTAATAATGAGTAAACTGATAGCAACATTGCTTATCACCCTTTTGTGGGCTGCCGATATGGCAGCCCAATCGGGTATCTATGTGGGTGGTCATATCAGACGTGAGCGCCCTAACACCGTAACTAAACTAAAAAACTCTGGTTTCACGTATGCCATCCTGTTTAATGTCAACGTAGAAACCGACGGTACACTAACCACCGACGGCGAGACCATCTGTAAGGATGGCGTCTATGTCTTTGCCAACCAACAGCCTCACTACGTGGAGGATGTGGAGGCCCTGAAGACCTGGCCCACAGGCATCCAGCGCCTGGAGATTTGTATTGGCGGTTGGGGCAACGAGTCGTATTATCGCATCAAGGATCTGATCAACGCTCAAGGCACTGGCTCAAACACCATTCTCTACAAGAACTTCAAGGCTCTGAAAGAGGCTCTTCCCTGGGTTGAGGCCGTCAACAACGACGATGAACACTGCTATGATGTCGCCACCGCTGTGAAGTTCCACACCATGATGTACGACCTGGGCTACAAGACCACCGTGGCTCCCTATATGAACAAGTCGTTCTGGCAGAGCCTTGTGTCACAGCTGAACAACAAGCGTGCCGGTGCATGCGACTGTGTGCTGATTCAGTGCTATGGCGGCGGTACGAACAACAACCCAAGCGATTGGCACCTGGGCAATATCCCCTTGCATGCCGGTCGTGAGAACTACCAGGATGGCTCAAGCCTGGACATCTGCATAGAGAAGATGCAGTCTTGGCACGACAACAACAACGTGACGGGCGGTTTCCTCTGGGTGTATAATGATGAAACCTGGAACCTGAACAAATGGGCCTCGTCCATCAACCGTGTGTTCCCTCCAAAGCAGGAAGAAGAGCCCGTGGTCACGGTCTTCAGCCGAAACAACTATGCTGGTTATGCCGTTAGTCTGGCACCTGGCACCTATTGCGCCGGTGAGCTGTCTAACCACGGCATCGGCATGAAGGAGATTATGTCTATGAAATTGGCCGAAGGCTATCGACTGACTGCCTATCAGGAGGCCGACCTGACCGGCACCAGCAACAGCTGGACTGGCGGTGATTACTCACGTTTGGCAGCCTGGACACTGCGTATCAGTTCGCTGAAAATCGAAAAGATAGACGACACCGAAGGTATCAAGACCGTGAGCCAAGCAAGCAAGGACGATACGGTCTTCAACCTGCAAGGACAACCCGTACAGCAGCCTCAACACAAAGGCATCTACGTGAAAGACCAACATAAATTCGTAGTGAGATAAAAGCAATAATATAACCAAACTAAATAACCAAAACGTAATAATGATTAAGCACAAAATTACAACTGCTATGGCTCTGCTCATGGGCCTTTCTTTGCAAGCAGCAACAGTATCTGTCAACCAAGCACGCCAGCAGGCTCGTCAGTTCTTGAGCGAGCGCGGCATCAACCTTTCGGAAAAGACACCCGCCAAAGCTCCACGTCTGGGGCAAGGCACTGCCGACGAGGCTTCCTATTATATCTTCAATGCCGACGCTAACCGTGGCTTTGTGATCATCTCAGGCGACGACCGCACACCGTCTGTGCTCGGTTATACCGACCAGGGACATTTCGATGCCGACAATATGCCCGAAGGATTGAAATGGCTGTTGAACAGCTATGAGTCACAGATCAATGCCATTGGCACGACTACCGTTAAAAGGGCGCCTGCCAAGGCTGGCGACGCCAAACCTATGGCGCAGCCTGCCAAGCACAACATTGCGCCACTGATGACCACCACCTGGAACCAAGGCAGTCCCTACAACGACCTCTGTCCCAGATATATCAGGGAAGACGGCACCGAAGGCGACCGCAGTGCTACGGGTTGTGTGGCTACAGCCATTGCTCAGGTTATCAACTACTATCGTCAGCCTGAGGCGCTGTTGCGCACCATTCCAAACTATACGGTAGATTACAAAACCACCAGCGGCACGCGCACCGTTACCATTCAGGGCATCAAGAAGGGTGCCGTGATCGACTGGGACAACATGCTCGACAACTATAACGGCAGCGAGACGCAAGCTCAGAAGACCGCCATTGCTCAGCTGATGCTCTATGTGGGCGTGGGCTGCAAGATGGGCTACGGTCCTTCATCGGGCGCTGGTTTCCCCGAAGGTGTCAAGACACTGATCAACAACTTCGGCTTTGACGACGGTGCTCACATCGAGAACCGCAGCAATCACAGCATCGACAGTTGGAACAACCTGCTCTACAACGAGCTGGCCACGGGCCATCCCATTGCCTTTGCAGCTTCCAACTCGGGCGGTGCACACGCTTTCGTGCTCGACGGCTACGACATTCAGGGTCTCTATCACGTGAACTGGGGCTGGGGAAGTCTTGACGACGGCTACTTCCGCATCGACGTGATGGCTCCCGACAACAACAGCGGTATCGGTGCTAGCGCTACCCCCGACGGCTACAACATGGGACAGGATGCTATCATCGGCCTGCGTCTGTCCGACAATATCGTTGCTCCACGCGAGCAGCCTAAACTGACTGTCAACGACTGGGAACTACGTGACGGCAATAAGTTCTTTGCCAACTACGTCAACTGGTCGGGCACAAGTGGCCAGTGGGACATGGGTATTGGCTATATCAACGAAGCTGGCAAGCTCATACCTATTGCCAGCCAGACGAACAGGGAACTCGGCGCAAACTACTATTTTGGTTTGGAGTTCCAGATTACCAATCTGCAGCCAGGCACCTATCACCTAGTGCCCATCAGCAAACGCAGCGCCAGCTCTGATTGGCAGACGCACGTGAACCCTGCCATCCGCTATATCCTGGCAGAGGTTGACGGTGAAAACAACATCACACTCAGCATGCATCCCGTTGAGGACGTCACCGTGACGGGCATCACCTTCCCCGGCAACCATAAGGTCAACGAGAACCAGCCCATCAGCGTGAACTTCAAGAACAATGCCGACGAGTACTATCGCGAAATTCATATCTTAGTCAGCCAGACCGAAGATAAAGGTACTAGCATCGGACGCACGGCTGTCACCATGACCGAAGGCGGTGAGACCACCAGCTCGTTCATCTTCAAACCCGAGAAGACCGGCACATGGAACATCTGGCTCTCTACAGACAACCGCGGCAACAACGTCATTGCACACGCCACCGTTGACATCACCGAAGAGGGTATCACCCGCAATCGCAACCTGCGCTATGTTTCACACACCATCAACAACAAAAGCAGCAACACCGTTTATGGCGACCGCATGCAGGGCACGGTAACCGTTCGCAACAATGCTAACGAGACTTACGACGACAACATCCGCCTCTGGCTGTTCAAACTGGAAAGCAATGGCTATTTCTATGGTGCCAACAGCATCATGGTGCCTGCACACATTGAACCAGGCGAGACTGCCGAGCTGAGTTTCAACTTCGACAACCTTGCCTTAGGTGCTAAATACAATATGAGCATTATCTATGGCGACAGCCAGGGTGGAGACATCAACGATGGTGGTTTGAAGGACATGGGTACCACTCAGAAAGGTGTTATGTACTGGACCATCGACAACGAGTTGAAGGGAACTGCTGGAAAGGCAACCTACACCATTCCTTCCGAAGCCGTGGCTGTGGATATGACCAGCATCAACAGCCTCATCAGATCGGTGCGTCCTAACAACAACCCCAACACACTCTACTTCCTGACTAAGGAGACCAAGGGTCTGGAGAACGCCAATACCATCATCAACGGCGAGGCTGCGCGCATCACCCTGATTGACGGCAAGAACTTCATGTCGCCCAAGCGCTTCAAAGCTAAGGAGATTAATTATAAGCGTCCTGCCAACACCGCAAAATGGGAGACCATCACCCTGCCTTTCGAAGTTTCTCAGCTTCCTTCGCACACCGTTGTGAAGGCATTCGACCGCGAGGAAGACGGCATTGCCCACTTCGAGGCTGTAGAGAAGATGGAAGCTGGTGTGCCTCACATCTTCTACACAACAAAACAGGACACAATTACGTTTTATAGTAAAGACGCCACCGTGCTGAACTCTGCATCGGTCATGAAGGCCATGACCGACAACTACCAGTTTGTTGGTACTACAAACGCTAGCAACACAGGCGCAGATGCAATGGTTATCAACGAAGCTGGCACTGCCTTTGTTCATGCCGAGGCTGCCACATCGGTAGATGCTTTCCGTGCATGGCTCGTTGCGCCCACAGAGGCTGAGGACATCGTCATCGGCATGGAAGAGGTGCTAGGCATCACCACCACCCCACGCCAGCAGTCTTCTGACGTCATCTACGACCTGCAGGGCCGCCGCTCTTCGGGCAAGCAGAAAGGAATCTACATTCTTAACAATAAAAAATATATCAAACACTAAAAAAAACTATGCGAAAATTATTCCTTAACCTGGCCATTCTAGCCATGATGCCACTGAGCATGATGGCCCAGAAAGCCTTGACTCTCACATCACCCAGTGGTGAAATCCGTGTAAATATAGCAATCGGCGACAGCCTGTCGTTCGCTGTCGAGAAAGGCGCCGAACAGCTGCTCAGCCCCAGTGGTATCTCGCTGCAAAACGGCAAAAAGCTGCTGGGCGTCAAGCCACGCCTGCGTCAAGCCAAGCGTTCATCTATCAACGAACAGATTAAAAACCTGGTTCCCTTGAAGAATGCCGTGACCCCCAACGTGGCCAACGTGCTGACACTGAAGTTCGCCGACAACTACGACGTGGAGTTCCGCGCTTACGATAATGGTGTGGCCTATCGTTTCATCCTGAAAGGCAAAGGCACCACCGATATTGTCAACGAAGGCATGACCCTCAACCTGGCTCAGAACATGACAGCCCACCTCTCACAGTGCGGCGAGTTCATGACGTCCTATGAAGAGGAATACTCACATCTTCAGACCAATGCCTACAAGGCCAACGACAAAATGACCCACCTGCCCATCCTGCTGGAGACGCAGAAGGGTACCAAGCTGCTCTTCTCTGAGAGTGATCTGCGCGACTATCCTGCCATGTTCCTCAAGAGCACGGGCAATAATGGTCTTACAGCTATTCATCCTCGTTCGCCCGAGAAGTGGGAGCCACGAGGCGACCGCAGCGAGACCATCACACAGGAGGGCAACTACATTGCCCGCACATCGGCCAACCGCAGTCTGCCCTGGCGTTTCCTTGTTATCGGTGACGATGCTACCATTGCTGCCAACGAGATGGAACGCATCCTGGGAGGCAAGAGCCAACTGGCCGATACCTCATGGATTCGTCCGGGAAAGGTAAGCTGGGACTGGTGGAACCATTGGACCGTATGGGACGTGGACTTCGTCACTGGCATCAACAACCAAACTTATAAGTACTTCATCGACTTCTCGTCGAAGTACGGCATCGAGTATATCCTGCTGGACGAGGGCTGGAACAAGGACGTTCGCAACCCCTTCGTCACCATCGACGACATCAATGTGAAAGAACTGGTGGACTACGGTCGCGAGAAAGGTGTCGGCGTGTGGCTCTGGCTGTCATGGCTCACCGTAGAGCAGAACATGGACCTGATCCCCTACTATGCTAAGATGGGTGTCAAGGGTCTGAAGGTTGACTTCATGGACCACAGCGACCAATGGATGGTGAACTTCTACGAGCGTGTGGCTAAGGCTTGTGCAGACAACAAGCTGATGGTTGACTTCCACGGATCGTTCAAGCCTGCAGGTCTTGAGATGCGCTATCCAAACATCGTCTCTTACGAGGGCGTTCGCGGCATGGAGAACAACCAGTGGTGCCGCACCGAGAACACCATCTGGCAGCCATTCATGCGTAATGCCGTGGGCGGCATGGACTTCACCCCCGGTTCTATGCAGTCTGCACAGCCCGAAGACAACCATAGCTGTGTCTCGCTGCCTCAGGGCACTGGCACCCGCGCCTATCAGATGGCCATGTATGTGGTCTTCGAGAGCGCCTTCCAGATGCTGGCCGACAGTCCTACCCGCTATCTGCGCGAGGACGAATGCACCCGTTTCATTGCCTCTGTTCCCACCACCTGGGACGAGACCCGCGTGCTGGCAGCCAAGGCCGGCAGCTACTATGCCGTAGCTAAGCGCAAGGGCAACAAGTGGTATCTGGGTGCTATCACTGCCAACAATGCTCAGGAGCTCAAGCTGAACCTCAACTTCCTGAAGACCAGCGGTCAGCTGACCTCGTTCGAAGACGGTAAGAACGCCTATCGCATTGCCGTTGACTACAAGAAGCGCCAGCAGCCCGTATCGCCTGCTACCACCATGACCATCAAGCTGACACGCAACGGTGGTTGGTGTGGTGTCATCGAGTAAGGCATCCTTTCCAATACTTATAAACTAAAACATCCATTAACCATGAACAAGAAAATACTGATTATCGCTTTATCACTTCTTTCCCTGGGCGCCACCGCTCAGGAAAAGAAGATGAAAGCATATATGGTCTCTGACGCTCACCTCGACACCCAGTGGAACTGGGATGTTCAGGCCACCATCCGCGACCACATCCGCAAGACTCTGACTCAGAACCTCTACCTTCTGAAGACCTATCCTGACTACATCTTCAACTTCGAAGGTGCTGTGAAGTATGCCTGGATGAAGGAGTACTACCCCAGCCTTTATGAAGAGATGAAGAAATATGTGGCCGACGGTCGTTGGCACATCACAGGCAGCAGTTGGGATGCCAACGAAGCCGTGGTTTGTTCGCCCGAGTCGTTCATGCGCAACATCATGCTGGGTCAGAACTTCTACCGTAAGGAGTTCAACACCGAGGGCACCGACATCTTCCTGCCCGACTGCTTCGGCTTCAGCTACACGTTGCCCACCCTGGCCAGCCACTGCGGCCTGATTGGTTTCTCGTCGCAGAAGTTGGCTTGGCGCGTAAAACCCTTCTATGAGGGCAACCGCCGCTACCCGTTCACTGTAGGACTGTGGCAGGGCATCGACGGCAGTCGCATCATGATGACCCACGGCTTTGGCTATGGTCAGCGCTATAAGGATGAAGACCTGTCGAAGAACGAGCAGCTGCAGCGCGAGGTCAAGGAGAGTCCGCTGAACACCGTCTATCGCTACTATGGCACCGGCGACACCGGTGGCTCACCCAACATTCCCTCGGTCCGCGCCTTGGAGAAAGGTCTTAAAGGCGATGGTCCCATCGAGATTATCAGCGCCACCAGCGACCAACTGTACAAGGACTACCTGCCCTACGAAGACCATCCCGAGTTGCCCGTGTTCGACGGCGAACTGCCCATGGACGTGCACGGCAATGGCTGCTACACCTCACAGGCAGCCATGAAACTCTATAACCGCCAGAACGAACACCTTGGCGATGCCGCTGAGCGTACGGCTGTTGTGGCCGACTGGCTGGGTGTCAACCAATACCCCGCCAAGCAACTGACCGACACCTGGCAGCGTTTCATCTGGCACCAGTTCCACGACGATCTGACTGGCACCAGCATACCTCGTGCCTACGAGTTTTCATGGAACGACGAGTTGCTGAGTCTGAAAGGTTTCTCCGATGTAATGACGCACAGCATCAACGGTATCGCCTCCAGACTGGACACCAAAGTGGCTGGACAGCCCATCGTGGTGTACAACAACGAGACCTTCCCCGTTGACGGCATCGCACAGGTAGTTATCAACGACGGTAAGAGCTACCAGGTCAGCGGTCCCGACGGCAAGCGCGTAGCCTCACAGATTATTGAGAAGAATGGCCAGCGACTGCTGCTGTTCCACGCCACCGTACCGTCTACCGGTTACGCCGTTTATAGCCTCAAGGCCGGCGGCAAGACAAGCACCGTCAGCCAGCAGGGCACCGTCATCGAGAATGCAGCCTATCGTCTGCAGGTAGATAAGTATGGCGACATCACCTCACTGCTCGACAAGCGCGCCAACAAAGAGTTGGTGGCTGGCGGCAAGAGCCTCCGCCTGGTGGTCTTCGACGACTGTCTCTCTGAAGTATGGCCCGCATGGGAAATCCAGAAAGCCACCCTCGACCGCGAGCCCGTGGCCGTTCACGACAATGTCAGCATTGCCTTAGAGAAAGGAGCCATGCGCCAAACACTCATCATCCGCAAGAAGTATGGAACGTCTGACATCGTTCAGCGCATCCACCTTTATAATCATGGTCCCATCGACCGCATCGACTTCGAGAACGAGGTTGACTGGCGTTCCGAGAATGCGCTGTTGAAGGCTGAGTTCCCACTCAGCGTCAGCAACAAGGAAGCCACCTACGACATCGGTCTAGGCAGCGTGAAGCGCCCCAGCAACCAAGACCACCTCTTTGAAGTCTATGCACACGAATGGGCCGACCTCACCGACCGTTCCGACAACTATGGCGTCAGCCTGTTGACCGACTCTCGCTATGGCTGGGACAAGCCCTGCGACAATACCATGCGTCTGTCGCTGCTCTACTCTCCAAAGGTAAAGAAGAACTATGCCTATCAGGCTCGTCAGGACATGGGCTACCATGTCTTCACCTACAGCCTCATCGGTCACCAAGGCGCACTCAACATGGCAGCAGTCAACCAGCAGTCGAAAGCCCTGAACAGTCCGTTGAAGACCTTCCGCACCACCCGTCATCAAGGCACCCTCGGCCGCTCTTTCTCTTTTGTCAGCTCCGACAACGACCAAGTGATGGTTCGTGCCCTGAAACGTGCAGAGCGCAGCAACGAGTATGTGGTTCGTGTTTACGAGTTGAGCGGCAAGCAAAATCAGAAAGCCAACATCACCTTCGCTGCTGACGTCACCTTGGCTGTCGAGGCCGACGGTACCGAGCGCACCATTGGTGCAGCACAGTTCGATGGTCGTTCGCTGCAAGTAGAACTGAAGCCCTTCAGCGTGAAGACCTATAAGGTCACCCTGAAGCGCCCCGCACAGCGTCAGACTGTAGATTGTCAGCAGCTGGCTCTCGACTTCGACCGCCACTGCTTCAGCAGCAATGCCTTCACCGGTTCATCCAATTTCGAAAGCGGCTACAGCTATGCTGCAGAACTGTTGCCTACAGAAGGTCTGACTGTCAACGACATCCCCTTCACCTTCGGCGATACAGACGCAGCCAACGGTCACACCTGTCATGGCGACACCCTGCTGTTGCCCACCGACAAGCACTACCGTCACCTCTACCTCCTGGCAGCTTCCGACAAGAACGACCGTCAGGCACAGTTCAAGGTGACAGGTCGCAAGCAGACGTTCAATCAGCAGCTCACCGTGCCCAACTACACCGGTTTCATCGGACAGTGGGGTCATGACGGTCAGACCGAAGCCTATCTGAAAGATGCTCAGGTAGCCTACGTAGGCACTCACCGCCACTCTTCTGCCGGCGACGAGCCCTACGAGTTCACCTATATGTATCTGCTGAGAATTGATCTCCCTGCCGAGGCTACCCAGGTGATCCTGCCCGCTGACCAGCACATCGTCCTCTTTGCCGCCACACTGGCCAACGACAACAGCAGCACCACAGCTGCCGCACCCCTGTTCCAGACCTCTATGAAGAGTACCGAACAGAAAGGTGATGCCAGCAAGGACAGTCTCAAGGACAACCTGCTGAAAAAGGCCAAGGTAGTGGCTGTCTCTGGCGAGTGCAAGGACGACGAGCGTGCCGTCAACCTGACCGATGATAATGCAGAGACAAAATGGTGCGACGTGACCGATGCCCCCAACTATGTGGTGTACGACTTCGGTCAGCCCACCACCATCAGTCGATGGTATCTGCTCAACGCTGGCGCAGAAGACCAGTCGTGCATCACGCGCACCTGTCTGCTGCAAGGTCGCAACAGTGCCACCGAGGAATGGCAGACACTCGACATGTTTGACAACAACCGCAACGACATCGTTGACCGTCGTTTCAAACCAGCCAGTGTTCGCTACGTACGTCTGTACGTTGTCAGTCCCGCACAACGCCCTAACGATGCTACCCGTATCTATGAATTTGGACTCTATGAATAAGTTTTTCGCAGCCTTGTATGTCAGTTCGCATTTTTTTAGTACCTTTGTTCCCAAATTAATAAAGTAATAAGGAGTATGAGCATGACATACAAGGCTGACGAACACCGCTATGATGAAGGCGGTATGACATTCAAGAGATGTGGTAACAGTGGTGTACTGCTGCCACAGGTATCATTGGGCTTCTGGCATAACTTCGGAAGCGTGGATTCCTATGAGCGTTCACGCGAGATCACGCGCTATGCCTTCGACCATGGCGTCACCCATTTCGACCTGGCCAACAACTACGGTCCTGTCTATGGATCGGCCGAGGAGACCATGGGACGACTGATGGACGACACCTTCCGTCCCTATCGCGACGAACTGTTCATCGCCACCAAGGCCGGCTACGACATGTGGCCTGGACCTTACGGCAACTGGGGATCCAGAAAGTACCTCATGGCATCACTCGACCAGAGTCTGAAGCGCATGCACCTGGACTACGTGGACCTGTTCTATAGCCACCGCTACGACCCCAGCACCCCGCTTGAAGAGACCCTCCAGGCACTGGTGGATATCGTGCGCAGCGGCAAGGCCCTCTACGTCGGCATCTCGCGCTGGCCTCTCGAAGCCACTCGCTTTGCCTACAACTACCTGAAGCAGCGCGATGTGCCCCTGCTCATCTATCAGGGTCGCCTGAACATGCTGGACCGCGAGCCACAAGAGTCGGGCATCATGGACTTCTGTGCAGAGCACGGTGTGGGCTTCATCTCGTTCTCGCCACTGGCCCAGGGACTGCTCACCGACCGCTATCTCAACGGCATTCCCGAGGACTCGCGCATGTCGAAGGGCAAGTTCCTGAAGGAGAGCGCCCTCACCCCCGAACTGCTGGAGCGCCTGCGCGGCTATAATGCCAAGGCTCAGCAGGAAGGCATGACACTGGCCGAATATGCCCTGCGCTGGATTCTCCAGCAGCGCGGTGTCACCTCTGTCCTCGTTGGCGCCAGCAGCACCGCCCAGTTAGAGAAGAACCTGAAGTGCGTGAAGTAACCCTATGAAACAAGTTCTTCTGGTCAACGATATCGCCGGTTATGGAAAGGTAGGCATGGCAGCCATGCTCCCCATCCTTAACTATATGGGTATCCCCGCTTTCAACCTTCCCACTGCCTTAGTATCAAACACCTTGAACTATGGCGACTTCGCACAACTTGACACAACAGAATATATGCGCCAGACGCTTCCCGTGTGGAAACGTCTGGGCTTTCGTTTTGATGCCATCTGCACCGGACTGATGTTCAGCGAGGAGCAGGCCCGCCTGGTGGCCGACTTCTGTCGCGAACAGGCCAAGACGGGCTGCACCGTGTTTGTGGATCCCGTGATGGGCGACGGCGGCAGCCTCTACCACGGCATCGGCCAACAACAGGTAGAGCTGATGCGCGAGATGGTCAGCGTGGCCCACGTCATCTTCCCCAACTACACCGAGGCTTGCTATCTGGCTGGCGTGCCGTTCCGGGAGGAAGGTCTCACGCGCCGCGAGGCCTGTCAACTGCTCGACCGCTTGGTGGCTTTGGGCGCCCATTCAGCCCTCATCACCAGTTGCATCATCGACGACAAGAACCAAGTGGCGGGCTACGATGCCGCCACAGGCAAGTACTTCCTTCACGAGTACAACGAGATTCCCGGCCTGTTTCATGGCACCGGCGACATCTTCTCGGCCGTGCTGATCGGCCACATGATGAAAGGCGAGTCACTCTCGGCCAGCACCCGCCAGGCCATGGATGTGGTTCGCGAGATGATCTATCGCAACCGCGATGTTGAAGACCGCATGTGCGGCATCTACATAGAACGCTGTCTGGACTTGCTCTAGACAGCTTCTATCCCCACATACAGTATAGTAAGTAAGTAATAATAACTAAAATTCTAAACACAAATGATGAAAAAAGCTTTAGTAGCACTCCTGCTACTCGTTTCACTAGTGGGCTATGCCCAGACCAAACTATATCTGAAAGGAAACATCGTCACGTCCCCCATTCTCTTGGAACAGGTTGAAGACCAGGTGTGGCAGTCGGAGGTCACCCTCGACGACTCACGCGTGTTCCTGTTCAGCGACAAGTATGTTTTCTTCGAGGCCGACGAGCCTTCTTACAAGTCCAACAATATCCGCATCAATGGCGGCACCTACACCGTGCGCTTCGACATGAAGAACAAGGCATGGAGCTTCACCGCCCCCGTCGATGCCAACCGCATCTCAGCCTTCGGCTCGTCGGTGTGCAACGGCACGGGTGCCTCGGGCAACAAAGGCTATGCCTACCTCTATGGCGAACAGCTGAAGAGTCGCTTCAACAGCAACGACAGCCAGACACCCTTCTACGTATCGGGCATCGCCATTGGCGGCAACACCACCAACGACTTGCTCAACCGCTATGCCGAGATGACCCGCGACCACGCCCGCTACGTCATCATCGGTCTGTCGATGGGTAACGAGGGCATCCATGGTGCTGCCGACCAGCAGAAGATCTTCAATCAGTTTGCCAACAACATGCAGTTGCTCATCCGCAAGATCAAGGCCGACGGCAAGATCCCCGTGGTGATGAACAACTACACCCGCGCCGACTATACCGACCAGGACTACAGCTATATCAAACAGATGAACCTGCTCATCCACAGCTGGGACGTGTCTTCTGTCAACACGCTGGGAGCCATCGACGATGGCAAAGGCCACTGGGCCACTGGCTATAAGGACGACGACTTCCACCCCACCACCGCCGGTCACCAGGAGTTCCTCTATGCCATGACACCATCACTCTTTGATGCCATCGCCAGCGGCAAGTCACAGCCCGTGCGCAACACCACCGCAGCCATGCAGCTGGGCCAGGGCGACGTGGTTAGCTTCCAGGGCGAAGGCACCGTGCATCCCTTCACCATCAGTCTGCGTGTGAAAGGCGGCAACGCTGGTCGTCTGCTCACGCTGAAGGCCACCAGAGGTACCCGCGAGGCCAACCTGTCGGTCAATGCCGATGGTAAGGTTGTTTACACCAGCATGTACAACGACCAGATGACGGTTGATGCCCCCATCAACGACGATCAGTGGCACACCATCACGCTGACCCACTACTACGCACAGCGCCGTGTGCTGCTCTATGTGGACAACAAGTCGGTAGAGGCCACAGAGCGCATCAACACACAGTTTGCTGCCATCGTGGGCGATTCTACCAGTCAGGTGTCACGCCAGTTCAGCGAACTGTTCTTCTGGCGTTCAGCCTTCTGTCCTGAAGAGGTCGAGCAGTTGACTGCCGGCAAGATGCTGAAGTCCAGCCTCGAACTCTATGTGCCCATGGTAGCCGCCGACCAGTTGGAGAACAAGGCCATGAGCCTCAACACCGTCAACTTCGTGTCAAAGCAGACCACAGGCATCCGTCCTGCGGTAAAAACAATCGCCCCAACAAGACGTTATGACTTGTCGGGGCGTGCCGTAAATACTAAACAAAAAGGTATTATCGTGCAGAACGGTCGTAAGTACGTGCTGTAAGCATCACTTCACGACGACCTTACGTCCGTTGATAATATACAGACCTCGTGGCAAATTGCTATCCAGCGATTTGCCATTTTTTATGGCTCGGCCTTGCAGGTCATAGACGGTGGTGGCCTGTTGGGCGGGCTGCTGTGTCATGTCGGCAATGCCGGTGGGGTTCAGCGTCCAGAAGTCAAACACGCGGTTTTCCATCGTGTTCAGCGCCAGTGCCTCGGCAAACGACAGCGAACGGTCGTACACGATGAGGTCGTCGTAGCGTGCATCTGCCGAGCCCCAGAAGCCACCATTGCCCAGATACAGATACTGGCAGGCCGACAGATGGTCGAGCACGAGACTATAGTCGAAGTCTGCCACCTTACTGATGGCCACACCCTTCAGTTTGCCGTTGGCGGTGCTGAACGTCTTCTGACCGCCCGAGACATAGAGCTTGATGCCATCCTTGGCGAAGCTCAGCGTCACGAGTTGCCATTTGTTCTCCGACAGCCACTTGCTCTCGATGGCATCGGGGTGGTTCAGGTCCACCCAGTTGTTCCACACCTCACTGCCGGCATCCTCTGTCTTGCCATCGTTGTAGCCCAGATAGGCATTACCCGTGAAGAACAGGCGTGCCGCACCGTCGATGGCGCCCAGCAGTGTGCCATAGAGGTTGCTGTTGCTGCGATTCACCCACACCGAGATGGCAGCACCATTCTCCAGGTTCTTGCCATAGAGCGGGTTGGGCACAGCCACGTAGCTCTCGCTCTTGTTCACCGATGGGAAGGTGTGTACCACGCGCCCGGTGCGCATCGGGTCGCCGTCTTCCAGTGCGGGCTTGGTGCCACTGCCGTTCTTGCCCAGCGTGGCCTCCTGCGTGGCGTCAAACGAGTTGCTGAGCTGCGAATGGTCGAAGCCATAGTGTGCCAGCATGCTGCCCTGCCAGTTGGCAGTGGGAATGCTCTCCTTGTTGGCATACACCTTGTAGTTCTGCGTCCAGAAGTAGTTGGCCACATCCAGGCGTGCCGTGAGTGTCAGCGGCGTGTCTTGCGTCAGTCCGCTGGGGTTATACTTTCCATATTCCGAGATCACCTCGGGCTGTTCGCTCTGCCAGCTCAGCACCGAGTTGGGCGAGGTGCAACCGATGTTGTGCAGATACACATCCTTGCTGACGTATTGGTTCTGCTTCACGGGCACCGTCATGTTGTTCAGCATCCATGCCAGCTCGTACTTAGGCATCAGCTTGTAGGCCCAGATGTTTGCACCCGTCGTGCCACAGGCCGTGATGGCCAGCGCATGCAGCGACTGGTTGTCCATGGTCTCTTCGACGACCACACCCTGATACTCTATCTTGTTCAGCGTCAGCGTGATATAGCTCGTACCCTCTGTCATGCGCCACGTGCCCGTGTACTTACCCGTCACGGTGCTGTCGGCATTCAGGTTCACCGTCACAGGCTCCACCTGTTCCAGCTGTGTGCGGTTGTTTGTGAACTTATGCATCAGCAGATTGTAGGTGCCCACCATCTCCTCCTGTGTGAAGGGCTGTTTGGTGGCAATATCCTGATCGGTGGTTTGCTCGCCATTATACTCGAAGGGAGCAGCCACAAGCCAACCGTCCTGCGTCTGGAACACCTGGTGCACGCGCACCTGATGGCCCTCGTCACCATCTTTGTTGTCATTGCAGAAGCGCGTGTGATACACCAGATAGGTACGTCCGTCGGGCGCAGCGATGATCGAGTTGTGACCTTGTGAGCGTTCGCCCTGCGACATGTAGCCCCAATGACTGTAGGGGCCCAACAGTTTCTCGCCGCGGGCGGGCGCATTATTGCCGAAGTTCAAGACATAACTCGAATATATAGGCGAGCGCTTGCCGGGATCGGAATAGGGGCCGTCTGGATTTTCCGAGCGATACACGCGCATGTTGTAGTCGCCGTTCTGCTGCAGTTCGCCATAGGTCACAAACAGATAGTAGTAGCCACCGATATATTCTATATAGGGTGCCTCACCCGACGAGTAGTAGCCGCCGGCTATCTTCTTGCCGAAGTAGGCATCGCTGGTGTCGCTGTTCTCATACTCCACGTCATAGTCGCGCAGTCCCGTCTGCTCGTTCAGCTCCAGAATGAAGATACCACCCGACCACGAGCCGTAGGCCATCCACAGCTTGCCCTCCTCGTCGTAGAACACACAGGGGTCGATATTGTTTGGGAAGCTGGGCTTCGTAATGCTGGCCCAGGTGCCGCTATAGCGCGTGGGCAGCGAAGGCTGTGGGCCCAGCACCAGTTCCAGGTCGGTCTTCTTATAGTCCGTGTTGGCGTTCAGGCCAAAGCCGCTGATCACCACCGGACCCTGATATTCGTAAGGTCCCTCGATATTATCAGACGTCAGCAGGATGATGCTCGAGTTCCACTTCGGTCCGTTGATGCTCAGATACTGGCACCACTTCTGCATACTGGGGTTCCAGATTACGTCCGGCGCCCACATGTTGCCATTGATGTGCCATGGATTGCCGTTGCCGTCTCTCCACGAAGGATAGGCAGCCGCCCACTCATAGGCGTTGAAAGCGGGGAAGTCCACCTCCTGACCACCCTTCGTCACCTTCGTCACCTTGGGTGTCACGAAGGCATCGGTATTCGAGGCGTTGTTGTTGGAGCCCACCTTCCAGGGCGAGCTAAACCACGTCCAGTTCTGCAGGTCTTGCGTCCAGGCCTGCGCACGGTGTGAGCCAAAGATGTAATATCGCTTGGAATTAGGTTCCCAGACCACAGAAGGGTCGTGCACGCTGATCCAGCGCTTGCTTGTAGTCTTGTACAAGGTCTTCGCCTCCGTCTGTGTCAACTCTGTCTGGGCGGTGCTGTTCAGTGCCAGCAATCCCATAGTTAACAGTGTAAAGATTCTCCTCATAATTATCTGCAGATTAGTTGTTTCTTGCTTGCAAAGATAAACATTGTTTTCTGTATAGCCAAACTTTTGATACAAAAAACAATCCAATCTCGGTCATATAGCGGTACAACAGAGCCACTTTTCTAACCTAAAAGTGCTTTTTCTGCCGTTGTGAAAAAGAACAGCTCCCATCCTGGCCGACAGGCGGTAGGATGGGAGCTGTTGTTATGTTGACAGGAGTCCTGCTTAATCATCACTGTCCAGTTGCCAGCCCTTGTCTTCGAAATAGGTGTAGTGCAGTGTTGGCGAAACGAAGCGCTGACCGTCGTACACGCCCATCATGACACGACCCACGGGAGTCACGTCTTCATACTCCATCAGGATCTGGGCCTTCGCGGTATTGTCGCTCGTCTTGCACACGTTGCGTGCCTTAATCACGTCCAGCTCAAAGGCTTTAAGCATCACATCCTCGTACTTTTCCTTGGCTTTAGCCTTGTCGTAGGCACTGGCTTTAGAGTCCACGGCCTCTGTAGCTGGCTCATCGGGCTGGAAAGCTTCCTCGCTCTCTTCGTAGGCAGCCACCGTGTCGGGAGTCTCTACGACAGCCGGTGCTTCGGCCTGTGCTGCAGGCTTTGAAAACTCCTCAGCTTCCACCTTGTACTCGGGATACTTGCTCAGGTCTATCTCCTGATCGAGCTTCAGCTCCTTGGTGTCCTCATCGAGTTCGGCTTCCTGGGGTTCATAGAGCAGAGCACGACCTTTCTCGGTCAGCTCGACGGTCACGAAATAGGTGTCCACCTCTTCGTTGACATAGTAGCTCTCGGTGGTCCAATATCTGTAATAGTAGCCTGCCTGCACGCGGCGCTTCTTCCTAACGCGCTCTGTCTTTTTCACCACGTCGCACTTGTAGGTCACGATGTCGTTGGCAGCCAACTGGCGCAGTTTGTAGCGATCCTCGTTGTCGTTGCACTCGTAATAACCAGTGCGAACATTTGCAAAACCTTCAAGACGATGCGTACGCGCCATCTCTTTCTTAAATAGCTTCTTAGCTTTTGATGCACCCAGACTGTCGGGACTGTCACTGCAAGCCGTCAAACACAGGGCGGCCACCAGAATCAATAACAATGACGATAGTTTCTTCATAACGTAGTAATATTAAAAGGTTAGTATAAAAGTAGTTATTGGTATGCAGTAGGATTAATCTTCATAGACAGTACGGTCGTCGATGCCTGCCAGCTCAAACGCCTCACGGCGCTCTACGCAGGTGCCACAACGACCACAGTGGTGCTCGCCACCACGATAGCACGACCACGTCTCGCTGTAGTCGATGCCCAGCTCCTTGCCGCGGGCGGCAATCTGTGCCTTGGTCAGGTTGGTATAGGGCGACAACAGGCGCACGCCATTGTACGTGCCGGCCTGCGCCGTGGCATCGAAAGCATCCACAAACTCGGGGCGGCAGTCGGGATAGATGGTGTGGTCGCCGCCGTGGTTGGCCATCATCACATACTGCAGGTTGTTGCTCTCAGCCATGCCCACAGCGATAGACAGCATGATGCCGTTGCGGAAAGGCACCACCGTTGACTTCATGTTCTCGTCAGCATAGTGGCCCTCGGGGATGGCATCAGCGCCCGACAGCAGCGAACTGCGGAAATAGGTGGCCATAAACTGCAGGGGGATGGTGATATGACGGATGCCCAGTCGCTCGCAGTGCATGCGGGCAAAGGGAATCTCGCGGGCATTATGATTAGAGCCATAATCAAACGAGATGGCCATGGCGATACGGTCTTTGTAATCGTAGAGCATGGTGGTGGAATCTACGCCACCGCTCAAAATCAAAATGCTGTCTTTCATATTCTTTCTCTGCTATTCGGTTGCAAATATATGCAATTTATTTTAATTGGAGCACATTCAAAAGGAAAAAATGTATATCTTTGCACTATGAAACTAAAAACCATACTACTATTTACAAGTCTTCTGAGTCTTTTTTCGGAACTGTCGGCCCAGTGCTGGCAATATGTGGATCCGCGCATCGGCAGCGTGGGCGTGGGACGCACGTTCCCTGGCCCTTGCATGCCCTTTGGCATGGTGAAACCAGGTCCCGACTGCGGGGTGCTGCCCAATGCGGGATGGGCCGAGATGCCTGCCAAGGTGACGGGCTTCTCGCAGACGCACGTCAGCGGAACGGGTGGCGGACAGAAGTATGGCAACATCCTGATACAACCATGCCTCACGGACAGTGACTGCAGGGAGCAGGCACGCCGTGAGGAGCATTTTGCGCTGGGCTACTATGCCACCACCTTCGACAACGGCATCCGCACGGAGATCACCACCGACGAGCGCTGCGCCTACTATCGTTTCCACTATCCTGCCAAGGGGGCACTACTACTGGACGTGACCCACTTCCTGGGCAAGGACCCAGTGCCCAACCAGCGCGAACGACAGCAGTTTGTGGGTGCGGCCTATAAGGTGGTGTCCGACCGTGAGGTGCTGGGACATTCATGTATCAGGGGCGGCTGGAACAATGGCGGTCCATACACGGTGTTCTTCTCGCTACAGACCGACCGTCGCTTCAAGGCCGATGGCAACCTGTTGTGTTTCGACGATACCGTGGCCAACGTGAAAATAGGCATCTCTTATGTCAGTGAGCAGCAGGCGCAGCGGAATGTGGGCAAACGCCACTTCGACCAGCAACTGAACCACCTGCGTACCACGTGGGAACGGTACCTGTCGAAGGTCTCCATCGACGGCACCGACCAACAGAAACGTATGTTCTATACAGCCCTCTATCACACCATGCTGATGCCGGTGGACAAGACGGGCGAGAACCCACGATGGAAAGAGGGCGATTACTATGATGACTACTACGCCATCTGGGACACCTACCGCACGTCGTCGCCTCTGCTCACGCTGCTTTGCCCCGAGCGCCAGGTAGCTATGGTCAACGCGCTGCTCAACATCTACAAGCACGAGGGATATATGCCCGACGCACGCAGTGGCGACTGCAACGGCAGGACACAGGGCGGCTCAAATGCCGACGTGGTGATTGCCGATGCAATGGCTAAAGGCCTAAAAGGCATTGACTACCAATTGGCGCTGGAGGCCATGCTGAAAGACGGCGAGGTGGATGCCGGCAGCGACCACGAGAAGCACGGGCGCGGCGGACTGAACGAATATATCTCGCTGGGATACATCCCCTATGGCATTCCGCGAGCCGGCACCCGCACCGTGGAATATGCCTTCAACGACTGGTGCATCGCTCAGGTGGCCAAACATTTAGGCCAGACAGAGGTGTATCAGCGCTACATGAAACGCTCGGAGAACTGGAAGAACCTGTGGCGAAAGGATTATACCTACGACGGCATGCATGGGTTCATCATGCCCAAAGACGCACAGGGACAGTGGCTCGACTCCGTACCCTGGGGCCACTCCAAGGTGTTCCACCCCACCATCCTCTATACACCCACGACCAAGGTGGCACCGTGGTACCTGCCATGGTGGGACACGTTCTTCTACGAGGCCACCAGCGAAGAGTACTCACTCAGCATCCCGCACGACGTGGAAGGACTCATCGAGGCCTGCGGCGGTCAGGAGGCTTTCCAACAGCGACTGGACCTGTTCTTCCAAAAGGGGTATTACAACGTGCAGAACGAGCCCTCGTTCCTCTCGCCCTGCCTCTATCACTGGATCGGGCGCCCCGACCTGAGCACCCAGCGCATCCACCAGATCATCAACGACCACTACACCGACAGCCCCGACGGACTGCCCGGCAACGATGACTCGGGCGCCATGTCGTCGTGGCTGGCCTTCCACATGATGGGCCTCTACCCACTGGCAGGCACCGACACCTACCTGCTCAACCTCCCGCTCCTGCCCCACTACTGCTTCACCCTGCCCAACGGCCAGCAGCTGGAGGTAGAAAGAACGGGCGACGGCCCCCACTTCGCCGCCGTCACCTGGAACGGCCGCCCACTCCCCGCCGCCCGCATCACCCACCAATCGCTCCTGCAAGGCGGCAAGCTCCATTTCACCGCCGCCCCTGCTCCCGCAGCCTCGAAGCCCGAGCCCGCTCTCTCCGAGCCAGGCCAAGCTCTTTCCGCCCCCGGCGTCGCCCTCTCAAAGTCCGGGCCCGCCGCTCCTGCAGCCCTTCTCCGTAGGCCAGCCGTTTCGGCTGGCACTCCCGCCTCCCCCAGCGCCCATATCGCCTTCACCCTGAACCGCCAGTACCGCAGCTGGCCCCTGGCCTACAGCTGGCGCGCTGACACGCTGGTACTCACCTGCAAGCAGACCACCTACCACATCCCGCGCCAGGAGGTAGAGCAAGCCACCACCTTCTGCTGGCTCACCCCGCAGCAAGACGGCACCACCTACCACGTCGTCAAGGGCACCTTCGCCTTCATTTCGCAAAAGGCCTATGCCAAGCTAAGGGCAAAGGGCGCCTTCGTTTACGACGCCATCACCTGGCGCAAGGTCGATGAAACGCCCGACGTGGTGCACGTGAAGGCCGACATCGACGCCACGGAGATGTGGATCGTGAAGAACGAGACACTGCCGCTGGTGCTGGAGATGAGACACAACCCACTTGGTATTGACTGGACAATCAGATAGCAATGAGAAGACTAAGCATCCTAACAACGTGCCTGCTATGGGCACTGACAAACCTGGCGCAAGCGCTGTCGCCCGAACAGACGGGCGGCGTGTATTATGCCTACCCCGTGACAGAGGCAGAGAAATGTACCTTTCCCGATGGATTCGACGTTTTTTATATCTCGCACTACGGCCGCCACGGCTCCCGCTGGTTGCCCGACGAGCAGCGCTACACATGGGTGCTGCAGCAGTTTGAAGACGATGACAGGCTGACACCGCTGGGCCGCGATGTTAAAAAACGCCTGCAACGGGTGTGGAAGAACGCCAAAGGAAACGCGGGCCAACTGACACCACTGGGCGCCAGGCAGCACCGACAGATAGCTCAGCGAATGGCGAGAAACTACCCACTGGTCTTTGCTAAAGGGGCCATGCTGCAGGCACGTTCGAGCACGGTGACGCGCTGCAGGGCGTCGATGCTGGCTTTCTGCAGCCAACTGCCCAACAAGGACATCCGCCCCGAGACAGATGCACGCTTCATGGCGTATATCAACTACGAGTCTGACGAGCTGAAAGCGCTCTCAAAGAGGACCAAGAGTCTGCTCAACGTGCCAACGAAGCGCTTCATCGCCCAACTATTCGAAGCGCCACTGGCCGACGCGACGACCGAGAGGCGCCTGCTGTCTGAGCTGCACACCATCGCTGCCGACATGCAGGACATCCCTATGAGACTGAAGTTTTGGGACCTTTTCACCGAGGAGGAGATGCTGGCTGTGCACCAGGCAAACGACGAACGAATGACGATGATCAACGGACAGACACCCCTGAACGATGGCATCCCTGCCCGTTCGAGCATCCCCCTATGGGAGAACATCGAGCAGGAGGCCGACGCCATGATAGCCAGTGGTGGCCATGGAGCCTCACTGCGCTTCGGTCATGACACGGCCCTGTTCCGCCTGTTGACACTGCTGCAGTTGTCATTACCCGGCAGCGGCATGGAGGACATCGTGCCGATGGCGGCCAACCTGCAGATGGTCTTTGCCCGAAATGCGGAAGGGCGGGTGCTGGTGCAGTTGCTGCACAACGAAAAGCGCCAAAAACTGCCCATTTTATCGGTGGGAGACAGCTACCGCTGGGAGGACGTGAAGGCCTACATGCACCAGCGCATTCACATGCTGAGCCACGTCAAACAACTGGCCGCCCTGAACACGATGGTGGGCACTGCACCCGCCAACACACAGTCGGCAGGCTTGTTTGGAAAAGGATCCGAGGAACACGGACAGACGTTGCCCGCCGTGCTGGTGCCTCACGGCCAGACGTTCTGGACACCACAGACGCGCGACACGGAAAAAAAATGTGTGGCGCCTTATTACTATACCGACTCACTATTTCAGGGCATACGGGCCAGTCACTGGCTGGTGGGTGGCTGCACGCAGGACTACGGGTCGTTTACGGTGGCAGCCCTGAGCGGCAAAGCACGCCTTACGGCAGCGCAACGAGCCACACGCTTCTCGCATGCTGACGAGGTGTCGCACCCTTATTATTATAAGGTATATCTGCCCGACGAGCGACTGACCATCGAGATGACGGCACTGAGCCACAGCGCCATCATGCGCGTCACACCATTGCAAGATGGTCCTGTACATATCGTGGTGAGCACCAATAGCGATGAGAACGAGGGATGGATAGGCCACGACAGCACGAGTCAGGCGGTAGAGGCATACAACCCCGTGCACCGCATCTATCAGGGATGGGGCGAACGGGCAGGCTTTAGCGGATATTTGAGGATGACCTACAGCGATGAAATGGCCGCTATTTCGTCATTTCATCAGGGTGCTTGCCTCACCTTCAACGGCCAAAAGGGGCGCCCCATGGAGTTCCGGTTGGCCACCTCGTTTACTGGAAGAGAAGGGGCAGAAAGGAACCTGAACGAACAGCTATCGTTTGAGGAAATGATGGAGGCAAACATCAAGCTATGGAACGAACGGATGCACACCATCGACGTGAGCGACAGCGATGAAGACAAAGTGAGCCAGTTTTACGGTGCGCTGTATCGGACCTCGTTTCTGCCGCGCGAGATGAGCGATGTGGATGGATCATATCCCACCTTTGCGGGAACAACAAATCAAAAAGGGAATGGTAGAACGCACTATGGCGACTTCTCCATGTGGGACACCTACAGGGCCGTTCACCCGCTGCTGAACCTGATAGACCCACAGCGCTCGGCCGACATGATGCAGTCGCTGGTGGACATGTACGAAGAGGGCGGCTGGCTGCCCATCTTCCCGTGCTGGAACAGCTATACGGCGGCGATGATTGGCGACCACTGCGCATCGGTTCTGGCAGACGCCTACCTCAAGGGTATCAGGAATTTCGACGCGACGAAAGCCTACGAAGGCATGCGGAAAAATGCGATGGAATGGCCAAAAACGGAAGCTGAATACAAGGATGGACTGGGCCGCAGGGCACTGAAATCGTACATGAAATATGGCTATATTCCCATGGAAGACCATGTGGAGGAGGCTTTTCATACGGATGAACAGACCTCGCGCACCCTGGAATATGCCTATGACGACTTCTGCGTGGCGCAGATGGCCAAGGCTTTGGGCCATGAGGCCGACTATCAGAAGCTGATGGCACGCAGCGAGAACTGGCGCAACGTGATCAATCCGCTGACGGGCTATGCCGACGGGCGCCATGCCGATGGCCGCTGGGAGAACAACAGCGACCTGACTCACCGCAAGCAGTACATCACCGAGGGCGCCACTTGCCACTACACATGGTACGTGCCACAGAACATGCCCGGACTAATACAACTGATGGGTGGGCGCCAGGCTTTTGTGGCTAAGCTCGACTCGATGTTCAGCGAAGGGCGGTACTGGCATGGCAACGAACCCTGTCATCAGGTGGCATGGCTCTATGCCATGGCGGGTGAACGCGAGAAGACGTACCAACAGGTGAGCCATATCCTGAAGACTGAATACAACAACACGCCTGGCGGACTGAGCGGCAACGACGATGCCGGACAGATGTCGGCCTGGCAGGTGTTTGCCATGATGGGCTTCTATCCCGTATGTCCGGCCACCACGGCGTATGTGGTGGGGGCACCGGCCTTTGAACACGTCACACTGAACCTCAGCAACGGACAGAAATTCACGATTTCATCGGCAGGAGACAGCGGCAAACCGATATTAAACAACCACCCCTTACAACGCAACAGCATACAGCATGAAGACATTGTAAGGGGCGGCAGTCTGGAATATTTGCCTTAACAGCAATCTGACCTCTTATTATTTATAGACATCCTCCGTGGTAGGATATTTATACCAGTCGGTGGCTTGCTTCTGATCGCGGGCCCACTCTACGAAGGAGTGGCCTGGCGTTCTGTAGGCACCAATCACCTCACCACTCTTGTCGTTACCAATGGTGGTCCACTCATAAGGATACTTGAAGTTGCCCGGTACGCAGATGGCCCATGGGAAGTTGTCGCCATAGAGCTCC
The DNA here is from genome assembly GCF_000621825.1 of Xylanibacter brevis P6B11. Taxonomy (NCBI): domain Bacteria; kingdom Pseudomonadati; phylum Bacteroidota; class Bacteroidia; order Bacteroidales; family Prevotellaceae; genus Xylanibacter; species Xylanibacter brevis. The sequence goes on from NZ_KK211352.1 coordinate 217,544, forward strand.
TTCTTGCGGTTGGTGGCATAGTCTCTCATCACCTCGTCAGTTTTGTAAGGCACGGTGTGCACCTCCCAATAGGCCGAGTTGTAAGGCTCAAGGATGAACACATCGAGATCCTTCTCAGAGAAATGAGCGGCAGCCTCAGCACTGTTCAGCTCGAAGGTGAAGGTCACCTCGGCAGGTGTCACGCCATTCTTCTTGCCAGCATAACCGCTGGTGGGGTTGACGGTGTTATAGAACCAGTTCTGCACCGAACCGATATTGGCGATGGTACGGCCGATAGACCAATGGGCATTGTTGAAGAGAGCAATCACCACATCGGTGGTGTTGTTCTTGGCATTATTACTGACCAGTCCATTCTCGCCCATGCCATTGATGATCACGCGAGAGGTGTTGGGATAGTTATCGTCGAGGTTACCCGTACGAACACAACTCTTAATATCGCTGTCTTTCAGACCAACCACGCGGATGGCTGCAGCCAACTGCTTGGTAGCACCCACGGCATCAAGCGTCACTTTCAGCGTGACGTTTTTGCCATTGACGGTAGGTGTGACGGTGAGCACGACGTCGTTGAAGTCGTAGTCGCCCAACTGTGGGAAGTTATCCTCGAAGCAATAGCGGAATCCCAGAGGACCTGCCTGAGGCTCTTCCTCCTGAGGTTGACCGCCATAGCCAGGCGAGCACTGACCGGCTTCAATCTTCACATCGGCACCATTATACGATGACATCTTAGCACCCGATCTGCTGTCCAGGCGGTAGAAGGGCTGGTTGCCTATTTCGCCATTGGCAATCTGTTCGTCGCTCTTGTCGCTATAGCCGAAGTTGAAGTGCTTGTCGGTGGCCACATAGACACGGTTGAAATAGTTAGCTACAAAGCCCTGACGAGGATTGATATTGCTACGACGGGTTATCTCTTTGGCCTGGAACACGGCATAGCCGCCTCGGGTGGGACCGTAGATGCCATAGACATCCTTGGTAATGGCCATATAAGCCTTGCCAGTGACATGGAACAGCGAGCCTGAACCCATCTTGATGAAGCCAGGACCAGAGAATTCAAAGTCCTTTGTGACCACAGAAGCGCCACCATTCAGTTGGAAGCTATTCTCGTAACTATCGCCCAGACCGATGTAGAAGCGGTCGGTGACAATCATCTTACAGTTGTTGATCACGTCGGTACTACCGGCTGTGTAGGTAAACTTCTGAGTTGTATAGGTACCGTCGTTGTGCCAGGTAGCCTGGTTACTGCTGACGGTGGTCTCGCCTGTGACGGTCATATTACCATCGTTGTAGAGATCGGCACTGCCAGCCACACCGACAGTTCCTGCTGTACAGGTGCCCTCGTTGATAAACAGCGATTCGGTGTTCTCGACACCCAGGTGCCCACTCACGGTCATGGTGCCCTTGTTTAGGATCTGACCGGTCTCTGCCACATTAATCGCAGCGGTGGTGATTGTGCCGGCATTGACCAACTGAGAATGGCTATTGACATTGATAGTGCCAGAAACCCTCACGGTTCCTTCATTATACAAGGTTCCATCAGAAGCATTAGGATCATTCCACCATGGATTATACGAACTATAGAGGGTCAGGACAGAAACATTCATAGTACCCCTGTTATAGATATGCACATTGGTATTAATACTGCTCGTCAACGTAGCGCCCTGAGCCACATAGACATTGACATTGCCATATTTCATACCAACATCCATCGTGACCACTGCACCAGACAGCAAGTAGATATTTGTATTGTTGTTAACACCCGTGAGCTTCACATTGTAAGTACCTGCTCCGAAATACAAATTACAGTTACCGTTCCACACGTTCACCTGTGTATCACTGGTTCTCACATAGTAGTTACCGCTCTGTGTCTCATAGTACCTGTCAACCGTCTTTGCGCCATTTGGAATAGAGGTAGCGAAAAGCGATGCGCTGGGTGCGTCGGGGAAGTTGACATTATGCGCCTTTTGACGCTGAGGAGCCATCTTTCGCGATTCCTCAGTAGGCTCATCACTGATGACGCCCTCTATCTTACCGTCGGTGATGCCGAAGGGATAGACGCTCATATAGCGGTCTTTGTCGAACAAGGCCACAAAGACATAGTTCTTGTCCAAGGTATAGCTGAGCACGGTGGAAAGCACCTCACCGTCGTTGACGATACCCTGTGCCAGCAAAGTGAGTGAGTCAGGGTTACCGATAGGGTTCTCATCGTAAATTCTCACGTCGTACGCCTCGCCTGTACCCATGTTCACACCGAGTTCCACGCTGGCCGTACCGATAGTTGTCCATGTATGTTCTGGGTCCACATTCATCACTGGAAATGCGGCAGCCACGGTTTGTCTATACTTCTCTAAGTCGAATAAATCCCTCTCGCAAGAGGTGAAAACCAACGATAATAAAACAAAACTGAAAATAGATTTTCCGTTCATCATAAATCTTCTAAAATTATATACCTTTACCAATTCGGATGCAAAATTATATATTTTTTTTCAGTTGACAATCATTACATTTCTCTTTTTATCTATAATTATGTACGCAGGCGTACATTATTAACATAGCTTAACTTATCATTTCTTTTGCATATTCCAATATTTTACACTACCTTTGCATTTTGTATGGTACTGAATTATATTTGGATTGCATTCTTTATCATCGCCTTTGTGGTTGCATTGGTGCGATTGATATTCCTGGGAGATTTCGATGTCTTCCCAGACATGATGGACTCTACGTTTTCATCTTCGAAGACGGCGTTTGAGATTTCGCTCGGATTGACAGGCGTGTTGTCCCTGTGGTTGGGCGTGATGAAGATAGGTGAGCGCGGTGGTGTGGTCAACGTGCTGGCGCGCCTGCTGAGTCCTGTGTTTGTAAAGCTGTTTCCGGATGTACCTAAAGGTCATCCCGTGACGGGCAGCATCTTCATGAACATCGCTGCCAACATGCTGGGACTGGACAATGCGGCCACGCCCTTAGGTCTGAAGGCCATGGAGCAACTGCAGGAGATCAATCCAAAGAAAGACACGGCTTCTAACCCCATGATTATGTTCCTGGTGCTGAACACCAGCGGACTGACGCTGATACCCGTCAGCATCTTGGTTTACCGTGCACAGATGGGCGCTGCCCAACCCACCGATATCTTTATTCCCATCCTTCTGGCTACCTTCTTTTCCACGATGATGGGCGTACTGATCACGTCTCTTTTCCAGCGCATCAACCTTTTCAACGTGCCCGTACTGGCCACATTAGGCGGTGCCTGTCTGCTGGTGTCGGCCATTATCTGGGGCTTCAACCAGTTGGACAGTTCACAGATGAACCTGGTGAGCACCTCGGCAGCCAACATCATCCTGATGAGTATCATCATCTGCTTCATCACTGCAGGACTGCTGAAGAAAATCAATGTCTATGATGCCTTTGTGGAAGGCGCCAAAGATGGCTTCACCACAGCCGTGCGCATCATCCCCTATCTGGTAGCCATCCTCGTTGGAATCGGCGTTTTTCGCGCCTCGGGAGCCATGGACTTCCTGATAGACGGCATCCGCTACGGCATTGAGTCGATGGGCATCGACGCCCAGTTTGTAGGCGCCTTGCCTACTGCCCTGATGAAACCGCTCAGCGGCAGTGGTGCCCGTGGCATGATGATCGACGCTATGACGACCTATGGTGCCGACTCGTTCGTAGGCCGCCTGTCGTGTGTGTTCCAAGGTTCCACAGACACCACGTTCTATATCCTGGCCGTTTACTTCGGTTCGGTGGGCATCCGCTATACGCGTCATGCCGTAGCCTGCGGCCTGCTGGCCGACCTTGCCGGCATCATTGCCGCCATCTTGATAGCATACATGTTCTTTGGATAAAAGAAAACCCATGGCAAATCTTAAATCACTAGTAAAAGACACGGCCATCTATGGCCTTTCGAGCATTGTTGCCCGCTTTATTAATTACCTGTTAGTGCCCATCCAGACCGCACGCTTTGCGGCCTCGGGCGGCGAGTATGGTGTCATCACCAACGTCTATGCCTACGTGTCCATACTCATCATCCTGCTCACCTTTGGCATGGAGACCACCTTCTTCCGCTTTATGAACCGCGAGGGCGAGCAGCCGGAACGCATCTACTCCACCACCCTGCGCATGCTGGCCACCACATCACTGCTGTCCATCGTGCTGGTGTTGTTGCTGCTTGACCCCATAGCCAGTGCTGTGGGCTATGCCGACCATCCGGAGTATGTAGCAGTGATGTACGTCACCGTGGCCATCGACGCCTTTATGGCAGTGCCCTTTGCCTATCTGCGCTATCAGCATAAGCCCGTGAAGTTTGCTGCGCTGAAGATTATCAACATCCTGTTGAACATCACGCTCAACCTGCTATACCTGATCATTCTGCCGGCCCTGAAGCTGAATCCTTTCGGTATCTACGACGAACAGTTCACGCTCGACGTGGCCTTTGTGTTCTATATCAACCTGATATGCACGCTCTGTTCGCTGCTGCTGCTTTGGAAAGAGTTGCGCGGCTTCCGCTTTGGCTTCGACGGTGCAGCTTGTCGGCGTATGCTCAGCTACACATGGCCACTGCTCATCATGGGTGTGGCAGGACAGCTCAACCAGGCCGCCTCACAGATTCTGTTCCCCTATCTCTACGACGGTTCCGTCGAGGAGGCGCGTGCCCAGCTGGGCATCTATGGTGCCTGCATCAAGATAGCCATGATCATGGTCATGATTACCCAGGCCTTCCGCTTTGCCTACGAGCCCTTTGTCTTTGGCAAGTCTAAGGACAAAGACAACCGTGAGACCTATGCCCAGGCCATGAAGTTCTACGTGATATTCACGCTACTGGCCTTCCTCTGCGTCATGGGTTTCATCGACGTACTGAAGTTCATCATCGGCGAGAGCTACTGGGAGGGTCTGAAGGTGGTGCCCATCGTGATGGCCGCCGAGATCATGTTTGGCGTGTTCTTCAACCTGTCGTTCTGGTATAAGCTGACCGACCGCACCATCTGGGGCGCCTATTTCTCGGGCTTTGGTGCACTGATACTGATCAGTATCGACATACTGTTTATTCCCCGCTTCAGCTATATAGCTTGCGCATGGGCGGGCTTTGTTGCCTATGCAGCATCGATGTTGCTGTCGTACTTCATCGGTCAGCACTATTATAAGATCAACTATCCACTGAAAGACATCGCCCTCTACGTCGGTGCCGCAATGATGCTCTTCGTATTCATGCGCAACACCAGCAGTTGGCCACTCTTAGGCTCGCTGTTGTTCAACGCACTGCTCATCCTGCTGTTTGTGGCACTCATCGTGAAGCGCGACCTGCCCCTGGCTGGTCTTCCCGTCGTTGGCAAATACTTCAAGAAATAATATAAAAAAACACACACAAGTTATTTACACAACAACAATGAAAAAACTATTATTCTCATTCCTCACCATGCTGGTCGCCCTTGGAGCAAAGGCCGACGAAGGCATGTGGACACTCTATGATCTGCCCCAGGCCGTCTATGAACAGATGCAGGGCTACGGTTACCAGCTCCCCTACGACCAACTCTATAAAGGCGACGATGCCATCATGAAGTCGGTGGTTTGCTTCTCGGGCTACTGCTCGGGCGTGGTTGTCAGCCCCGACGGCCTGGTGTTCACCAACCACCACTGCGGCTTCGAAGCCATCCGCTCGCACTCCACCGTTGAGCACGACTATATGCTGAATGGCTTCTGCGCCAAGTCGTTTGAGGAAGAACTGCCCAACGAGAATATGTTCGTGGCATTTATGGTTGACCAGAAGGACGTCACCGACGAGCTGATGAAGCAGGGACTGGGCGCCATGAGCGAGAAAGAACGCAGCATTTTCCTCGATTCCATCGAGAACGAGATGTCTAAGCAGCTCAAAGCCAAGGACTCTACGCTGCGCCTTGAATTAAAACCCTTCTACGAGGGCAACCGCTACTTTGCCACCACCTATCGCGACTTCACCGACCTGCGTCTGGTGTTTACTATTCCGAAGTCTATGGGTAAGTTTGGCGGCGAAACCGACAACTGGATGTGGCCACGCCAAACGTGCGATTTCTCGGTGTTCCGCATCTATGCCGACCCCAAGACCAATGGTCCTGCGGCCTATTCAAAAGATAATGTGCCCTATCATCCCGAACACTGGGCCCGCATCTCTGACGAGGGCTACAAGGAGGGCGACTTCTCAATGACTATTGGTTATCCCGGCAGCACCAGCCGCTACCTGTCGAGCTATGGCATCGAAGAGCGCTATGTGCAGAACGCCATTCGTGCTCAGGTGCGCGGCGTCAAACAGGAGGTCATGAAGCGCCATATGGACGCCTCTGAGGCTGTACGTATCAAGTACGACTCAAAGTATGCTCAGTCGTCCAACTACTGGAAGAACTCTATCGGCATGAACAAGTGCATAGACAGCATCCAGCTGATACAGCAGAAGCGCGACTTCGAGAAGACGCTGCAACAATGGCAGAAAAACAGCGGTTTCCTGGCTGGAAAGTTGTGCTTCGACAAGATGCAGGCACTCTACAGCCAGCGCATCCAACTGATGGAGGCATTCATGTACTGGTCAGAGACATTCCGCCGCACCGACGAACTGTCTTCTCGCGCCATGTTCGTCCACAACGGGGCATCGCCCGTGGGCAAAGGCAAGCGCCAGCGCATCACGCTGAAAGACAACAGCGAGACCTTCGACCAGTCTACCGACTGCGAGATACTGGGCACGCTGCTCAGCAATTTCCGTCAGCAGATGACCCAAAAGGAATATCTCGCTGCCGTTTACAACCTCATCGACAAGCAGTTCGATGGCGACTGCCAGAAATATGCCGACTACCTCTATGCCAAGTCAAAGCTCATGAAGAAGGGTGCACGCCTCTATCCCAACAAGAAGTCGTTCATGAAAGATCCCGGCGTGTGGTTCGGTTTCGAACTGACCGACATGATGAACCAACTGCGCGAGGGCATGCAGAAAATCAACGATTCCATCGCTATCCAGGAGCGCTACCTCTGCGATGCCAAGATACGCATGGAGCAAGACCTGCCCCACTACAGCGATGCCAACATGACCATGCGTTTGAGCTATGGTCAGGTAAAGGAATACAACCTGGGTGGCAAGCCCTCCGGCTACTTCACGGCTGCACCCAGCATCGTGGAGAAGATGAAGACCGGCGACCGCATCGAGGACTACAAGGTGGAACCCGAGATGATTCCCCTGATGGAGAGCGCCGGCAATATGAACCTCTGCTTCCTCACCACCAACGACATCACCGGTGGCAACAGCGGCTCGCCTATGTTCGACGGCAAGAACCGCCTCATCGGTCTGGCCTTCGATGGCAACTGGGACAGCCTTTCCAGTGACATCTTCTTCGATAGCCACCTGGCCCGTTGCATCGGTGTGGACATCCGCTATGTGCTCTTCATGATGGACAAGTGGGGACATGCCGACCGCCTCATCAACGAGATGAAACGATAAGATCTACAAACAATTACTAACACTAACAACTATGAAAAAAACGAATCTTTACCAGCCATCCGTCATGTCAGTATGGGTTTTGTGGTTTCTGGGACTCCTTTGTCCCTCAACCGCAAAAGCCCAATCACTGGCAAAAGAACCTTTCGACGTAAACATCCAATACATCCTTGATGCTGCAGAATTCAAGCGTTGTAATCCTGGTGTTGACTTCTCATATGCCGATATAAGCAAAGCTGACTCCGGCTTTGTGGTCGTTGTTCATCCACGCCCCTACTATGCGTGGAACATTCCCGATATAGCTACAGTCAATCCCGACCACTTTCGTGTCTGGGTGGAAGCAGGTATCAAGAACGAGAACGATCGTTTCAAGAAACTCCCATTACTAACTGACGGCAAGCAGACGTTCACACATATGGACCTCGAACGCAGGAACGACCAACCTTTTGCACTCTTCTTCAATAAGAATATCATTGAAGAGCTGGTACCGAAGAACGAACGCGGCAACAGACAGACAAGTTTGCGTTTCTACTTTGCTAAAAGTATAGATGCCGTCTATCCCATGGATAAAGCAGAGCCCTTGAACCACCGCAAGACAGTCATCAACTATTTTCTGAACTATTATTCAGACAAGACACTTTTTCTGAATGTCGAAGGAACCTATGCGGCAGCGGCCGATGAGTATTTAGAACAGAATCCAGACCTTCAGAACTGTTTCAACAGTAATGAAATATCGCAAGGCGGCGGATGGTTTATGAAGATGCAATACGAGCGCAAACATGTCCTTACCCACGTTATTGACAGGTATATCAATAAAAAACATTACGTCATCTTATCCTTATGGAAAGACGAAGACCACACGATTCCACTTAACTTCGCTTACATGAAGGATAACCTTCTGTTCGCAGATAATATCTATACCGATGAGTCACGCATAGAGTCACGCATAGAAAGACGTTACAACTATGTTGCCTATCCACGCTCTGACTTCGAGGACTGGACCCTTTTCATTCCTTTGGAAACCATCAACTATTGGTGGAAAGATAATATCGAGCCAACCAAGTATAACCACACGTGTTATGTCTTTTACACCTTGACGCTGAGCAATGACGGCAAGACACCTGCCACAGGCCTACCTTATGAATCATCTGGATGGTTTGCTTTGGATCTACCATTTAGTGAGGAAAGTAATACTTCGAAGTGCGAACACGACTGGATTTACGAGAAAGGAAACAGATACACCCATAGTGTTCCACTGTCTGGCGGCTGTACCCGCGATTATGACAAGTATTCCGTATGGATGAGATGTCAGAAGTGTGGTGCGACCACAGACTATTGGAGCGTTATGCAGCCAATAGGCGACCGTTGTGTTCGTCATAACTTGCAAGAAGTGAACCGTCGCGAAGGGAGCCCTTTTAAGCTGATTGATGGCAACATCATCCATACGATAACACCCATCTTCATCACCTCGGCCTGTCAGAATGACTGCTGTAACTACAAGGAACATAAAACGACTTATGAAGAAAAGACCGAATACATACACAAGCCAGAGGAAGAAACTTGTCCACCCCACGAATGGATATGGGAGCCCGCGAGAAAAGTAGATGAATACCGAGAGCTGAAGATTATTAATGGCAAGAGGTGGATATACTATTATGATGTCCTGGAGCAACAGTCAAAATGCGCTCGATGCAAGCAGACTAATTCTTTAAAACACTGGTCCAAGTTTAACCACAGAGAAAAGATTGAGCCACCTACTCCCCCTACTCCACCTACTCCACCTACTCGCCATGAGCATGTATGGTATTACTTTGATAAGAAATTCAGGGAAAACAGCACCGTGACGACCAAGGAGGTTCCATCCTACCAAGAGGACTCACTGATCATTGATTTCAAGCCCACGCCTTTGACGATGACCAAATGGAAAAACTGCTATATCTCTACCCGCCCGTTACTACGTCAGCAATGGAAGGCACTGTATCAGGGCAGTGATGACTACATCGGTATCTCTTCAGAAGATTTTGGCGTTCTCAACGACATCACCTATCAGGAAGCCTATGACTACATAGAGCGACTCAACGACATGACACGCGACTCGCTGCATATAGACATGCTCTTCGCCCTGCCTTCCGTTAGCGAGATGAGACAGCTATTGAAGACAGGTGTCGTGAAGCCCGAGACAGACAGAGGGCAGACGATCACATCATTCTACGTTGACAGCATTGAGGTTTACGACGGTAAGGGCCGACTTGTCAGTCAAGACAAGCTTGCCACAGCTCCCGAGGGTGCCAAGGTGCGCGTCATGGTTGGCAAGATGGACAAGGATGGTCAGCTGACCATGGAAGACATCGAGAGCCACGACGTGCAGACAGCCTTCTTCCTGAAAGGTGTCCCGACGTCATCTACAACTGCAGAAAGATTATTTCAGCCCGGTCGCTTCTATCGCTTATATTTCAGACAATGCGTTGATTGTGGAAAACTGGAATTGATTCCCGAGAATGTTTTCCGTAATATGCATTATCACAACCCGATTATTAATAAATAGTTCACATCAATTACTAACTTAAAAAAACAAACATTATGAAAAAATTATTTGCAGCATTGACAATGCTCCTACTTGCAGCAGGAAATGCCTTTTCACAGGCAAACTGTCCAACATTCTATACTAACTACATGCCCGATGCAGGCATGAACTGGTTGCTGAAACATGTTGTCGAGGGCCTCGCTTTCGGCAACCATCCCGAAGCGATGGGTTTCAAGGAAGCCGGTGTGAAGACCATGCAGCTAAGAGTCATCATGGACGGTTGTCCCGACTGCGACATCATCGTGGATGGCGAGTTTTATCCTAATGGTCTCATCAAGACGCTCGAAGGCAACACTTATCATTACGACAAGCAGTGGCGCCTGCAGAACATCGTCGGCAAAGATGGAGAAATTGTCTGCAAGTACTTCTACAACAGCAAAGGACGCTTGATGCGCACCGTCATCGACGAAACGGACGAGTGGGTGTATGTTTACGATGAATCTGGCACTGTCAAATCAACATCTTGTAATGCGCTCCATATGACATGTGATATTAAGAATGGCCATGTGGCAAAAATCCAGGAGAAACAAGAATGGACAACATATCCGTTTACGTTCAACTACGACCCGCAAAGACGCTTTAAAGGCTATAACGTCATCTTGGTAGAGGGCGATGACTATGCCACCTACAGAGATGTGACATGGAACTACGCACAGGGCAACTTGCCAACCTCCATCGTTGAACGCGTGTGGGACTACAACACGGATACAAATAAAAAGACCGGTCAACCCGAGACTTGGACCTTGCGTTGTGCTTATACCAAGGACGCCAAGGACAACTGGACTTCATGGAAGGGCACGTGTGCTACTAACTCGTCTTTAAACTGGAACATGAAGCGCACCATGACCTATTATACCGATGAAGAGGTAAAGGCAGCCCTTGCCGAGAAGGACGCTGCCAAGAATCCTGCCAAGAAGGAGGAAAAGCAAGAAGACATGTGGGAGTTCTGACAGCAAACTGGCAACCATGACACGATGGATACTACTTTTAGCGAGCTGGCTGTGCATCAATGCCGATGCACAGTTAGCTCGCTACTCGTTGGATTTTACGCTGTCGCACAAAGATTTCGTCGATTCCATCGCCATTGAATGGAATCGTCAGCAAATCTATCTGCCAGTCGAAATCAATGGTCGCCAACATCGTTTTCTGTTAGATACTGGCGCCGGCCAAAGCGTTATCTTCAGCGACGCCCAACCGGAAGGCTGTCTGCCAGCAGGACTGATGATAGCCTACGATGCCAACAACCAGCGCGACACGGTCGCTGTGGTGAAGTTACCGCCACTCACGCTGGGACACCTAACGCTCACAGGGCTGCAAGCCACCGTTCAGCAACGTACAACAAACAATCAAAACATCGATGGAATCATCGGTTTTGACATCTTTTGCAAAGGTATTCTTGGCAAGATTGATGTAGCCAACCGCCGCCTCATCCTGACCGACCGAAAGAAGTTCTTCGACCGGGAAGCAGGTTTTGACGTGCGCTATCGTCTAAATTATCACGTGCCCTACATACAGGTGAAACCCTTCGAACGCTTCAAAGAACGCGTGCTCTTCGACACGGGCAGTCGCTGTTTCTACGTAATGAACAAGCAGAGCTTTGATCGAGGCAAAAAGAAGAATGCCCGCACAATCCTCACCCAGATAGAAGGATGCAGCGAGGGACGTCATGCCATGGGACATTTTGGTGTAGAACAGCGCGGCGAGGTGGTATTTCTCCATCTTCATCAGTTGTGCATGGGCGACTTCCTCTTTACCGACCTCCACGCCATCACCACCCAGGGCGGCTCACATCTTGGCGCTGCCATGCTGGACTATGGTTCGCTTATCATCAATCCCTTGAAACACCGTCTGCGCTTCCTGCCCTATGACGGTCAGCCCTTTGCACAGATCAGCAATCCCCAATTAGAGATTGCCTTCATCGAAAAAGACGGTCTTCCCACCGTAGGCTTGGTGTGGGAAGGCGGCACACCCTATCAGCAAGGCTTTCGCGAGGGCGACGTTATCCTGCAGATAGACCACCGCCCAGTGCGCAGTTTCCAGCAGTTCCTACGCTGGGCTTTCGAACCGGGCCGTGAATATCGTTTCACCCTTCGCGATGCCCTCGGCACTCAGCGCGAGGTACACTGGGTGAGAATCAGCAAATAGTTACTCTTTCGTCTGCTCCGGATCCCATGTCACGGGTACATTCTGCAAATAGATGTAGCCAGAATGGTCACCACCATCCAACTTCACGCAGAACCTCATCACGCCCATGCTCCGTATGGCCTTTGACATGTTCTTATAGCGGGTATTATCATTGAGCACCACGCGCAGCGGTTTTCCCGGCTCAAACGTAAATGCATCCGACAGGTTCTTATAAGGCATATACAGGTTGGCATCTTGGTCAATGGCCAGTGTGGGAGCACTACTACCCCAGTTGCTGCCTATTGCCACACGCTTGAATGGCTTCTTAGGCTTCAGCGTGAGCACCGTATAGATGGTACCAAAACCCTCTTCCGTTGTTTGACCATATACACCTTCCAACTGAATATCCAGCACATCGCGCAGCGGATTTATAATCAGAGGAGCGCCAACAGGCGGCTGGCTACTCATCTCCAAGTGCACCTTCGGCTCCACATCCCACTGGATGGGCACATCTCTCAGTTTCACCACCTTCCATTTCGTGTCCTGCGTAGAGAACATATAGTCCACCAGGGCCAGGTGCGTCAACGATCTAGGCACATCCACAAAGCGGCGACTGTCGTCCAACTTGATACGCACAAAGAAACCTTCCTGCACATCATAGTTACCAATAATATTCATTTTCTGCTTGTAAGCAGTACCCTTTGCATCATAAGCAAACGTATTGCCGGCGTTGCCGTGGTCACCACCAATACCAAGATTCGTCTGTGGCACCTTCATCCTAACCTTCAGTACGGCATACACCTCACCAAACGATGGCGATGTGGTGCGACCATACACGCCTTCGCACTCCACATCCATATAGTCAGCCAGCGGATTCTCCAGCATACCGCCGCCTTCAATATTCACCTGCACGGTTCCCTCCGGCAGCTTTGTCGCCTCCGTATTATTCTCACCCACGATAGCATTAGTCACCTCGCTAGCCTTGTCAATGGCATCACCCATCTTCTTCAGCAGTTTACCAAACTGGGCATTCGCCGGTGTACACATCATGATTCCAAGAACCACAAGTCCGAAAAATTTCATTAAGTTTTTCATCATCTAAACATTTAGTCATTGGTAATTCTCATGCAAAGATATAAAAAAAAGTCTTTTACTTAGTAGTCAGCCCGTTAAAAAGCTTCAATTTTGTTAACAAAATAAAAAAAAGAAACAATAATAATACATTACACCTATCTTTGTAAAACCGTAAACTTCACATACTTATATAGAACTACTATAACCCTCAAATATCAACCTCTAACATAGCCACGCTTATGAGAGAACTATTACTTTCACTTCTGATTACATCAATCTCACTTTATGTGTGTGCCTCTGAACTAGAGATAAACTCCATTGAGCAACTTCGAGGACAAGTTGACAACACTTCGATTGTACTTGAAGTCCACCAAGACACCATCTATAAGACAACCGATGGTCGCATCTGTCTCTCGGATGGTGTAAAAGTCCTTGTCGAAGGACTTGAGCAGGTCCATGCCGGACAAATCATCTCGGGCATCCTTAAAGGTACCAAAAAGTCGGCAGACGGTTATCCTTTGTTTATCATAGATGCAGCCAAGAGCAACTATGAGATCATCGGAACCGAAATACCCTTTTTTGTCATTGACCTTGATGCCTATGAAAAGAATCTTAGCCAACAAGAGCCTGCAGGGTCCAATGACGATGACCCGCTGCCACAAGACGACATAGAAGGTCTGCCCACGGCAGAGGGCATACGTGCCTTCCGCGATCTGCCCATTGGCACCGAAGCGCGACTTAAGTTCCAACGCGACACGGTATTATTCATTGGCGGCGAAGACATCTATATACGAGGCGATGCGCCAATCTGTTTCCATGCCACGGGGCTTGACTTAAAAGTGGGTAACATTTTGCGCGGCACAGTGATTGGTATTAGGGGCGAACAAAATGGTATCCCCACACTACTCGCATCTAAAAACACCTCTAGCCTGTATTTTGTTTGCCAAGACGTAGATCCATTTATAGAGAGGTTCTACAAGGAACATCCTCTTAACTTCAACGATCTGGAGATAAATGAAACAAGTGGAGACGTAGTCACAGTAGAGGACGTAGTCATCGACTCACTTGAAGACAACAATGGCATTCGGATGCTGTATGCTTGCAAGAACACACTGCGTTTGCCCATCACGGATCTCTATGGGCTAAACCTTGGAGCAATCAGAATTCCTGCTCATTGCAATTCAATGGAGGCTATTCTCTATACAGACGAGAAACAGCCAAAGCTATGTCTTATGAACAATCTCCAAAGTATCATTACGCCTTTAAACATTACAGAACTCTCCACAAATCTTCCTAATAAAACGAAAGGCATCTTCGACCTCCAGGGCCGTCGCCTCAGTCGCATTCCAGAGAAAGGGATGTATATTAAGGATGGTAAGAAGTACGTGAAATAAAAAAAGAAAAACAAGCTAATTATGAATAAAACAATCCTACTATTACTAACTCTGTTTGTTACAGTGATGTCGCTGTCATCAAAGGCCCAATCTACAGACGGTTATCATCCTTTCCTAAAAGAAGGGAAGGTGTGGAACTGTTGTATACATGAGGTTTATACTGAACATGAGGATCAGAAAATAGTGTCTTCAGGATGGCAGACTGTATATTATAGCCTAACTCTAAGTGGCGATTCTATTGTCAATGGAACAACATACCACAAGATGCATGGTAAGCCCTTATCAATAGAGCGTAAGGATAGCAAAGGTAATATTTTGTCTATTCCAATCACAGACATGGTTACGTTGTGGCCTGAGCTTTGGCGCGAAGAAGGGAAAAAAGTGTATGGCTATATATGGAATAAAGAACAGTTGTATTACGACTTCTCGGTTGAATTGGGTTCAGTTATAGTCATAGATGATGCCACTACGACCGTGACATCTGTAGATACAGTTACAGCAAACGGTCAGCAGTTTCGCCGACTTGAGGTTGAACGTTTTGGTGGCTATGAGCCTATCTGGGTAGAAGGCGTTGGCCATATAGGAGGCCCCTTTATGTCAACTATGTATATGGTAAATGATGGAAGGTCTTATGAACTCCTTTCTTGCTATGAGGATGGCAAATGTATCTTCACCAAAAAGGACTTCCGTTCCGAGCCTGGTGTTGACCGGATAGAGAAACTCTCCCCAGCCCTCTCCAAAGGAGAAGGAGCCATCTTCGACCTCCAGGGCCGTCGTCTCAGTCGCATTCCTGAGAAAGGGATGTATATTAAAGATGGGAAGAAGTACGTTCAGAAGTAGAACAAAGCCACAATGCCATCGAAAAATGACGGTTTGACGCATGAAAAGTGGCGGTTTGACGATGCAATACCGTTGGTTTGATGATGTTATTCGGTAAGTTTTACTCCGCATCCAGCCCCTGAAAAGGTCAAATCCAGGGGCTGGATGCGGTCGTTTCAGCCCCTAGACGCGGTCGGTCCAGGGGCTGAAAACAGACCTTCCGGGGGGCTGGAACAGAAATGATTGTTTGGGTTTTAGACTTCAGAACTGCAACTTTCAGACTCTAAAACCACTACTCCTATACTTTAAAAATAATGCTCCATGACTCTGGATTGGAAACTCTCCCTCGGAAAATTGCAAATTAATTTGCTTTTTCGCTCACATAATCGTACCTTTGAGAACAAGCCTCGAAGGTACTCACGTTCGGAAAAGAAAAAGAAAATTTCATTTTCTCTTTGCTTTTCGCTCACTTAATCGTACCTTTGCACCATATTAATAAAAGAACAAATGGATTTTACAGGAATAGCAAGAATGGTGTTTGCTTCGAGAGCGCGAGAGATAGAGCGCTACAACAACGAAGCAGAGGCACTGCAGAGAGCAGCGCTCAATCACTTGTTGGACAAAGCTAAGGATACGGAATACGGACGGAAACATATCTTTGCCGCCACCCGTGGCTATGAAGACTTTGTGAAGAACACACCCGTGAACACCTACGAGGAACTGAAGGGCGATATCGACCGCATGCGACACGGCGAGAGCGACGTGCTGTGGCCCGGACGAGTGAAGTGGTATGCCAAATCGAGCGGCACTACCAACGACAAGTCGAAGTTCATACCCGTGAGCCCCGACGGACTGAAGCGTGTGCACTACCGTGGTGGTACCGATGCCGTGGTGCTCTACTTGAGAAACAACCCACAGAGCCGCATGTTCAGTGGCAAAGGCCTGATACTGGGCGGCAGTCATGCGCCTAACTACAACCTGCCGGGCTCGCTGGTGGGCGACCTTAGCGCTATCCTGATAGAAAATATCAACCCCATGGTGAACCTGTTTCGCGTGCCTGCAAAAGAGACTGCCCTGCTGAGCGACTTCGAGATCAAGCGCGACCGCATTGCCAAGGAGGCCATGACCAAAGACGTGACCAACCTGAGCGGTGTGCCCTCGTGGATGCTCTCTGTGCTGAACCGCGTGATGGAACTCTCGGGCAAACAACACCTGGAGGAGGTATGGCCCAATCTGGAGGTGTTCTTCCACGGCGGCGTGGCCTTCACGCCCTACCGCGAACAGTACCAGCAGCTCATCACCTCGCCCAACATGCACTACATGGAGACCTATAATGCCAGCGAGGGCTTCTTCGGATTGCAAGACGATCCTGCCGACAAGTCGATGCTGCTGATGATAGACTATGACGTGTTCTACGAGTTCCAGGAGATGGGCACCGACAACATCGTACCTCTGTGGGGCGTGGAGAAAGGCAAGAACTATGCCATGCTGATCAGCACCTCGTGCGGTCTGTGGCGCTACATGATTGGCGACACGGTGATGTTTACCTCTACCAATCCCTATAAGTTTATCATCTCTGGTCGCACCAAATACTTCATCAATGCCTTCGGCGAGGAGCTGATACAGGATAATGCCGAACAGGGACTGGCCTATGCCTGCGAGAAGACCGGCGCACAGGTGCTGGAATACACCGCTGCCCCCGTATTTATGGACCAAAACGCTAAGTGCCGCCACCAGTGGCTCATAGAGTTCTCTACACCACCTGCCGACATCAACGAGTTTGCCTCGATACTGGACCGCAAGTTGCAGGAGCTGAACAGCGACTACGAGGCCAAGCGCTACAAAGACATCACCCTGCAACCGCTGGAGATTGTGGTGGCACGCCAGGGACTGTTCAACGACTGGCTGAAGGCTAAGGGAAAACTGGGCGGACAGCACAAAGTGCCCCGACTGAGCAACGAACGCAAACATATTGAGGAGTTACTGGCTCTTTCATCGGAAGATGAGAGATGATAAATGAAAGATATGATTAGATTTAACAATAAGAGCCAACGGAAAGGTGTGTTTGGGAATATGGTAATCATATCTCTCATCTTTCATCTTTCACTTTTGGGTGGGATCTTCTCTTCCTGCGCCCGCATGGGCAGCCCAGACGGCGGCTGGTATGACGACACACCACCACGCGTGGTGAGCGCCTCGCCAGCAGAAAACGGGGTGAACGTGAAGAGCCACAAGGTGGTGATCAACTTCGACGAGTATATCAAGGTGGAAGACATACAGAACAAGGTCATCGTGTCGCCACCACAACTGGAACAGGCCGACATCAAGGCCACGGGCCGACGCATCGTCGTGGACCTGAAAGACTCGCTGAAGGCCAACACCACCTACACCATCGACTTCAGCGATGCCATCACCGACAACAACGAGGGCAACCCCATGGGCAACTATACGTTCAGCTTCTCTACCGGCACACAGATAGACACTCTCGAGGTGAGCGGCTACGTGCTGAACGCAGAGAACCTAGAGCCCATGAAGGGAGTGCTGGTAGGACTGTATCAGAACTTTGCCGACTCAGTCATTCACAGCGAACCCATGATGCGCGTGTCGCGCACCAACGGCAGCGGACGCTTCACGGTGAAGGGCGTGGGCCCAGGAGCCTATCGCATCTATGCGCTGCAGGATGCCGACGGTGACTTTGTCTATGGCCAGAAGAGCGAATACATGGCTTTCTCGCACGACAGCATCGTGCCCCATTGTATGCAGGACGTCCGTCAAGACACCATCTGGCGCGACTCGCTGCACATAGCCAACATCGTGAAGGTGGGCTACACGCATTTCCTGCCCGACGACGTCACACTGCTGTGCTTTCAGGAGCCACAGACCGACCGCTTCCTGCTGAAGACCGAGCGCAAGGAGCCCAACCGACTGGACTTCTACTTCACCTACGGCAGTGACTCGCTGCCCGCGCTGAGGGGACTGAACTGCAACCTGGACGGCACCGTGATACCGGAATACTCGCTGAAGAAAGACACCATCAGCTACTGGCTCAGCGACACCACGCTGGTGAACCAAGACACGCTGCTGGTGGAGTTCAGCTACCTGACGACCGACTCGCTGGGACAACTGGTGCAGCGCACCGACACGCTGGAGCAGATAGCCAAGACTCCCTACGCCAAACGAGTGAAGGAGAAAGAAAAGGCTTTCGAGAAATGGAAAAAGGAACAGGAGAAGCGCAAGAAGCGCGAGGAGCCCTACGACACCATCATGAAGCCGAAAGCACTGGAGGTGAAGATCAACGCCAACCAGAACATCAGTCCGCTGCATGTGCTGCGCTTCGAGATGCCCGAACCACTGGCCCGATGCGACACCGGCAGCGTGCACCTCTACTCGAAGATTGACACCGTGTGGTATCGCACGCCTCACGACTTCCGACAGATTGCCACCCGCACCTACGAGATGGACGTGGACTGGCGACCAGACACGGAATATAGTCTGGAGATAGACACGGCGGCCTTCGAAGGCATCTACGGACAGGTGTCGAAACCCATCAAGCAGGGCATCAAGGTGCTGAACGACGACGCCTTCAGCACACTGACCATAGAGATTGGTGGTGCGGAGCATACCGACTCGGTGGTGGTGCAGCTGATGGACAACAGCGACAAGGTGAGACGTCAGGCGGTGGCTCACGGTGGTCAGCCTGCTGAGTTCTACTACTTGCAGCCTGGCAGCTACTATCTGCGTGCCTTCATCGACAAGAACGGCAATGGCACGTGGGACACCGGTCGCTATGACGACGACCTGCAGCCCGAACCCGTGTACTACAATCCCGAGATTGTGGAGTGTAAGGCTAAATGGGACGTGTCGAGACAGTGGAACCTCACGTCACTGCCCCGCTACAAGCAGAAGGCAGCTGCCATCACCAAGCAAAAGCCCGACAAAGAAAAGCAACTACGTAACCGCAACCTTGACCGAGCCAAGAAGCTGGGCAAGGAGTATATTGATAATATAAAATAATATAAGGTATGATAAAGAGAATCATTTTTACCGCTATCATAGGCATGATGAGCATCATCAGCGTGAATGCACAGTCGTGCGGCATTGAGAACAAGGCCTTCAAATCGGGCGAGTTCCTAGTCTATGACCTCTACTTCAACTGGAAATTTGTGTGGGTGAAGGTGGGCTCGGCATCGATGTCAACGATGGAATCGCGCTATGCCGGCAAGAAGGTGTTTCGCAGCAGTCTGACCACACGCGGCAACGACAAGCTGGACGGCATCTTCGTAATGCGCGACACGCTGCTGTCCTACTGTGATGCTGCCACGCTGGCCCCCGTGTATTTCCGCAAGGGCGCCCTGGAGGGCAAACGCTACTACGTGGATGAGCTGTGGTATAGCTATCCTGGCAACAACTGCCGACTGAAGATGCACCGCATCGATGCCGACGGCGAACAGCACTGGAACAACAAGGAATATACGGACTGTGTGTACGACATGATGAGCATCTTCCTGCGTGCACGCAACTTTGACGCGACGAAGATGAAGAAGGGCGACATCATCCCCATGCCCATCAGTGACGCCCGCCGCCTGACGAACTCATGGCTCAAATACCGTGGCAAGGAGAACTTCAAGGTGGATGGCACCGGCGAGAAGTTCCGCTGTCTGGTGTTCTCATTCTACGAGAAAGAGGACGGCAAGGACCACGAGCTGATCCGCTTCTACGTGACCGACGACCAGAACCATCTGCCCGTCAGACTAGACATGTTCCTCAGCTTCGGCTCTGCCAAAGCCTTCCTCAGAGGCTATAAGGGCGTTAGGAATCCGATGAGCGCGAAAATTAAGTGAGAGGTGAGAGGTGAGAACTGAGAGGTATGATTACTTTCTGCGCTGAATGAAGTGCACAAATCTAATCATACCTCTCAGTTCTCACTTCTCAGTTCTCAGTTAACCTCAGTTCACGCATACACCGGCAGCGTAATCACAAAGCGGGCACCTTGGCGATAGGTAGTGTCCAGAGAGACGACGCCACCCAGGTGCTTCACCAAGACACGACAGAGGGAGAGGCCAAGGCCAAGACCCTCCTTAAAGTCGTCGAGCTTCACAAAGCTCTCGAAGATACGCTCGGCATCGGCCTCAGAGACACCGATGCCCGTGTCTGTCACCGACATAATGAGCTGACGCTCGTCGAGCTGGGCTGCCAGCGTGATCGTACCAGCAACGGTATATTTCTTCGCATTCTCTATCAGGATGTTGAGAACGCGCTTAAGCACCTTCGCATTGGAACGGAAGGCAAAGTTCTCGTCCACCATGCACTCCACCGTTATCTTGATCTTCTCGCTCAGTCCCTCGCGGTTCTCTTCCTGTAGCGTATGCAGCAGACTGCATACCTGAACCACATCGTTTTTGTCGATACTGGTGGTGGACTCGTTTTCTGAGAGTTCCAATATCTCATCTACCAGCGAGGTGATGAGCTCCGTGTTCTTGGAAATCATGTCGGCATGCATGCGGCGCTCCTCAAGACTGGGTTGCATGGTGGGATCGGCTAACAACTGCGAGAACCCGCTGACGATGTTCAGCGGTGTGCGTATCTGATGGCTCACGTTTCTGATGAACGCACGCTTCATCTTGTCGCTCTCCAGCGCATGCTCGTAGGCCGACCTCAGCTGTGCCGTGTGGCGGCGCCGGCTATTGACGATATAGAACAAGGCTACCACCAGCATAAACAGCAAGACGATGATCACCGTGAGACCTATCATCCTGCCACGGGCCACCTCACGTTCGCGCTCGTAGGATGCCATATCGTCTTGCAGTCCCTGCATGCTATTGTTCAGCACCACGTTGATGATCGAGTCGTTGGCCAAAAACAGGTCGTTCAGGGAGTTGTATGCATTCTCCCATTGTTTGGCCTTTTTATAGATCATGGTGATGGCCTCGTGACCATCGTCGCCAAGCTGGCGCGCTAGTGCCACAGCCTTCTCGGTATTGCCGATGGAAGCCTCATGATAAGCCTCGAGCAAACGGCCATGCACAGAGCTTTTTCCCTCTTTCACTCCCTGGCGATAGGCCTCGTAACCCTGATTAAAGAGGTCTAGCTTGTCATTGGCAAAGTAGGTCAGCGTCTTGCGGGTGTCAATGTCGAACACGCGTTCGGGCGAGTACTTGACTGCTATCTCACGAGCCTTTTCCAACAATTCCATTGCCTCGTCGGGGTCGTCGTCTAACGACACATTGACAATGTTCATATAGATGGGCGGCATGCTCTCGTAGTAGCCCAGTTTCTCTAGTCGTTCGATCACCTCGCGGAAATTGTTTTTGGCAGCCTCCTTGTTGCCACAGTAGTTATTGATATGTCCCATCATGTTGATGGCCATATACATCTCACGGTCCAGATGTTTCTCCTGCAGTTCGGCAATGAGCTTGCGCGACAGCTTATAGGCTTCGAAGATCTGCTGGCGGTTCATCAGGAAGATGATCTCGTTACACCGCTGGGTGTAGTAGCCATGCAGGTCGTCGTGCGCCAAAAGATAGTTTTCAAGATCACTCAGCGCCGCATAGAAGTGAATGCTGTCATCATTATTAAAATAATACACCAGCGTGTCGCGCAGTGCAACATACTTAGGATCCTTATTTTTCTGAGGTTGTGCGTGGACTATGCCTACACTGAGGCAAATAGCCAGTAAGGTTATTACTATCGATTTAAAGCTCATCATAAACTCATTAGGTAAGATTATATTCGCTTGCAAATATACGAAAAGTTTCTTATATGACAATAAAATGACATGTTATTTTTTTGATTCGCTTGTCTATTTCACTCATTTTTAGTACTTTTGCATTGATGAACGAGACGCTATCACCCATTTTGGAACTCCAACAGCAACGCCTTTTGCTGCAGATGGAGTATGACGAGGAGAAGAAGGCTTTCCAGGAGCATACCAAGACCATCGGCATGCTGCGACGCGTGAGTCGCGGTGATGCCTGGATGCCGCTGCGACTGGGCAAGAGCTACTACAACTCGCTGAACCAGTTGTGCGTGGAGGTGTATCGCAACACGGAGGACGACACCGACCACAACTTTGAGTTTGGCAAACCCGTGCAGTTTTTTGTGCAGCGCGAGAAAGACATGCACTTCTTCTCAACGCCCGGCACGGTGAGCTACGTGGATGGCGACCGCATGGTGGTGGCCGTGCCCGACAAGTTTCCCGTGGCCGACCTGCAGGTGAGCGACGGGCAGCTGGGCGTACAGCTGTTCTTCGACGAGACCAGCTACCGACTGATGTTTGAAGCGCTGGAGCGCACCATGCGCGCCAAAGGGCGCCTGGGCTACCTGCGCGACCTCTTTTATACGCGCCAGAAGGCAGAGACGTTCTCGTTTCCCGACATGGGGTTTCCCTACCTCAACGCCACGCAGGAGCACGCCGTCAACGAGGTGCTGCGTGCCAAGGACGTAGCCATCGTTCACGGACCACCGGGAACGGGCAAGACCACCACACTCGTAGAGGCTATCTACGAGACACTGCGCCGCGAGAGTCAGGTGCTGGTGTGCGCTCAGAGTAATATGGCGGTGGACTGGATCAGCGAGAAACTGGTGGACCGCGGCCTCAACGTGCTGCGCATAGGCAACCCCACACGTGTGGACGACAAAATGCTGTCGTTCACCTACGAACGACGCTTCGAGGCACATCCCGACTACCCACAGCTGTGGGCCATCCGCAAGGCCATACGCGAACTGCGCACACAACGCAAGCGCAGCGACAACTGGCACCAGAAGATGGACCGTCTGAAAAGTCGTGCCACCGAGATAGAGATACGTATCAATGCCGAACTCTTTGGCGAGGCACGTGTCATTGCCTGTACGCTGGTGGGCTCGGCCAACCGCCTGCTGGACGGCATGAAGTTCGGCACACTGTTTATCGACGAGGCTGCCCAGGCACTCGAGGCGGCCTGCTGGATACCTATCCGCAGAGCCGGACGCGTGGTCTTTGCCGGCGACCACTGTCAGTTGCCCCCCACGGTGAAGTGCTACGAGGCGCTGAAGGGCGGATTGGGCCGCACGCTGATGGAGCGCATCGCCAACCTGAAGCCCGAAGTGGTGACACTGCTGCGCATCCAATACCGCATGCACGAAGACATCATGCGCTTCTCGAGCGACTGGTTCTACCACAACCAGATGGTGTCGGCACCCGAGGTGAAGCACCGCAGCATACTGGATCTGGACCTGCCCATGACGTGGATAGACACGTCGCAGTATGAAGGCAAGGAGGAGTTTGTGGGCGAATCGTTCGGACGTGTGAACAAGACCGAGGCCGAACTGACGCTGCTGTCGCTGCAGGCCTACTTCGAGATGATTGGTAAGGAGCGCGTGCTGGAAGAGCGACTGGACGTGGGCGTGATCTCTCCCTACCGAGCACAGGTGCAATACCTGCGCCAGCTGGTGCGCAAACGCGAGTTCTTCAAGCCATTCCGCCACCTGATCAGCATCAACACTGTGGATGGTTTCCAGGGACAGGAGCGCGACATCATCATCATCTCGCTGGTGCGCTCGAACGATGAGGGGCAGATAGGCTTCCTGCGCGACCTGCGCCGCATGAACGTGGCCATTACCAGAGCCCGCATGAAGCTCATCATCCTAGGCGACCGCCACACCATGACGAAACACCCGTTCTACCGCAAGTTGTGGGATTATATCGCAGCACTGAGATAATTTTCGGGCAATTGTTTCGCCATTACAAAATTAATCCTTACTTTTGTAGGCTGAACCTTTCTAAAAATAGATACGACTATGAAGAAAACGCTACTCTGTCTGGTAGCCTGGACCATGACGATAGCCATGGGTGCACAGGCGCCCCACAACACTGGCACATACTATGCAAGCGCTCATGGGAAGAAAGGGGCCGAGCTGAAGACGGCTCTCTACGAGATTATCAACACGCCGGCCGTGGTGGACTACGACTCACTGTGGCATGCGTATCATTTCACGGACGCCATACCCACAGACACGGTGCCCATCATCTGGGACATGTACTCGTGTAAGTCGGCCTACTCTATCTACACCACGCTTCATAGAAACGGGAAATTGGGCACCGACCCTGAGGGCACAAAAGGTTTCCAGCGCGAGCACTCCATGCCAAAAAGCTGGTTTAACCCTGCAGCTAAGAGCGGAAGCAGCTATACCTACAAGGACATCAAACCCATGTATTCAGACATAGTACACGTTATCCCGGCCGAAGGTATCGTCAACAATAAGCGCAACAACAACCCCTACGGCACCAACAACGGTGAGTTTTACACCTCGGAAGAGGGTTTTAGCAAGATGGGAGCTTGCACCTTTTCGGAGGATTACAAGGGTCGCTGCTTTGAGCCCAACGATATGTATAAGGGCGACCTGGCCCGCATCTACTTCTACATGGTGACGGCCTACGAGAAGAGACAGCCCACATGGAGCAGCACGCGAGATAGCGTTGGCGACCACTGCGGCACGTGGACGGGAGCCATGTTCAACCTGACAGACGAGTCTGTCTATCAGCCTTTTGCCCCATGGGCCCTCGAAATGCTGATGCAATGGTCTAAGCAGGACCCCGTGAGCCAGAAAGAGATTGACCGCAACGAGGCCGCCTACCGACTGCAGGGCAACCGCAACCCCTTTGTGGACTATCCCGGCCTGGAGGACTATATCTGGGGAGAGAAGAAGGAGACGGCCTTTGACTATGGCGGCGAACCGGTGGCCGACGACCAGACGGTGGCCTCCGACTGCACCATCCCGCTGAACGAAATGACGTTTGGCACCGACTGGAGCAGCACAAACTACCTGCGCGACTACTTTGAGCGCATACCCATATCGGTAGAGCAGGACGGCATCGACCTGACGTTCTCCTACGGCATTGAGGGCCTTCGCATGTACTGCGACGCCACGCAGATTCGCCTGTACAATAATAATAAGTTGACCTTTAAGGCGCGCCACAACGGCCTCAGCCGCATTGAGTTCGTGGTGCCCGAGAAGTCGGCCGACAAAGAGTTCATCCCCACGGTGGGCAAGATGACCGGCAACGTGTGGACGGCACCGGCAGACACGCTGGTGAGCTGCGTGGAGTTCACATCGACCTACACCGGCAATTACCCCGTGAGCAATGCCAACAAGCACATCCAGATAGAGCAGGTGCTGGTGGAAGTGGTGAACAAAGCAGGCTTAGACCACATCGCTGCAACGACCAAGCAGCGCCGCCACCACGTCTATAATATGTATGGCATGCGGATGGACGAGCGCCATCTGCGCCCAGGTATCTTTATCTCTAACAACAGGAAGTATATCATCAAATAACCAATTGTAAAAAAGTCATCGACTATGAGAATAGCTGAAAGATTTACGGCCATGATAGCACTGGTGCTGACCAGCATCAGCCTGTGGGCACAAGGGCCCAACAACTCTGGCACTTACTATCAGAATGCCGACGGAAAGAAAGGTCAGGAGCTGAAGACGGCACTTTGTGGCATCATCAATCCACATACAGAACGTACCTACGGAAACCTCTGGATTGACTTCCGCACTACCGACGTGCGTGAAGACGGAAAGGTGTGGGACATGTACTCGAGCATCACCAACTATGAGTTTGGCACCGACCAGGCAGGAAATTTCTCGAAGGAAGGCGACAAGTACAACCGCGAACACTCGTTCCCTAAGAGTTGGTTTGGCAGTAATTCACCCATGTACACCGACCTGTTCCACCTTTATCCCACCGATGGTACGGTAAACGGAAAACGCGGTAACTTCCCCTTTGGCGAGACCGACGGCAAGGACTACAAGTCGGCAGGCGACTTCAGCAAGCTGGGCACCTGCACCTACCCCGGTTATAACGGCACGGTGTTTGAGCCAAACGACGAATACAAGGGTGACTTTGCACGCACCTATTTCTATATGGTGACATGTTATGAGGAAAAACTGTCTGATTGGTACGCTAACTGCAGTGACTCGAGACCCACGCTAGACGGTAACACCTATCCCGGACTGAGCAGTTGGCAACTGGAGATGCTGATGAAATGGGCTAAGAACGACCCCGTGAGCGAGAAAGAGACCAACCGCAACAATGCCGTCTTTGGCATTCAGGAGAACCGTAACCCCTTTATCGACTATCCCGGACTGGAGGAATATGTATGGGGCGACAAGACCACGGTGGCCTTCAGCTACGACAACTACAGCAATACGGACGGCATCTACCTGGTGAACAGCACGCTGAAGAGGGCGACAAAGGGCACATTCAACCTGCAGGGACAGCGCATCAAGAATCCTGCAAAGGGCCTCTACATCATCAACGGCAAGAAGGTCTTCGTCAGATAAGCGCACACAACAGAAAGATAAAACACACCATTATACACATATTATGAAGAAAACACTGACGCTGCTCGCGGTGCTGTCGATAGCACTGCTGAACAGTTGGGCACAAGGCCCAAACAACTCTGGCACCTACTATCAGGAGGCCAACGGAAAGAAAGGCGAAGCGCTGAAGACCGCTTTACACAGTATCATCAAGAACCACAAGACGCTGAGCTACTCGGCATTGGAGGAATACTACGAGAAGACCGACAAGCGACCCGACGGTCATGTGCGCGACTGGTACTCGAACATCACCAACTACAACTGGAACCAGCATGGCAACAGCTCAGAAGGGGCTGGATGGAACAAGGAGCACACCGTGCCACAGAGCTGGTTTAACGAGGCCAGTCCGATGAAGAGCGACATCATCCACGTGGTGCCTACAGATGCTAAGATCAACAATATGCGCTCATCGTACGTCATCGCCGAGGTGAAAGACATCACAAAGGCGTCGGCCAACAACTACAGCATTCTGGGCTCGTGCAAGACACCGGGCTACAGCGGTACGGTGTTTGAACCCAACGACGAGATAAAAGGCGACATTGCACGCATCTACTTCTATATGGCTACCTGCTATCAGGACAAGTTGAATAACTGGTCTAAGGGAGAGGTAAAGAAGGTGTTTACGAACGAGGCCTATCCAGGACTGAAACAGTGGTACCTGGACATGCTGTTCCGCTGGTCGCAACAAGACCCGGTGGACGAGGTGGAACGGGCGCGCAACAATGCCGTGGCGCGCAGCGATGTGCAGCAAAACCGCAACCCCTTTGTGGACTATCCAGGACTGGAGGAATACGTATGGGGCTCGAAGACGGAAACAGCCTTCAGCTACGACAACTACGAGGGTGGCGGCACGGTGGATCCTGACTTCGTGATGCAGCCTGTGTTCACACCGCAGGGTGGCAGCTACGTCGAACAGGTAGAGGTGAGCATGAGCTGCACTACACTGGGTACCACCATCTACTACACCACCGATGGCACCGAACCTACCGAGCAGAGCAGCGTCTATACGGCACCTATCACCATCAGCGAGACCACCACAGTGAAGGCTATCGCCTTGAAAGGTGACAAGAAGAGCGCCGTGACGTCGGCTACCTATACCATCACCGCGAAGTCAAACGAAGAGCTGACCGACAGTACGATCATGCTGAACAACAGCTTCTTCGGCGTTTCATGGCAGGGCTCCTGGAAGAATAGCTATGAGGCGACGCTCAGCGGTAAGCAAGGTCCCGTCACCATCACCTATGCGAAGGGCACCAGCGCCAACATGTACTGCAACGATGCGCATATCCGTATGTATGGCGGCAATACACTGAAGGTGGAGACCAGCGATGGCACCATGACCAAACTGGCTTTTATCACCATAGACAGCAGCAGGAAGATGACAGCCGACAAGGGCACCATCGACAACGACTATGTGTGGACAGGCGAAGCCCGTGAGGTGACCTTCGGCGCAGAGGGCAACCACATCAAGATCAGTGGCGTCAACGTGACCCTCGCCATAGAGCAGCCCAACGGCATCCGCGTGATTGCCAACGACCGTCTGAGCACCACGGTGTTCAACCTGCAGGGACAGCGCATGAAGCACCCACGCAAGGGACTCTATATCATCAACGGAAAGAAAGTAATACTGAAATAAAGATGAACAATAAAACCCGCGATTTCATCGAGCAAAACAGCCATGCCGACGTGCGCCAGCTGGCGCTGAAAGGTTGCCGCGACAAGGACGTGGACTTCGCCTTGGCGCTGCGCCAGATTGCGGGACTACAAAAGGCCCGTCAGAAGTTGCCCTCATGGGCAGCTACTGACGGGCTTTTATATCCTCAGCACCTGTCGCTGGAACAGTGTTCTAGCGAACAGACTGCCCTGTATAAGAAGAACCTCTGTCGGCGACTGACGGCAGCGGCAGAACGCCTCGTGGACCTGACCGGTGGCTTCGGTGTGGACATCTCGTTCATGAGTCAGGCCTTCAAAGAAGCCACCTACGTAGAACAGAACGAGGAGCTCTTTGCGGTGGTGAAGCACAACATGCAGCAGTTGGCACCCAACGTGACGTGCACGTGTGGCGACGGTGTGGCCATATTGCACCAACTAGAGCATGTTTCGATGATCTATATGGACCCGGCTCGCCGCGACACTCACGGCGCTCGCACCTATGGCATCGGCGACTGCACGCCCAACGTGCTGGAACTGCGCGACGAACTGTTGCAGAAGGCCGACGTGGTGGTGCTGAAACTGTCGCCCATGCTCGACTGGCGAAAAGCCGTGGAAGACCTGGGGCCACAGTACGTCAGCGAGGTGCACATCGTCTCGGCACAGAACGAATGCAAGGAACTGCTCATCGTGATGCGCCAACAGGCAGAAGCGCTGCAGCTCTACTGCGTGAACGATGAGCAGGTGTGGCTGGTGTCGGCAAGCGCGCCAACGACCATGGTCCCCTCGACAGACGAGCCCGCCGAAACAGGCACATACCTCTACGAACCGAACGCCTCTATCATGAAGGCCGGTTGCTTCGCAGAAGTAGAAAAGGCGTTCGGCGTCAAGCAGTTGGCACCCAACAGTCACCTGTTTACCTCCAACGAGGAGCGCCCCCAGTTTCCAGGACGCCGCTTCCGCATCACGGCTGCCACCACGATGAACAAGAAAGAGCTGAAAGCAGCCCTCGCCGACATCACAAAAGCCAACATCAGCGTGCGCAACTTCCCCCTCAGCGCCGTCCAGTTGCGCCAGCGCCTGAAACTGAAAGACGGTGGCGACCACTACATCTTTGCCACCACCCTGCGCAACGGGCAGCACACCCTGCTCATCTGTCAGCGCACCTCATAATGTCATTCGGCTACGATGGCTACGCCAAACCATCACTTTAGTTACGGCAAACTATAGGTTTAGTTACGGCAAACCTATCGCCTCTTTTCTTCAATTTACGAGAAAAGTTGCAAAAAACTGTTTATTTCTGCTGATATGTCTAAAAAAAAACGTACCTTTGTATGTTGAATTAGCATCTATTTATTCATCAAATAAAGAAAGAAATGTCATCAGTTACGATTGAGAGAGTTATCGACAAAAAAGGGTTGAAAGCCTTTATCCAACTGCATTATGACCTGTATAAAGGCAACCAGTACGATGCTCCTAACCTATACAGTGACGAACTCCACACACTTAGTAAAGACAAAAACTCGGCTTTCGAATTTTGTGAAGCCGAATATTTCCTGGCCTATCGCGACGGCAAACTGGTGGGTCGCGTAGCCGCCATCATCAACCACCGTTACAACGAGCAATGGCAGCGCCCCTGCGTGCGCTTCGGTTGGCTGGACCTCATCGATGATGCCGAAGTGATGAAAGCACTCCTCACCGCTGTAGAAGACTACGGACGCGAGAAAGGCATGAAAGAGATCATCGGTCCGCTGGGCTTCACCGACATGGACCCCGAAGGCATGCTGACCGACGGCTTCGACCAGTTGGGCACCATGGCCACACTCTACAACTACCCTTACTACCCCAAACTGATGGAGCAGATGCCCGGCTACGAGAAGGACAACGACTATGTGGAATACAAGGTCTTTGTACCTAAAGAGGGCATGCCCGACAAGATGAAACGCGTGGCAGAGCTCTGCATGTCGCGCTACAACCTGCACGTGAAGAAGCTGAAGAAGGAAGACATCTACGGTCCGAAGAAATACGGCCACCGTGTGTTCGAGGTCATCAACAAGACCTTTGGACATCTGTATGGTTACTCAGAGATGTCGAAGAAGCAGATGGACGAGTA
The DNA here is from genome assembly GCF_000621825.1 of Xylanibacter brevis P6B11. NCBI lineage: Bacteria > Pseudomonadati > Bacteroidota > Bacteroidia > Bacteroidales > Prevotellaceae > Xylanibacter > Xylanibacter brevis. The sequence continues at coordinate 248,113 of NZ_KK211352.1, forward strand.
TGTAGATATGTACTTCAAGTTCATCGACCTGGAGATGCTCTGCATCATCGAAGACTGGAACACGCCCGAACACGACTGCATCGGTGTGGGCATCACCATCCCATCGCTGTCGCGCGCACTGCAGAAGTGTCGCAACGGTCGTCTGTGGCCCTTCGGATGGTGGCACCTCATCAAGGCGCTGAAGTTCAAGAAGACCGACATCGTGGACTGCCTGCTCATCGGCATCCTGCCCGAATACCGCTCGAAGGGCGCCAACGCCCTGTTGTTCTACGACCTGATCCCCATCTACCAGAAGTACGGTTTCAAATGGGGCGAGACCCACGTAGAGATGGAGACCAACGGCAAAGTGCAGAGCCAGTGGGGCTACTTCGACAACGAGCAGCACAAGCGCCGCAGGTGCTACAAGAAGAGCCTTGTCTCGGAGCCCACTCACGAGGCAGAGTAAACAGAAGATATCAAGACAAGAAGACAGCAACAAGATATGAATGAGAACGAGACAGAGAGACTAACGGCTCCCCTTTCCACCGAGACAGGGGCTGGAGTAGGGGCTGACTACAACGACGACAACATCCGCACCCTTAGTGGCACAGAGCATATCCGTCTGCGTCCTGGTATGTATATCGGACGTTTGGGCGACGGTCAACTTCCCGAAGACGGCATCTACGTCCTGCTGAAGGAAGTCATCGACAACTCTATCGACGAGTTCAAGATGAAGGCAGGCGACCGCATTGAGATCAACGTTGACGACCAGTTGCGCGTCAGCGTCAGAGACTATGGCCGCGGCATTCCTCAGGGCAAGATGATCGAGGCCGTCAGCGTGCTGAACACCGGTGGTAAGTACGACTCAAAAGCCTTCAAGAAGTCTATCGGTCTGAATGGTGTCGGTGTGAAAGCCGTCAACGCGCTGAGCGCCCACTTCGAGGTGCATAGCTTCCGCGACGGTAAGGTGCGCAAAGCCGTGTTCGAGAAAGGAAAGCTGGTGAGCGATGTCACGGAAGACACGCAAGACGAGAACGGCACCTACATCTTCTTCGAACCCGACAACACCCTTTTCCTGAACTACAGGTTCCACGACGATATTGTGGAGAACATGCTCCGCAACTATACCTATCTGAACATCGGACTGGCCATCATGTACAACGGTCGACGCATCCTGTCGCGTCGCGGTCTGGAGGACTTGCTGAAAGACCGTATGAGTGCCGATGCCCTCTACCCCATCATCCACTTGCAAGGCGAAGACATCGAGATAGCCTTCACCCACGCCAACCAGTATGGCGAGGAGTACTACTCGTTTGTCAACGGTCAGCACACCACCCAGGGTGGTACCCACCAAAGTGCCTTCAAGGAGCATATCGCCAAGACCATCAAGGAGTTCTTCCAAAAGAACTTCGAGTATGGCGACATCCGCACAGGTATCGTGGCAGCCATCGCCCTCAACGTGGAAGAGCCTATGTTCGAGAGCCAGACCAAGATCAAGCTGGGCTCGCTGACCATGGAGCCAAATGGTGGTGTGTCTATCAACAAGTACGTGGGCGACTTCATCAAAGAGGAGGTTGACAACTACCTGCACAAGAATGCCGACGTGGCCGAGGCGATGTTGCAGAAGATACAAGAGAGCGAGAAAGAGCGCAAAGCCATGGCTGGCGTCACCAAACTGGCACGCGAGCGTGCCAAGAAGGCCAACCTACACAACCGAAAGCTGCGCGACTGCCGCATACACTATAGCGACGTGAAGAACGACCGCAAGGAGGAGTCGTCTATCTTCATCACCGAGGGTGACTCTGCCAGCGGTTCTATCACCAAGAGTCGCGACGTCAACACGCAGGCAGTGTTCTCACTGAGAGGAAAGCCGCTGAACACCTTCGGACTCACCAAGAAGGTGGTCTATGAGAACGAGGAGTTCAACCTGCTGCAGGCAGCCCTCGACATTGAGGAAGGCCTCGACACGCTGCGCTACAACAAGGTCATCGTGGCCACCGATGCCGATGTCGATGGCATGCACATCCGCCTGCTCATCATCACCTTCTTCCTGCAATTCTTCCCCGAGCTCATCCGCACGGGCCACGTCTATGTGCTGCAGACGCCGCTGTTCCGCGTGCGCAACCGCCGCACCAAGATCAAGAACAAGAAGATGCTGGAAGACGGTAAGAAGACCGACTTCATCACCCGCTACTGCTATAGCGAGGAGGAGCGCCTGCAGGCCATCCAGGAACTGGGTCCCGATCCCGAGATCACCCGATTCAAGGGTCTTGGCGAGATCAGTCCTGAGGAGTTTGCCGGCTTCATCGGTCCCGACATCCGCTTAGAACAGGTGACGCTGCACAAGACCGACCAAGTGCAGAAGCTGCTGGAGTACTACATGGGTAAGAACACCATGGAGCGCCAGAATTTCATCATCGACAACCTGGTTATCGAAGAAGACCGCCCCGAAGAGGACGTTTACGAATAAAACTACGAGGTATGAGAAATCAAAAGATGTATGAGGCCGACGACAAGATGATATCGCTGATACGCGATAACTACGACCTCTTGCAAATGCTGGGAAGCTTTGGCATCAGCCTGGGCTTCGGCGACAAGACCGTCAAGGAGACCTGCGAGGACAACCACGTTGACACCTACACCTTCCTCGCCGTAGTCAACTTCACTATCAATGGCTACAGCGATGCCGAGAACGACGAACAGTTGTCTGTGCCCACCCTGATGCATTATCTGCAGGCCAGCCATGCCTACTACTTGGACTTCCAGCTGCCCTTCATCCGTCGCGAACTGGAAGACAGCCTGAATCTCGACGACTCGCTGGGCCAACTGATACTGCGCTTCTACGATGCCTACGCACAGGAGATTCGCCGCCACATGCAGTACGAGCAGAAGACGCTCTTCCCCTACGTACAGTCGCTCATCGACGGACGTCCCACTGCCGACTATAGCATCGAGACCTTCTCGAAGCACCACGGCGCTGCCGACAAGAAACTGCGTGAGCTGAAGCTGCTCATCATCAAATACCTGCCCAGTGACGGACTGCACAACAACAAGCTCACCGCCACGCTCCACGACATCTACGACAACGAGGAATGGCTGCACCAGCATGCCATGGTCGAGGACCACATCTTCGTGCCGGCCATCCGCCGCCTGGAGCAGATGGTGAAACAGAACGACATCACCCGCAACATCAGCGACATGGTGTTCAAGAACAACGAGCAGGATGCCATCTCCGACCGCGAGAAAGATGTCATCGTGGCCCTGGTGCAGGGCATGTCCAACAAAGAGATTGCCGACCACCTCTGCATCTCGGTGAACACAGTCATCACCCACCGTCGCAACATCGCCCGCAAACTGCAGATACACTCACCTGCTGGTCTGACGATCTACGCCATCGTCAATGGTCTGATAGACATCAGTAGCATCAAACTATAACACACACAAACATGCTCAACAGACACTGTTTACTGATAGCAATGGCACTGATCGCACAGAGCGCCTTTGCACAGTTCCAACCCAAAAGCGAAAGCAACCTGCGCAAGCTGAACTATGCCGAGCAGGTCATCACCAACCTGTATGTCGATGAGGTCGATGAGACCAAACTGGTGGAAGACGCCATCCGCGGCATGCTGGAGAAGCTGGACCCCCACTCCAGCTATACCAACCCCCAGGAGACCAAGCAGATGACCGAGCCCCTGAACGGTTCGTTCGAAGGCATCGGCGTGCAGTTCAACATGGTGGAAGACACCCTGCTGGTCATCCAGCCCGTCACCAAAGGCCCCTCAGAGAAGGTGGGCATCCTGGCTGGCGACCGCATCGTGAACGTCAACGACACCGCCATTGCCGGTGTGAAGATGTCGAGAGAAGAAATCATGCGACGTCTGCGCGGACCTAAGGGCACCACCGTCAAACTGGGCGTGCGCCGTCAGGGCATCAAAGACGAACTGGTGTTCATGGTGAAGCGCGACAAGATACCCGTACACTCTATCGATGCCACCTATATGATCAAGCCCGGCATCGGCTATATCCGCATCAGCAACTTCAGCGCCACCACCTATAAGGAGTTTATGGAGAGCATGGAGAAGCTGAAAGCAGAAGGCATGCGCGACCTCATCCTCGATCTGCAGGAGAATGGTGGCGGCTATCTGCAGGCTGCTGCCGACCTGGCTGGCGAGTTTCTGAACCGTGGCGACATGATTGTCTATACCGAAGGCCGCCGCGTGCCTCGTCGCGACTATAAAGCTCCGCGCGACGGCAGCTTCCGCGAGGGCAAGGTCGTGGTGCTCATCGACCAGTTTACGGCCTCGGCTGCCGAGATTGTGACCGGTGCCATCCAGGACCAGGACCGTGGTATGGTCGTAGGTCGCCGCTCCTACGGCAAGGGTCTGGTGCAGCGCCCTGTCGATCTGCCCGACGGTTCGATGATTCGTCTCACCATAGCCCACTACTACACCCCCTCGGGCCGCTGCATCCAGAAGCCCTATGAGAAGGGCAACAAGAAAGGCTATGACGAAGACCTGTTGAACCGCCTGAAGGCTGGCGAGCTGACCAATGCCGACAGCATCCACTTTGCCGACTCACTGAAGTACAACACCCTGAAGGAGCACCGCATCGTGTATGGCGGCGGTGGCATCATGCCCGACTACTTCGTGCCGCTCGACACCACCAAGTACACCCGCTACCACCGCGAACTGGCCGCCAAGAGCATCGTCTTGCAGCAGAACCTGCGCTACGTCGATGGCAAGCGCAAGGAACTGAAGAAGCGCTATCCCGACTTCGCCACGTTCAAAGCCCAGTACGAGGTGCCACAGTCGTTGGTGGACCAGATCATGAAGGAAGGTGAGAAACAGAACATCAAACCCAAGGACGAGGCCGAGCGCCAGCAGACGCTGCCCTACCTGCGCCAGCAGTTGAAGGCCCTGATAGCCCGCGACCTGTGGGACATGAGCGAATACTTCTCTGTGTTCAACGACACCAACGACACGGTGAAGCGCGCCCTGGAGTTACTAACAGACAAACAGTAAATACGATGATAAGCTACAGTTCAGAAAATGTGAAGTTCCCCGCCATCAAGCGACGCGAGACCACAGCATGGATCAAGAAGGTGGCTGCCACCTATCAGAAGAAGATAGGCGAGGTGGGCTACCTGTTCTGCGACGATGAACACATCCTCGAGGTGAACCGCGAGTACCTGGGTCACGACTACTACACCGACATCATCACCTTCGACTATTGCGAAGACGATGTGCTGAATGGCGACCTGGTCATCTCGCTCGACACCGTACGCTCAAACGCAGAGCTCTTCAACAAGCCCTACGACGAGGAGCTGCACCGTGTCATCATCCACGGCATCCTGCACCTGTGTGGCATCAACGATAAAGGTCCCGGAGAACGAGAGATTATGGAAGCGGCCGAGAATCGCGCCCTCAGTCTTCGTTAGACGTCGGCAAGAAGTCGCTGACATCCACCCCGAAGTGCTGCAGTTCGCGCACCATCGACGATGACACGCTCGACAGCTGCGGCTCGCTGTAGAGAAGGATGGTCTCTATCTCGCCGCCACTAATCTGGCGGTTGATGTCGGCCTGCTCGCGCTCATACTCAAAATCCTTCACCGAGCGCACCCCTTTCACAATGAAACGGGCACCCACGCTACGGGCAAAGTCGATGGCCAAGCCATAGTAAGGCTTCACGTCAATGCGCGCCTCGTTGCGGTAAAGCTTAGCGATGGCTTCCATACGTGCTTCAGCAGGCACCATGCCCGGCTTCGACACATGATCGCCTACCACGCCGATGACCAGGCGGTCGAACAGCGGCAGCGCTCTTCTCACAATAGAGTCATGCCCCACAGTGAAGGGATTAAAGCTTCCCACAAAGATACCAATCTTCTCTTTCATGGGTACAAAAGTACAAAAAAAAGGCAAGAATCAAAACGTTCTTGCCTTTTTTCTATGTCTTACTTATTCTTCTTCAGGCTCAGGTCTTTTGACAATTCCTTAAAAAAGTCATGATTCAGAATAACACAAAACTGCTCCAACAGCTTTGTATTAATATCCTTGCGAGCATAGATGTTGTAGATGTTGGTGCGCTCGCAATTGATGATCTTAGCAATGGCGATGGCTGACATGTTCTTTTCTTTCATCACCTCTCTGATACGATTTCCAATGTGCATAGTGTTCGTGAGTTTTTAATTTGTTTATAATCTATATTTGTTTCCGATATTGCGAAGGAGTAATGTCGAATGTCTGTTTGAAGATTCGACTAAAATAGGCCACATCATCGAAGCCACAGCGCTGGGCCACATCGCCAATGGCCATGTTGACATCGGCCTTCAGCAGGCGCTTGGCACGCGCCAGTCGCAGTTGCATGATATAGGTGGACGAGTTCTGGTTGGTGATGGCCAGCATGCGTCGGTTCAGCTGACTGCGACTCATCGCCATCTCCCTGGCCACACTCTCAATGTCCACATTGCCCGAAGCCATCAGGCGGTACACCACGTCCAGCAGATGCGTCATGAACGCCCGGTCTTTGCGTGGCAAACTCTCCACAGACACCTCTGTCTGGCCGGCCACCTGCTCAAACTTCTGTTTCAGCAGTCTCTGGCGCTCAATGAGCTTGCGCACCCTGACCACCAGTTCCTCGGAGTTGAAAGGCTTCATCAGATAGGCATCGGCGCCAGCCTCCAGTCCTCTGATCTTGTCTTCCTCGGTAACCTGCGCCGAGATAATAATCACCGGAGTATGGTTCAGCTGGTCGTTATTCTTCACCTGTCGGCAAAGCTCCAGTCCATCCTTGTCGCCGGGCATCAGCACATCCGTGATGATGATATCTGGCATATTTTCCAAAGCCTTCTCCATGCCCTCTTTAGCACTGCGCGCATAGATCAGCTTGCACTGTTTCAGGTGCATTCCTATGAAGTAGGCCAGATCCTGGTTGTCCTCTACGATCAACACCACCGACGAGTCGATGGCCGAAGCCTCCTTGCCTGCCTGCGACTGCTCTGCAGCCGCTTTCTTCTGACCGGCAGGCAGTGATGCCGTCGCTTCAGCATCCGTCACGCCGAGAGGCTCCACCTTTCCTGCATATTTCATGGGCAGACGCACTGTGAAGGTGGTACCTTGGCCCACTGTGCTCTCCACCGTGATACTGCCTTTCATAGCCTCCACCATCATCTTGGCCATGGGCAGGCACAGCAACCTGACAGTATCATCGCCGGCGTGAGACCCATGCGAGAGCATGTCAAACAGACGGGGCAGCTCATCGGGTGGAATCCCCGCGCCATTATCTTTGACCTGCACCATCAGTTCCGCGCTACCAACCACCTCCAGCGACACATCGATGTTTCCATAGTGGTCGGTATATTTGATGGCGTTTGCCACCAGGTTTGACAGCACGCGGTGGATATAGGCCGGCACAAAGTCCATGTCGATGGCCGTCAGCGAGTGGTGATATCTCAGGTGCTGACGCTTTCTGTCGGCATCAGGCTGGTGGTTCTGCAGGATCATGCCCACATAGGTCACAATATTGCCGTGCTTCCACTTAGCCTCGCCAATCACCGTCTGCACGCGTGTGATGTCGAGCAAGTCTGCCACCAGTGCCAGCAGCGTCTCCGTCTGTCCGACCAGTGCCCTTGCCATGGTTGGCACCGTCGTCTTGTTCTCATCGCAGGGCTTTTCCAGTTGTTCGCCCAGTCCCTTGATGAGCGAGAGCGGGTTGCGAAACTCATGGATCACGTTCGCCAAAAAGCGCTCGCGCACAGCAAACGTCTGCTGCATCATCTTACGACGGTGAATGCCGATGCGAACCTGAATGACCAGCAAGATCACCAACACCAACAGGATTACCAACACCGTGACTAAAGCTACAAAAATGACAGCCTGGCTCAGAAACAAAGGCTCAACACGCATTGTCGCACCAAAGACACCGTGTGCCGTTATAGCGAAAATAGCTGTTGTGATAAGCCTTAGATAGGTGAGCATGTTGTTGTAGTTTATAATCCCGTTATGATAATTGCAACAAAAGTACAAAAAAAATTGTATTTTTTCTCTCCCAGAGCAAAAAATCCATCATTTTTTGACCAAAGTCTGCAATAAAGATTTTACTTCGTATTTAGTTATCATTCAACCTGTTGCAAGCAACAACGCGCCAATATTACAAAACGAAAAGAATGAAAAAGACTGATATATCCAATAAATCTAAACAAAATCCATTTTCCAAATCCACATATTTGACGACAAAAATCATACTTCCAGCCCTATTCATCGAACAGTCCTGGTTGCATGATGCCCCCCGAATAGGGGTTGCGGCCAAAATGGCGATAGGCTAGATCGGTCACCATGCGCCCACGTGGAGTGCGCTTGATGAAGCCCTCCATGATGAGGAAAGGCTCATAGACCTCCTCCACCGTGCCAGCATCTTCGCCAATGGCAGTGGCAATGGTGGTGATGCCCACCGGACCACCACGGAACTTGTCGATGATGGTGAGCAGGATCTTGTTGTCAATCTCATCTAATCCATATTTATCGATGTTCAGCGCTGTCAGTGCCACACGCGAGATGGCCGTATCGATGGCGCCATTGCCCTTCACCTGGGCAAAGTCTCTGACGCGGCGCAGCAGTGCGTTGGCAATACGTGGCGTGCCACGACTGCGCCCTGCTATCTCGATGGCGGCATCTTCGGTGATGGGCACGCCCAAGATAGATGCCGAGCGCTCGATGATGCGTGCCAGCGTCTCGGGGTCGTAGTACTCCAGGTGCATGTTGATGCCAAAGCGTGCGCGCAGTGGTGCGGTGAGCAGTCCGCTGCGTGTGGTGGCACCCACCAGCGTGAAGGGGTTCAGGTCTATCTGGATAGAGCGAGCCGAGGGGCCCTTGTCTATCATGATGTCTATGCGATAGTCCTCCATGGCCGAGTAGAGATACTCCTCGACCACGGGCGACAGGCGGTGAATCTCGTCGATAAACAGCACGTCGCGCGGCTCCAGCGAGGTCAGGATGCCAGCCAGGTCACCGGGCTTGTCGAGCACCGGTCCGCTGGTAATCTTGAAGCCCACACCCAGTTCGTTGGCAATGATGTTAGACAGCGTGGTCTTGCCCAGACCTGGAGGTCCGTGCAGCAGGGTGTGGTCGAGCGGTTCACCACGATATTTGGCAGCCTCAACAAACACTTCCAGATTCTCTACAATCTTCTGTTGTCCGCTGAAGTCACCGAAACGCAGTGGTCGCAGGGCATTCTCGAAATCCTTTTCGCCGCCCCCGGCATACCGTTCTTCTCGTATATCGAAGTCTTCGTCCATCATTTGCGGTGCAAAGATACGAAGATAAAATCAAATTATGGCCATTATTGATTTGATTTTTGGTCAAAATATCATAAATTCCGGCGCCTTTTCCCAACTAATAGCGCCACTTTCGCCTGCCAAAAGTGGCACTTTCGCAGCTTTCGACTTAAGTCGTGAGACCTTTCGACTTAAGTCGTGAGACCTGTTGACTTAAGTCGTGAGACCTGTTGACTTAAGTCGACAACTATCAGAGTGGCCCTATTAGGACACAAAAGTACCGCTATTAGTTGGGCAAAGAAATCAGACTGCTACACAAAAAAGCCCGTATGCCATCAAGACATACGGGCTTCGTTAGTATCGGGTGTCAAGACGCAGGGCGCGTCTTGTCCATTTACGTGCGGTTTACTTCACCACCACCTTCTTATTGTTGATGATGTAAACGCCCTTCTGGGCCTTCTTCACCTGCTGACCCTGCATGTTGAATGCCTTGCCAGCCTGGGCTGCAGACTCGATGGCGTTGATGCCGTTCACGATATCTGCCAGGTTGTTGATGGCAGTCTGCAGGTTGGTCTTAGCTGTGGTCAGACTTTCAACGGTAGCATCCTCTGCAGCCAGCGCTGTCTCTGCATTGCCGATAGCAGTGTTCAGAGCAGAAACACTCTCTTCGGTCTTACCGATGGTGTCCAGACCCTTAGCTGTCAGAATCAGTGTAGCCAGGTCGCTCTTTGCAGCCTCAAGGGCAGGATTGCCCAGGTAGATCAGACGGAAGTTGTCGAAGACGGTCCAGTCGCCATCCAGCTGCTTCTCGTCCTTCTTCACGCCGATGGTCAGCAGACCGTCGGTGCCCACCTCAACTTCAACAACAGTCCAGTAAGCGCCATGCTCGAAGAACTCAAGTGCCGAAGCAGGCATATTGGGGAAGTCGCCCTTGGCAGTGCTCATCATGTCGGCGATGCCAGGCACAAGACCAGCCTCATCAGCGATATTAGGCAGCAGAGCCTGCTGCTGGTTAGCCACGAGGTAAGGCAACTGAACCAGTGTCTCTTCGTTATTAACGGCGTCGGCCTGAGCCTTACCATCGCCATTACGGAAGAAGCCCTGCACCATGACCATGTAATTACCAGCCTTCAGGCCCGTCAGGTTCTGAGTGAACGAGAAGGTGTTGGGATTGTAGTACTCCCAAGCATAGTCGGCAGCACAGTCGCCATTGTTATTGTAGGTCTGGCTAGACACACGAGCGCCACCATTGCCACCGTCGTATGCCTTGGTCCAGTCGTCATAACCATCCTGACGGTTCAGGCTGGCATTCTTGATGAGGTAAGACACATCCACGGGGTTCTCCTCGCTGGCAGCCTTGAGCAGCGCAGCACGCTCCTCGGCAGTGATCACCTTCCACTGGTTCATGGGGTTATCCAGACCGGTGCGGTCGATGGCGATGTTGTTCCAGTACAAGATACCGTCAACAGCTGCGTTGGGATCGTAACCCAGCAGGAAGCCGTCGTTGCCGGTAGAACTGATGTTGTAAACGCCCTCCTTGCCATCTACGGGCAGGAAGTGCCAGATGTCTTGAGCGCGGGTATCAACATAGCCATTGTATGCCATCCAACCGTCACCGCGACCAGTCTTGAACTTGAAGTTGTTGGTCTCAGGTTTGTCCAGGTCAACGAGTTCAATCTCGATACCTACCTGGTCAACAGCAGCATGGGTGTTCCAGTTAGAACCGGTGCCCAGGAATAGGCCTGTGCCTACATTATAGATATACACCTTGCCAGCCTTAGGAGCACTGCCCTGGTAGATGTCTATTGTGGTCAGTGCATTGATCTTGCGAGCGGTGCGCAAGCGATAGAGCACATTGTTGAGCTCGTCGGCCGTAGTACCATTCGCGATGAAGTCGTTGGCATCGGTCAGGTCAACACCCTCCTCGGCCAGGGCCATCGTCTGTTCCAGCACGGTGATGTCGAGAGCCTTGGCAGCAGCCAGTGCAGTGTTCATATCGCCGAGCTTAGCAGCGATCGCATCGTCGTCGCCAGAAGCCACAGCCAGTTTGGCGGCATTGATGGCATCGGCGAGTGCCTGCTTCAGTGCATTTGTGGTGTGACCCTCGAAAGCCTCAGCATTAGCAATAGCTGCATTGGCAGGACCGCCCCATTGTGTCTTGTAGAGCACGGGGTGTCCACCCTCGGCAGCACTGAGATACCAAACCGTAGGAGCAGCCTCCGACAACTTAGCATAGACAACGCCATTGGTGAAGTCTTCCATGTTGACATGCGTGATAGCAGGCCAGTTGACCACAGGATCGAAGCAGTTGGTAAGCTGGATGTTGTTACCACGAGCATAAGACTCACCATTGGTTACAGTACCCATGTTATAGCAGTTCACAGTGATTGCATCGTTGCCAAACCAGCCAGAGAGACCGCCGGCCTCGTTGCCAGACTTGATAGCACCGGCATTGTAGCAGTTCTTCGCGGTGATCTTCAGCTCGCCAGAGGTGTTGCAACCTACGAGTGCGCCAGCATTCTGATTGACAGTCTCTACGGTACCTTCATTACCCAAGCACTCCAGCAGAGCAGTACCGTTACCACTTACATGACCAACAAACGCACCTGTGAAGGCCTTACCCTTGACAGAGCAAGAAGCATCGATAGTGAAGTTCTTGATCACAGCACCATTGTCGATCTCGTTGAAGAAACCAATATTGCTTTCCTCTGGCTGGTCGATAACCATGTTCTTCACGATATGACCCTGACCATCGAAAGTACCGGTAAAGTGATTTGAACCATTACCAATACCTGTAAAAGTAACATCAGCGAAGTCAACATCAGCAGTCAGACGAGCATTGGCATTGCCACTGCCACTGTTAACCAAAGCAGCAAACCACTTCACATCCTTAGCAGAAGCCAGGTTGTAAGCACCGTCGGTCTCTGCAATATAGTTAGCATCGAAAGCACCACAAGCAGTGCAGAAACCATCAGCAAACTGATGCTCGTCGCGGGTAGCGCCCTCGGTATTAGAATAGGTCTCTTCCGAACCAGCCTTCGCATTTCCAGCACAGTCAAGTTCACCGTTGGCATAAACCACGCCACCCTCCTTTGCACAAGGCACAGGGTTAGCATCGGTTCCAATAACCTGATACCAGACAACATCTGTGCTCTTATTGCCATTCAGCATATAAGCCAGCTTACCGGAAGCAAGGTCTGCAGCAGTGAAAGCAGTTCCCTGCTTACCTTCAATCTGGAACATGTTCTCGCCCTTTACCTCGCCTTTACGCCAGAGAGCCTCGCCATTAACATTAGTAGCAGTACTGTAGCAATTGCTGATAGTAGAGTTATCACTACCCATCCATGCACAGATACCTGCATTCTCACGATTACCTGTGATAGAACCTGTGTTGTAGCAGTTAGAGATGTGAATAACCTTGCCCTGTGAGCAACCCACGATACCTGCGCAGTTCTCCTGAGAGCCTTCGATATTAGCCTCATTACCGCAATTGCGGATAATCACATTGTCGCCCCATACCTGAGAAAGGATACCGGCAGTACGCGAACCACCCTTGATGACACAAGAAGCATCGATAATCACATTTTCGATGATGGTGCCACCAATAGCCTGGCCGAAGAGAGCCTGATTGTTATTGTTGGCGTCGGTCTTAAGATTCTTGATACGATGTCCCTGACCGTTGAAATGGCCCTGGAAGTCATGTCCATCCTGTCCGATAGGTGTCCAAACCTGGTCGGTCATATCAATATCTTTAGTCAGCACAGCCTTGGCACCACCGTTGGTGGTACGTACAATCTCTGAATAACGATTCAGGGCTGCTGCACAACCGATCTGATAGAAACCCTCAATCTCTTGCAGTGCACTACAAACAGTGCAGATGCCATCCACAAAGCTATGCTCATCTACTGTAGAGTTTGCAGTATTTGAGAAAGACAGTGAGCTACCCTCCTTTGGAGTGATACCATCACACTTCAGCTCACCATTAGCATAAACGATGTCTGTTCCAACTGCAGTAGGCTTTGCATCAGTACCAATCTTCTGGAACCATGCAGGCGTCTCGCTCTGCTTTTCATTCAGCAGATAGCAGAGCTCACCACTCTGAGCCTGAGCATCAGTAGCTGCAACAGCTCCCTTGTCATTCTTCAGGCCATCTATGCTGCCCAGATAATAGCAGTTGATAACAATCGCATTGTTACGGCAGATAATATCATTGTTTGATTCCTTCTTCACATTGAGTGTTGCTGCAACCAGACAGTTGCGAATGATGTTAGTGTTGTTGCTCTGATTGGTCCAGCCAACAAGACCGCCACAACCTTCACGGTTAGGTGCATTGATAGCACCAAAGAAAGCACAGTTCTCAATGACGTTGGCACCATTCACATCCTCGAAGCTACCACAAAGACCACCATGAGTGGCGTCACCGCCCTCTTCATCGTTGATGGTCACATAGCTGGCACAATTTTGTATTTTTGTGCCACTCTGCCACAAGCCACCAACAAGGCCGGAAGCCAGCTTTGACTTAGTGGTGATACTACCCTCAACAATCAGGTTCTTGATTGTAGCACCGTTGATACGACGGAAAGGAGCTACACGCTCTTCGTCCAGGTTATAGCTGACAATCAGCTTATGTCCCTGTCCGTCGAAGGATCCGCGATAAGGCTTTCCACCTCCATTAATACCTACCATGGCATTACCATCTACCGTCACATCGGCAGTAAGAACAGCATTCAGACGCTGGTTGGTGCCCTCATTGTGCAGGGTACAGAACTCTGCCCAATCTTGTGCCGAACCAATCTGATAGACGCCGTCCACTGGCTCAATAGCCATAGCACCTACGCTTGTCAGCCATCCAATGGCCAAAGCAAGCACAAATCTTAGGTTCTTCTTCATAAATTAAACGTTTTAGTTAATAAAAAGTTATTGATCACAAAAATATATTATTCATCAAGTTCGTTTTCTTCATCAGCCCAGATATCATTGTGGCGACGGGACAGACCAACGGAAGGATCCGAGGGAGTAGGATCTGGGATAAGTCCTGGCTTGCCATCAACCTTACCAGAAACAGCCATTAGCTGTTGCATCTGTATTTCCACCACTGTTACTGTTGGGGATACATATATCATTTTCTTCATAGTCATACACCTTATTTATTATCTAACAACCTGTTTCTTTCCGTTTACAATATAGAGTCCTTTCTTCAACTGAGAAACCTTGCGACCCTGCATATCATAGACAGCATCCTGAACCTTCATCAGTCCGTCCTCAATAGAAGCAATGCCTGTCGTCTCTTCGTCGATGACGAAGTTCGTTAGGCGAGCACCACTACCCGTGTTGTGGAAATAAGCGCGGAAGGCCTTCAGTTTACCAGTACCATCACTTGGTGTCAGTTTATTGCCCGCAGCTACAAACAGATCGTTAGCCACAACAGCTGTTGGTTCGTAGATTCCAGTGAAAACATAGCCACCCTCTGTCGTTGCAGCAGGAGCAGTAGCATCAAGATCAACAGTCAGTTCCTTTTCACTCATAGCCTCAGAAGGCATAACCAGATAAGCCTTACCAGCCTCAGTTGAGGTAACAGTAGTGAAATTCAGCGTCTCGCCAGTAGCACCAGTCAGTTCAGCCACCTTAGCATCGGCGCCAAAGAGCGATGCAATCTGTGTAGCATTCAGTGCAAATGGCAAGCAGATGGTGTTCCATGTGTCAGCAACAGTGGTACGCTTCAATGTCAGGCCAACACCATTCTCACTTGAGAAACGGTTAGGCACATTCTCGCTCAGCACTTTCTTGGCAGGGTCATAGAGAACAGGGTGAGCCCAGCCCTCATATTCCATGCGCCAAACATCTCCGCCCTCAGCATCATATAGACCTGCGAACATAGCACCCATTTGTGTTTCATCATCAGGATCGGTAATCTTACGTCCATCCGCAAATGCATCACCCCACGTACTTTCATTCTGTCCCCAAAGACCTGTACCATAGTCATAGCAGTTAGTCAGATTGATACCATTACCACGTGAGAACTGATTACCCTGTTGGAAACCATGAGTATCCTCAGAAGTGGGATAGCTAGCAATGCTATAACAATTCTTCAAAACGGCATTACTCATCCAACCAGAGAAGCTACCGCTCTCACCTGCTGTTTCACCAGTTATCTCACCCACATTGTAGACATTTGTCAAATGACAGATATTGTCGTTAAAACGACAGCCAATGATACCACCGGCATTCTGACCAGTTGACTGAACAGGAGCCTCGTTACCACAGTTCTCGATATAAATATCACCAGCACCATAAGTACCTCCAATCAGTGCTGCAACGGCTTTAGAGCCTTTGAAACTACAATTAGAAGCGATGGTAACGTTCTTCACACATGCACCATTGGCTGCACGGTTTACCAAGCCAACGCCTTCACGTGACCAATCCATCTTCATATTGGTAATGATGTGACGCTGACCATCGATAGTACCCGTAAAATTCCTCTCACTAGATCCAATACCAGGATAATATGCCACGCCGTCGAAATCAATATCAGCAGTCAGGCGGGCATCCTTATTGCCACCTTCGGCATTAACCATTGCAGCGAACCACTTCAGTTCGGTAGCATCGTCAACAAGGAACACCTCGCCATCCTTGTCGATAGCATAGCTGGGATTATATTCCTTATCGCAAGACGAGCAGAAGGCCAAGCCTGCACCAAAGTCATGAGCATCACGCAAAGGCTCGCTCTGTTCGTTGACATAAGTAAAGTCTGGCTTCGGTGTGCCATCGCATTTCTGCGAACCACGTGCATAGACGGTGGCGCCGACCTTCTCGATAGGCAGAGGAGCAGCATCGGTACCAATCAACTGATACCAATTGATGTCGCTCTGGTCGCCATTCAACTTATAAGCCAATTCGCCACTTTCCACCTGAGCAGCTGTTGCATGAAGAGCCTCGTTCTGGGTTGCACTACCAGCATTCACCACATAGGTATTCGTCACGTTTCCAGTATTGCGTGCCACAGAAACAGAGTTTCCACCGTAAACGAATTCTGTGGCATTGACCACGCAGTTCTTGATAGCAATATTACCGCCACCATTGGCATAACCCAGCAGACCACCGTTGCCCGTAGCACTAGGAGTATTGATAGAACCATAGAAACCGCAGTTCTGGATCGTACCATTATCGTGCATGTAAGCACCGATACCACCAAAGGTTGCATCACCATCATTCGTACGGCTCAGTGTGACATAGCTCACGCAGTTCTCCACGACAGAAGCACCGTGCGAACCAGCGAAGATACCGCCGGCACAAGAGTTATTTTCGTTTTGGATAGTACCATCAGTTATCAAGTTCTTGATGTGAGCAATAGCTATAGTACGGAAGAGGGCCACGTTCTTCTGACTCGTGTTGTAGCCCAGCGTCACCTTATGTCCCTGTCCGTCGAACGTACCACGGTAAGCCGCGGCATTACCATCGCCACCAATCATGACCGTCTGGTCGCTGAAATCAATATCTGCGGTCAGTTTACCATTGATATTATAAGAGGCTTCAACCGATTTATGACCATTCACCTTGTGGGCAAACCACTTCAGTTGCTGCTTGGTGCCAATCAGATAGTTACCTTCACCATCTGGCGACATATAGTCGGCCTGCATCTCGTCGCAGAGTTTCGCGTCATGAGCGTTCACACAGAAGCCATCTACAAAATTGTGGCTATCACGAACAGATGCCTTCTCCTCGTTCTCAAGAACCGTACCTGGTTTGGGATCACCATCACAATACAGAGAGCCATTTGCATAGATGATGCCGTGATTAGCCGCACCCGCAAAAGGATAAGGATGGGCATCTGTACCAATCGTCAGATACCAATTTGTTGCACCGCCAACAGAACCATTCAGTTTATAGCAGAAATCAGCGGTATTGAGCAAAGAGGCATCAAGTTTAGTGCCCTGACTACCTTTTGTTGTCAGGTCGTAACAGTTTGTTGCGGTGACAGCACCACTATTGCGATAGAGCTGAGATGTGCCATCAATACCACTGATGTCACCACTGTTCCAACAGTTAGTAAATGTGGTACCTGTAGCTGTCCAACCAGCAAAAGCTGCGCACTGGCCGTTTTGTCCACTCACGGCACCCATATTAGCACAGTTAAGCGCCGTGATGACTGTATTATCAATAGCACAACCTACAAAAGCAGCTGCGTTGGCATCGGTAGAGCCCGTTGACTGCACGGTTGCCTTGTTGATGACGTTTTTCAAAGTGACAGTGCCGCCATCACGTGCAAAACCAACAATACCACCGACTTTCGCGTTTCCGGTGAACGAACCCTCGATAATCAGGTCGTGGATATTGGTGCCACCAGTGGCATAGCGGATGAAAGCTACATTATTATTACTGCCGATAATCACAGCATGACTGATGGTATGACCAGCACCGTCAAACTCGCCCTTAAACTTAAATTTATCACATGCTAAGGGGAAGAAGCCTTTCTCTGAGAAATCGAGATCTGCAGTCAGACGAGCCTTTGCTTTAGAGCTTTCTTCAGAGGTAACCTTACCCGCAAACCAATAGTAGTCATCGACAGTGGCTATCTGGTAATAATCACCATCCTTTGTTGGCTCTGTCAGTTTCTCGGCCTTAATCTTCTTGTTTTTGGTATCAATATAGATTCTGTAGTATCCTTCCTCGGCTACACAGAATTTTTTGTCATCCGTGCTAGTCGTCGATAGGTCAGACCACTCAGACGTGAGCACAGTGCCCTGAGCAGGTGCCCAATAACCCTCCCATCCATCTGCTGAGTTGGGAATCTTAAAACGTCCTGCATCTCCGTCACCCACGGTGAGTTTACCTGCCCAAGTCCATAAGTTTTCACTCACATTTACCATTGCCACAGGCGTGCGAGCGTATTCGCCTGCGTTCCATCCGCTTGCGGTGGCACCTCCCACCAGGAAGTGATCTTCTGCCCACACTGTATGTCCCAAGCCAAGGCATAGGAGAGATAATATAATTGATTTTAGGTTTCGTTTCATATTCATTAGTAATTAATTATATTGGTTAGTGCTTTTGTTTAGTTTTTAAGGTGGGGATATCTGAGGTGATGCACTCACCTCAGATATTTTTTCCCATCCTTGATATAAAGGCCGCGAGTCGGCTTGCCTATGCGCTGACCGTTCATATTATAAATACGGTCTGTCGCTGCATTGGTACGGGGACTCGAGATTTCTTTGATTGCAGAGACGATGCCTGTATTGTAGAGCACAGGATGTCCCTTTTCCTCACTGCTGAGGAACCAGATGCCTGGAGCTGCCTGATACAGTGCATTGAACACCACATCGTTGGTAAAGTCTTCAACAGCACTCTTTGGCATAGAAGCCCAGTTTGTGACAGGGTCGAAACAGTTCGTAACGTTGATATTGTTGCCACGAGCAAACGATTCTGAACCGACACCAGCCACAGTACCCATATTATAGCAGTTGGTGAGCTCGGCCTCATCGCCCAGCCATCCACTCAGACCGCCAGCCTCGATGTCAGCACTGATGGTGCCCGCGTTATAGCAGTTGGTCATCACCACCTTCAGGGTGCTACTGCTGTTGCTGCCCAGGATGCCACCGGCATAGAAACTCTGTGCGGTGACAGTGGCCTCGTTGCCTAGCTGCTCTAAGGTCAGCTTGCCAGCAGCCACGACAGGAGTCGAGCCGATAAATGCGCCCACCTCATGACGACCAGCAAAGCTACAGCTGTTGTCAATCGTGAAGTTACGAATCTGTGCACCTTCGCCTGCCACACCGAAGAAGCCCACGGGCTCATCGTTCTCAGTCTGTGTCATGGTCAGGTTGCTGATGATGTGACCCTGACCATCGAATGTAGCAGCAAAGGGCTTGGCTGATGTGCCGATACCTGCAAAAGCGATGTCCTTGAAGTCCACATCGGCCGTCAGGCGTGCATTCTTCACCTCGTCATTCTTAGCATAGGCAGCATACCATACCACGTCGGCTGCACTGCCAAGCTCGTAGATATCGTCCACGGGCTGCTTATAGTCCATGTCAGCAATGCCGCAAACGGTGCAGACACCCATCTCCCACTGGTGGGGCTGATAGACGATCTGCGCATCCTTGTCATTCGTAAAACTGGTTTCGCCCACCGGCTGACCATCACAGGTGAAGGTGCCCGAAGGATAGACCAGTCCATTCTCTACACCGCAAGGCACGGGCAGTGCGTCGGTGCCGATGCGCTGCAACCAGGTGCCAGCAGTCGTATTATCGTTGAGCAGGTAGGCCAGCTGACCCGTGGCGGTGATGTCGGCAGAGATTTTCTCTCCCTGTTCGCCAAACTGACCATTATTGAGGACATAGACTGCCGTCAGGTTAGAGCAGTTGCGCACCACAGCCATGGAGTTGCCACTGGTTGTCAGCGACGTAGCAGCCACCAGACAGTGGCTGAAGCTGACCTCCTGGCCACCATTGGCATAGCCCAGCAGACCGCCATTGCCCGTGGCATTAGGCGTCTGGATAGAACCAAAGAAACCACAGTTGACCATCTGTCCCTGATCGTGCATGTAGGCACCGATACCACCTACGGTAGCGTCGTCGCCACTGTTGCGCTGGAAGTTGACGAAGCTGGCACAGCATTCAATCTTCGATGTGCCACGCGAACCGGCAAAGATACCTCCCGAGCAGGAGTTGTTTTCGTTCTGGATAGAACCATCGGTGATGAGGTGATGGATATAGGCATTCCTCAGATAGCGGAAGAGCGCCACATTCTTCTGGTTGACCTGGTATTTCACCGTGACACGATAGCCCTGACCGTCGAACTCACCCTGATAGGCATTCTCATTGTCGCCATCGCCAATCATGTCTTGATAGTTGCTGAAGTCGATGTTAGAAGTGAGACGTGCGTTGATGGCACGGTTCTCACTGCTGTTGACCAAGGCAGCAAACCAGTGCAGATCCTGGGCCGAAGCCAAAGAGTAAAAGCCCTGACCATCAGCCTGCAGATAGTCGGGCTGAAGGGTGTGACACGCAGAGCAGAAGCCTGTGCCGTCCCACTGGTGCTCGTCGCGCACGGTACCTTCGGAAGAGTTGCTAAAAGTCACCTCACCCTTAGGTGTGCCGTCGCACTTCAGAAGACCGTTGGCATAGACGATGCCCTTGCCTTGTGGCGAAGGAACATTATCGGTACCGATGGTTTGGAACCAGGCGGGGTTATCGCTGGTGTTACCATTGAGCAGGAAGCAGAGCTGACCGCTCTTAGCCTGTTCCACGGTAGCAGCGATGCCGCCTTTCTCGTTCTTCATACCTTCATAAGTGCCCACGAGATAGCAGTTCTCTGCCACACCATTGTTGCGGAACAACACTTCGTTGTTATCGTTCTTAGCCACATTGAGCGTAGCGGCAACCAGACAGTTGCGCACCACGTTACCACCATTGATCCATCCCACCAGACCACCGCAGCCATTACGGTTGGGGGCGTTGATGGTGCCCAGGAAGGCACAGTTCTCAATGATGTTGGTGCCGTTCACATCCTCATAGCTACCACAGATGCCGGCATGGGTGGCGTCGCCACTACCTGAGTCGTTGATGGTGACATAGCTCACGCAGTTCTGAATCAGCGAACCGCTCTGCCACAGACCGCCGATAAGACCGGAGGCCAATTTCGAGGTGGTGGTGATAGAGCCTTCTACAACAACGTTTCTGACGGTAGCGCCATTAATACGACGGAAAGGAGCCACACGGTCTTCGTTCAGATTATAGTTGACAATGAGCTTGTGTCCCTGACCATCGAAAGTACCACGGTAAGGCTTTCCACCACCGTTGATACCCACCATATTGTTGCCTTCAATGGTAATATCGGCTGTCAAGACAGCGTTCAGACGCTGGTCACTACCTGTGTTGTGAAGCGTACAGAATTCGTTCCAGTCCTGAGCAGTGCCTATCTGATAAACACCGTCAACAGGTTCGATAGCCATAACAGCAGTGCTTGTTAGCCATGCCGAAGCGATGGCTAACAAGAGACTGCGTCTATGCTGTTTTAAAATTGTTTTCATATTGGAAAGGTTAGGTATTGTGTAAGGTTGTTTGTATTGGTTGAGTATCTTTTCACTTCTTGATCTTCATGGATGCCTGGTTGCCCGTCTGCCATGCAGAGTACTGCACCTTGCCGCCCTTTACATAGGCGATGCGCAGTGTGCGCTGGGGCTTCTCCATCTGTCCCTCTACCTTATTTAATACAATAGAGAGCTGCTTCTTGTTGAGCGAAGCTTCGATCGTAGAGAGGCTGTAGTTGCCCTCGCGGTATGAGAAGCCATCACCTTCATCCTCGTAGAGCTGGCCTTTGGCTTTGCCATCGGCATCCAGACAAACGTAGAGGGTGAGCGAGTCGGTAGTCATCTCGGTGGTGCTCTGTGCCAGGTTGGCCATAGGAATCACCGAACCAGGACGCTGACGCAGTTCCGACTGATAGATGTCGGTGTTCTGTTCCAGCGTGAAGGGCTGCCAAGAGCCACCATTGGGCTGTGCCACATTCTCGGCCCAGCGAGGTGTGATCATCAGGTCGCCACCCAGGAGGAAGGCCTTGTCTTCGCTGCGCAGCGAGAGGTCCTTGGCATCGGCCATGAACAAGGGGCGCATCACAGGCATACCATCTACGCTGGCTTCACGGAAGGCGGTGTAGATGTAAGGCATCAACTTGTAGCGACGCTCAATGGCGGTACGACAAGCGTTGAGCACCTCGGGAGTGAAAGCCCAAGGCTCCTGGTCCACACTGTTGTCGATGGTGTGGTTGCGCACAAAGGGGAAGTAAACACCCATGGCTGTCCAGTCAGCCACCAGCTCAGCAGTAGAGTTCTCGCAGAAGCCGCCAATGTCAGGACCGTTGAAAGGCTGGCCAGACAATCCCAGTGTCAACGTCATAGGAATGCTGAGCTTCATCTGATCTACAGACGAGAGATTGTCGCCCGTCCAGGTGGCAGCATAGCGATGACCACCCAGGAAGTTAGAGCGCGAGAGGATGAAGGGGCGCTTGTTGGGGTTAGCATAGAGCAGACCCTGACGACTGGCACGCACCATGTTCAGTCCGAACACATTGTGGAAACGAGCATGAGGACCAGGCAGTACGCCATCACCACCCAGGTGCTTATTGTCAACAGGCATGGTACCATCAGGACCGCCGAAGACAGAAGGCTCGTTCATATCGTTCCACACGCCATCGATACCCGTAGCCATATAGTCCTTATAGAGCGTAGCCCACCAGGTGCGCACCTCAGGACGTGTGAAGTCGGGGAAGTGGCAGGGGCCAGGCCAGCAGTTGCCCACGAAAGGCTTGCCGTCCTTATCCTTCACCCAGTAGTCGGCAGCTGTTCCCTGGTCGTCCACGAAATAGCCGTTCTCTACCTTCACGCCTGGGTCGATCATATACACAGCCTTCAGGTTCTTGCTGTGCAGATAGTCGTTCAGACCCTTGGGATCAGAGAACTCTTTGGGGTGGAAGGTGAAAATCTTGTAGTTGTCCATGTAGTGGATATCCATCCAGATAACATCCGAAGGGATGCGGTTAGAACGCAACAAATCAGCTATCTCCTTCACACGGGTGTCAGGATGGTAGCTGAAACGACACTGCTGATAGCCGAGCGACCACAGGGGTGGCAGCTCCATCTTGCCGGTCAGGTCAACCAAGGCCTGCATCAGTGCCTGAGGGTTCTCGCGTTCGATAACAACCACACGGAAAGCAGGACCCTCACTCTCGAAGATCACCTGCTTGTCCTGTGTGGTGATGCGTTGTTTCCAGGTATTGTCTGCTATCAGTCCGAAGGCTGTACCATCCTTACGAACGCCCATCACCCAGGGATGACTCTGGTAGAGGTGCGTGCCGTTGTCCACACCATAGGCGGGTGTATCGATATTCCATAGTCCCACCGTATAGCCGTTACGGCGCAGACTGCCCGTTACCTCGCCAGTGCCATAGAAATCGACACTGTCTTCAACGTTGATGGTTGCCACGTTTCTGCCTCCATAGGTAGTGAAGACAGGGCGCACTTTCCAGTCGGCAGCAAGCGTGTTGATAGCCGCTGGCTCGTGCTCGAAAATAGGTGAAGGCAGGTGCTGTTTTGCATCATATCCATTAGGATAGAACACCGCCACTTTGTCATTGGTCATAAAAGCAGTCTGAGCCATCGCTACGGAAGCGATGGCCAGACTACTAAGAAACATACTGACTCTTAAAGTCATCTTCATTATTACTTACTATTTACTATATAATTACTATTTCATGATCTTCTTCACGCTGCCGTCAGCCATACGTACGATGTTGATGCCGCGCTGCAGCTGCATCTGACGAGCACCAGAGAGAGAGTAAACCACCTGGATGCCGCTCTTCTTAGAGACTACAGAAGTCTCGATGCCAGAAGCCGATGCGTCGTTGCTGTAACCACCATCTACGGTCTCGTAAACCACAGCGTGTGTATTGTCGAAGACAGGATAAGCATCGGTGCCCAGAGTCTGGAAGAAGATGGGAGCCTCAGCATCCTTGTTCAGCAGGAAGCAGAGCTTACCGCTCTCCACATCGTCCAGAGTAACCTGGTTAACCTGAGTACCCTCAACCTCGTAGCAGTTTACGAGCTTCACATTGCTGCCATTGAAACGAGCGAATGAGCGCTCGCCATCAATCGCTTCTGGATTAACAAAACCAGAGTTCCAGCAGTTCACAACCTCTGCAACATCACCCAACCATCCAGAGATGGCGCCACACTCACGCTGACCAGTGATAGTACCGGTGTTATAGCAGTTGATGATGCGTACATAAGCCTCGCTGAGGTCGTTCACACCCAGAATACCAGCACCGTTAGCACCGTCGGGGCCCACATTGACAGTAGCCTCGTTACCACAGTTCTCGATGGTCAGTGTACCGTTGCCACAAGCTGTACCTACGATACCGGCAGAGTAACCTGTTGACCAGATTTCGCAGCTCTCATCGACAATAATATTCTTAATGGTAGCACCGCTGGCCAGGCCAAACAGACCTGCGTTGCCAGTCTGCACGTCGATACTCATGTGAGAGATCTTATGACCATGACCGTCGAAGATACCAGAGAAGGGGCGCTTCACGTCGCGGGTGATGGGGTTCTGCTGCTCGTCCACCTCACCAGTGAGCTCGGTGGTGCGAGTACCAATACCGGTGAAGTCCTCGATTTCAGACATGTCGATGTCCTCAACAACGTCAACGATCACCTTACCGTCGATCTCACCACTGTTGATAGCGTTGGCCAGAGCCTCCAGCTGCGTAGCATTGCGAATGATGCGGGCACCACAAACGGTGCAGATGTCATTTTCATAGTTGTGCTCATCGCGTGTCACGCCAGTCTCGGTGTTAGTGTAGGTCACATCGGGTTTCAGTGTGCCATCGCAAGACTCAGAACCAGCAGCATAAACCATCTTATGGTCAGCGAAAGGTACGGGATAATTATCGGTGCCCAGATCCTGGCGCCATGCGTCGATGCCGTCGGCAGCATTCAGCAGATAGCAGAGCTCACCAGTAGCCAGAAGGTCTTCGCTGATGATCTCAACAGAGTTGTCAGATACAGAGATAACGTTGTCTGTGTAGAAACAGTTCTTCTTAGTCTTCACGTGGCGGGCAATCACGGTAGAACCATTGGCCAGCAACAGTTCAGAAGGCGCTACATAACAGTTCTTGATGATGGTCTCCACCTCACCATGAGCATAACCGATGATGGCAGCACTTCCCTCACAGCCCTCAGCTACCATTGAACCGATGAAGGCACAGTTGCTGAAAGTAGGAGTCTCGTGAGCTACAGCGCAGATACCGCCATGGGTAGCATCGCCCACGTACGAACCGTTAATGTCAACATCAACCACGATGTTCTCGAACGTAGAGTTACCACGTGTAACGAACATCAGACCACCAGCAAAACGATTGCTTGTTTCGATAGATCCCTTAACCATCAGGTTCTTGATGGTTGAGCTTTCAACGACCTTGAACAGGGCAACGCCGTCGTAACTTGCAGCATAGTCGATGGTAATAGTATGACCAGCACCATCAAAGACGCCATTGAATGCGCGGACGGGATCCTCCTCTTCGGCAGAGAAAGCGTCACCACCAATCATCACGTCGTCCTGTGTATATCCCGTAAAGTCGATGTCGGCAGTCAGACGAGCCTTCACCTTCTTATTACCGTTGTTTACAAGAGCAGCAAACCAGTTCAGATCCTTGGCAGTCTCCAACAGATAGAAACCATCTTCTGTGAGCTCCTTATAGTTCTTGTCAGCAGCACCGCAGTTAACGCAGACACCATCGTCGAAAGAGTGAGGGTCACGGTTTGACTCGTTGGTGTTAGAGAATGATACGTCAGTCTCGTCCTTTGGTGTACCATCGCAGTACAGGTCACCAACAGCATAAACGACACCGCGAGAAGCAAATGGATAAGGATGCAGGTCTTTATCGATGGTCTGGAACCAGATGGGAGCGTCGCTCTGGCTACCGTTCAGCTGATAGCAGACAGCGCCACATTCCATATCATATTCATCTTCGCTGATCTTTGTACCCTGGGCACCAGCTATATCAAAGTTGTTAAGGCCCTTACCGCGGGTGTTGCGCCACAGAGAATATTGACCATCCTGACCAATTACGTAACCAGCCTGGTAACAGTTCTCGATTCTGCTGCCGTTATCGCCAACCCATCCGCAGAAAGCAGCAGCCTCTCTATCTGCAACAATGCCTGCAGTGTTGAAACAGTTCAGAATCACGATACCACACTGTGAACCCATGCTCACACCGCAAATACCAGCTGCATTCTGCTCAATAGCAGTAATGGTGGCCTCGTTACCGCAACGTTCGAAGGTGGCTGTGCCACCACCATTGGTACCACCGGCGATACCTCCAACAAAGGCCTTACCCTTAATCCTACAAGACTTGGCAATGACCACATCGTGGATATAAGCGCCACCACCAATCACACCAAACAATCCTACGTACTCTTGATCTTCCGATTCGAGAATCAGGTTCTTGATGCTGTGCTCCTGACCGTTGAATTCGCCTGTAAACTTACTATTGGTCGAGCCAATGGGCGTGAATGTCACATCGGTCATATCAATATCGGCTGTCAAGGCACCCGAGATAGAACCATTGCCACTGGCAACCATGTTTGAGAATGCTACCAGATCCTGGGCTGTACCGATCTGATAAACGCCCTCTACTTGCTCAAGAGCAAAAGCTACTGAGCTTGCAACCCAACAAAGGAGTGCAAAGAGTAAACTTCTTTTCATAATCATTGTTTTTAGTTATTCGAAATATAATTATTATTACTTAATATATTGTTTGCGGTTGAAATCAGGACTACTTAATCAACTCTGCCTTGACAGTTTCGTTGAACAGGTCAATCTTGATGCGATAGCGTCCGGGCTTAGAAATCTTCCATTTCGTATCGTCACCACCTGTGCGGAACTGACCGTCAGTCAGAATGTCGGCATCGGCCTTATAGGGATGAATGCCCTTTGGCGACCAGCGGTCCTGTCCCTGGAACTTAAAGCTCTCAGGCTCCTCAATACCAGGATGACTCTTCAGTTCGCCTTCCCATGTCCACACGTAGGGGTTGTTCACATCCTGCTTCATCAGCAGCATCTTTCCATCGCACTTCCATCCTGCATCGGTAGCACCGCCGGCAATGAACAGCTCGCCCCAGGGATAGAACACCTCGCCCTGCAGCTTCATGTCCTTGGTGTTCACGGTGAAACGATAGTGATCCTCTGCGAAGGCCACCTGCCAGCCTGCTTTGCTGGCATCGGTGGTCTCCTGATATGACAAGCCAAGATTCACGATATTTGCATCGGCGAGCAGGGGCAACAGGTAAGTGGTGTTCTTACCTGCCTTCTTGGTGGTCATCACGCGCACCTCGCCCTCGGTCAGTTTGCCGGCATACTTAAAACTGCCGTCGCCGCCCTTCACGAGTTTCTGCACGCCGCCAGGCACTGCACTTCCCGTAATCCACAGATTCTGATACTTCTGGGCTGTAGCAGTGCTCAGGCCCATCATCAAGCATCCTATTGTATATATCAAAAACTTCTTCATATTAGCGTTCCTCCTTTACTTTTCCAGGTTTACATTGATCTTCTTGTCGCAAGCGGTAGCGGGCACAAACACAGTTACCACACGACGGTTCTCATCATAGTTCCAGGTGCCACTGGCCTGCTTCTTGCCATTCACGGTGACGGCTGCAGGACAGTCGGTGCTCAGGAACTCAACGGTATATGCGCGCTTAGCGGGCATGCCGGGGAATGAACCCTTGCGGGGGTGGATGGTCAGGCTGTTGTCCTTATGAGTCATCTTCACCCAGCTGAAGGCACCTTCCTTATAGCCCTCGGTGTCGCCCTCGTCCTCGTAGAGAGAGCTCTCGCCATCGGCGCCGGGCACCACCTTCACAATTAGACGGTCAGGACGGGTGTTGAGGTTCATCATTGGAGGATTGTTGACAATCACAGCACCAGCGCGGTAGAAATAAGGAATCTCGGGCTGTGTGTAGCTGTCAACAAAGATGCGGTTACCGTCAACCACCTTGTTGCGGCACACGTCAAACCACTTGCCTTCGGGCAACCAGGTGCGGCGCTCGGCCTTGCCATTCTTGCCGGCAGGTGTCACAACGGGAGCCACCAGGATATCGTCGCCAAACATATACTCATCTTCGAAGAGATAAGCATTGTTTGCCTCGGGAGAATCATAGTAGAGCGGACGACACATGCTGACGCCAGTGTCATAAGCCTGACGGGCAGCAGTGTAGATGTATGGCATCAATGCATAACGCAGCTTCACGGTCTCGAGCAGCAAGGGGAAGTTCTCATACTTCCAGATGCGGCGCTCAATGCCTTCCCAGTTGGTAGCATGTGTACGGAACACGGGGGTAAACACGCCATACTGCATCCAGCGCAGATAGATTTCGGGGTCGTTGCCACCAGTCTGCTGGTGTCCACCCAGGTCGTGGCCCCAGTAGCCGAAGCCAACGTTAGATGCTGTTGCGGTGAAATAGGGCTGCCAAGCCAGTGTGCCATAAGTCGTGAACGAGTCGCCCGAGAAGCCAATAGGATAGCGATGGCTGCCCAGTCCACCCCAGCGGTGGAAAATCAAAGGACGATGGTTAGGACGGTTCAGGCGCATGTCGTTATAGAACACGTGGTTGCACCAGAAGGTCTCACTCAGTCCATCGACATACTTACTGGTCAGGTTCTGCTGCCAGTCGAGCCACCAGAAGTCAACGCCCTGGTTCTCGCGTGCACGTATGATACTATTGAACATGTGATGATAGAACTTCGGATCGCTCAGGTTCCATGGCACCACCTTCGTAGCGGCATCCATGCCCATCGAGTCGCGCAACTGCGCAAACATATCCTCGTCGTCGTCAACACCGTCGGCGGGGTGCAGGTTCAGCGACACCTTCAGGCCGTTGTCGTGCATAAACTTGATCAGTCCTTCGGGATCGGGAATAGCGGTGCGGTCCCAAGTCCAACCTGTCCAGCCCTGAGTGTGCCAGTCCATATCGAAGATCATCACATCCATCGGAATCTGATTCTTCTTCACATCGTTCACGATTTCCATGAACTCCTCGCTGGTATAGCGCTGATACTTGCTGTACCAGTAGCCCAGCACGTAGAGTGGAGGCATGGGCTGACGACCGGCAATCTTGATATAGTCGCCCAGCGCCTTCTTGTACTGATGGCCGTAGCCCAGGAAGTACCAGTCGATTGCTTCCTTATCGACGGGCTGTGCCACCCACTCGATGCCGTCCTGACTCTTGTCGAAGGCAAAGGTGGTAGAGCCATCGCCACGCTTGGTGCGGGGCGACTCATCGATGATGCTCCAGCCAGCACGTGAGAGCAGGCCGTTCTCCATCTCCTGTCGCTTGTTGTCACCAATCTGTCCGTCCAGCGTACGTGTGGTGCCTTTCAGGTTCAGCTTGTCGTCCTTGCCGGGATACCAGGTCACCTGACGGCCATTCAGCTTAAACTGGATGGTGAGCACCTGGTCGTTGGGACGGTTGTCAATCCTGCCACCCATCTTGTAGCGCAGTGTCAGCGCATCGGTGGTGATATACAAATAGCCGTCGCGTACCTCTTTTTTATAATGAGGCACGGGCAGACGACGATTGACCACGGCAAAGGTAGCGCGGTCTTCAAACTGCTGTTTTCTACTGTACTGAATACGAATCAATTCGGGAGTAAGCACGGTGAAACGTGCTTCGCCGGCATTAACAATTGCGTCGGCGTTTGCCAGAGGGTTCATGCTGTCGGCAGCCATTGCGGGTAGCAGACCAACCAAGAGCAGAATTGCGGTGAAAATCTTTCTCATAATCTAGTGAAACACTTTGGTTCTTAGTTTGTGCAAAGTTCGGCATTTTCCCGCGTATATGTATATAAAATAAGAATTGTATAACCGATATTTGATTAATACAAAATATAAGCACCTGGAAACCAGATGCTTATATTTTTGACTATTGCCGTTTTGTATAACGGATATATAACGAAAAATGAGGTATATTTGTCTAAAAAGCAGGTCAAATTTGCATGATGAGCTCCTCAAATTGCTCACTCTTGTAGCGCGAACGGTTCCTGATTCGTGTCTTATAGGTGTTCACGGTGTGTACAGAGAAGTTCAGGAATTTGGCAATACTTTCACTGTCAGTGACACCCAGACGCACCAATGCATAGATGCGCATCTCGGTGGTCAGCGAGTTTTCCTTCTCGGGCACCTTACGGTCTTCCTCGTTGAACAGCTCGTTATAGCGAACCACAAAATCGGGGAACAACGACAGGAACGTGTGGTCGAAGGCCTCAAACATGTTGTCGCGCTCGCTGTTCAGCGTCGATAGCTTCACCATGAGGCGCAGGTCTTCATACTGCTTGGTCACCAGCTTGCGGTCTATGCTCAGGAACAGCTTCTCCAGTTTGCTGATAAACTCGGCAGTGGTGTAGAACGTGCGACCGATATAGGCATTCTTAATCTTATCGTCCTCCTGCAGATGGCTGTTGGCCACTTGCAACTGCTCCAGGTTCTCGGCAATGGTCTGGCGAGCCTCCTTCAGCTTCGCATTGCTCTTGCGAATAAACACATAGGCAGCAGCCATGATAAACAGCAGCACAAAGAACAACACCGATGCTGCTATCAGCCAGTTGCGCTGACTGCTCAGCGCATCATAGCGGTCTTGCTCGATGATGGGCAGGATGTCGTTGATCTCCACCTTGCGCAGACGCGTGTTGAAGAAGTTCACCTCCTCCAGTGCCTGATGCACATAGATGCTGGCACGCTCGTAGTCACCTCTTTTATATATATAGCGAGCCAGGTGATAAAGTGCCGTAATCTCTCGCGTGGCCGACTCATTGTCTGCTATGGCCGAACGGGCAAACAGCTGTATGGCCTTGTCCTCGTCGTTCAGGTTCACATAGGCCCAGGCCAGCTCGGCAGCCGTGGTCGCCTCCATGCGCAGGTCGCCCTCGCACATGCTCAGCACGCGCTGCAGCGACTTCTCGGCCTTGGCATACTGGCCGGTGCGCATCTGCAGCATGCCGGTGTAGGCCCACCACTCTATAGTCCCCACGGGGTGAAGCGCAATGATAGAGTCGTTGTAGGCATTACAACGGGTGATGTATTTCGTGTAGTAAGGCTCCTCGTGGATATAGTCGGCCATGTTGCGCCACAGGTTGCAGTTCAGGTCGTAGTATGACTCCAACTGGTTGGCAGGAATGGCGGCCCTGTCGATGGTCTTCATCATGTCCTCTGCCTCGGTCAGAATACCGGCAGTGATCAGCGTATAGATGATAGCCTGCTTGGCCTCTAGCATCTTTTCAGGGTTGTTCATGCGCTTAGCCTCCTCGAAACTCAACTCTGCATAGTGATGAGCCGAGTCATAGCTAAACACCTTGTATTCTGAATAGATCGAGTACAACTGTTCGTAATATCTTCCTTCGCGCCTTGATGCAGGCAGTGCATTCTTCAGCTCCTTGACGCGTGTCAGCTTATGCTGGTGTATGCGGTCAAAGTCAGCCAGACTGGCATCGAGCTTATCGAGCCAAGCCTCAGTTTCTTTGGAATATTCAGCACTTGCGGTTTGTGGAAGAGCGAACAATAGTAATATCAAGCAATAGACGTAATTATTCATCATTTCTAGTTAGGTGTCATGCGTATTATCTCGATTCGAAAGCAAAGGTAGGTAAAAAAGACTGATAACACAATTTTATTTAATAAAATTAACAAAAAACTTTCACGTTGTAATTCTTTGAGTTTACGGTTTGCAAAGCAGCCCTTTTGAAGCACAAAAGTGGTACTCTTGAAGCGTGATACTTAAAGTTTTGTTTTCAGTCTAAAGTCTAGAATGGTCATTTCTAGACTCTGGAAATAGTGTTTCTAAACTCTAGACATGAGGTTTCTAGACTCTAGAAATAACCTTTCTAGACTCTAGAAATGACTCAAAAGCGTAAGTATTGCAGCGTGAAAGCGTAAGTATTGCAGCGTGAAAGTGTAAGTATTGCAGCGTGAAAGCAACCATATGCCGATGCAATACTTATTGAAAAAGAACAGTATCCTGCTCCAACGGAGAGGAGACTGTTCACCCTTTTCCCTTCTTTTGGGAGCGTCGGGATGGCGTAAATACGGGCATTGCAAACACCAATGCCAACAAAGAGAAGAGCAGTCCGCCGATAGACCCCATCGCAAAGGAATACCAGAAATGGTTTTCGTCCTGGTCGAAGACAAAAGGCACAAGTCCCAACACCGTTGACAGGACGGTGAGCAGGATGGGAATGATTTTATGATTGTAGGCCCGCAGATAGTTCTTGCCATTGTTGTTATACTCGTTCATCAGATAGATGCCGGCATTCACCGTCAGTCCCGAGAGCAGCACCAGGGCCGCAAAGCCACCAAGTCCGAACTCCACGCCTCCGAAATGATAGACCAGGAAGGCGCCGACCATCGAGATGGGTATCAGCAGGATAATGACCAAGGCCTTGTAAAGACTCTCAAAGACGATACTACAGATAAAGAAGATGATGATGGCCACCAGTCCCAGCAACAGGTATTGCTGGTTTTCTTCCTCGTCAAACCTATATTCATTCTGAAGACAGCGGAACCCCACAGGCATCATGGCGTCAAACTCTTCCATGTATCGGCGAACAATATTATAGGTGTAGTTGTACGACCCCAGCACGTTGAAAGCCAGCGTGATGACATATTCCTGGTTCTCGCGCTTGATGCTTTTCTTAGCCTCTCGTTGCGAGATGTTCATAAAGTCCGACAGACGCACCTCGCGGTCTTGAAGCTTCAGGAACGAGTTCTCCATCTGCCATTGGTCAAAGCTGTTATACTGGTGGGGGCGCAACACGATGTCTGTATTTCCCTTCCTTCCTACATAGTATTCAGAGAGTATGCTGGCCATCCGCCCATACATCTCGTTGACGTTCATACCATAGGCAGTCAGCTTCTCGCGGTCGTATTCCATATACAGCTCCTGTTCCTGCTCTCCCTCGCCCACATTTCTGATCACCAGGTCCACCACGCGCGGGTTCTCCTTCATCTTCTTCTGCATGATTTCAGCATAGCGGTACAGCTGATCATAGTCGTAGCCCGCTATCACTATCTGCTGCGAGCGATACTGCAGGTTGAGCGAGTTGCTGAAGCCACGCTCACTCACGCCATGTGTGGCCCAGTCGGCCCCACCGATAGACACCAGCTTACCGATGGTCTTGTTTTCCAACTTATAAGGAAAACTGGTATTCTGCGCCTCGTCAGTAAACTCCACCATCATCTGGGCACCGCCGTCACTGACATACGATTCAAAGTGTTTGATTTCCTTGAAGGTAGAGAGGAAAGCCTCAACATCGAGCACCTTCTCGTTCAGCTGTGCCGCCGTGCCGCCTACCGGCATCTTGCCGGAAATATAGAGCTTCACCTCGCGCTTCTCTCTCTCGTAATGGCTTTTGTTCACCGTGTCCAGAAACAGGCACAGCGTCCATCCGAAAAGTCCGAAGAATGCCAGCATGATAGGCCATCGCAGGATACGATGCTGCGCCACCCTCATATATCCCCTGTAGAAGCGATTCCACAACAAGATTATGCGGAGGTTACGGGGGCTGCCTGCTTTTCTGCACGAGTAGTTCATCCGCGTCACCAAGGCCGGCACAAACAAGGCCGACACCAACAGCGCCACCGCCAGGTTCACAATGATCATCCACGCAAAGTCGTAGAGCGAATCCTTCATCGAGTCGGGCAACCAGAACACGATAATCAGCGAACCGATGGTGGTGAGCATTGCTGCCATAATACCCGTGAAAGCACGGTGGTCATGATGATAGCTGTAGTGGTCCACCATCACAATGGTTGAGTCGATAATCAACCCCAGCGAGATGGTCACGCCCGCCATGGAGAATGGTTCCAGACGCATGTCGAACAGATCATAGCATATCACGGCAAGCAACAGGTTGGCCAACAGCGACACTGCCACAATAAACAGATACTTCCAGTCGCGCTTACACAAGAACACGAACAACAGCAGTATGACCAGCGAGATGGCACTACGCCTGATGAGCACCTGAAACTCCGAGAATCGTTCTTTCGCACGGTCTGTGTCGCAGGTGAAATAGAGAGACCGTCCGTTCACCTCGCCCGAGTCGTCGATGATGGTCTTCACCTGGGCGGCCACCTTGTTGATGTTCACGTTCTCCTCGGCATACACCGTCAGATAGACCGTGTTCATGCCATTCACACGATAGAAAAAGTGCGGCACCTTTTCCTTAAACGAACAGGTAGCCAGGTTGTTCAGGTAGATAATCTTTTCGCCCACGGTCACCACCGGTATCGACTCAAAGTCTATCTTGTCGCCATCCACCTTCAGAAAGAGCGTGATGCGCGACAGGTTCCCTTCGCTGTCATGCCTGTAAGCATCGCCCACCACATTCTCTCTGCCCAGATACGACCTGATAGCGTCGGCCAGGTCGCCCGCCGTTATACCATAGTTAGACAGCAGGTCGGCATCGTAAGCCACCTCCATCTCCAGGTCCGAGCCGCCACTCACGTCCACGGTCCTCACGCCGTCCACACGCATCAGGTAGGGCTTCACCTGTCGCTCCACCAGCTTCCGTATCTCCCTGTCGGGCATATCGGCATTGATATGGTACGTCAGGATGGGTTGATCGTAGTCGCCCGACGACCGTGTGACCACTTCGCCGCCCGCCAGTTGCGGATAGCTCACCCCTGGCGGCAGCTTGTCGCGGAGCTGTCTCAGCAGCGATGCCACCTCGAATTTCACGCTCGACACAGACGCCTCCGGCTTCAACCTGATCTCCACCCGTCCATGACCGAAATTCGATTCTGACGATACACTTGCCACGCCATTGACCATCCCCACGACGCCCTCTACCCTGGAGGTCACCTCCTGTTCCAGCACCTTGGCCGACGCGCCGTTCCATCCGAATGTCACCGTCAGCGTGCGCCCCTGTCTAGGACGCGGCTGGTCGCTGACATCCAGTCGGGTGATGAGTGCAGCGCCCACAATCATGAGCACACACATGGTGAGCAGGATGGAGAATGCGTGTTTCATTTCTTCTTCCGGTCTTTAAGATGATAGATTACGTAGTATTCCAGTGGTACGATGAACAGACTGACCAGTGTTCCCACTACCATTCCCACGGTCAGCGTCAGCGACAACGGGAACTGCAGAGCCGACCCCATGTCGCCGCGGTGCAAAAACGGCACCAGCGCCAGGATGGTGGTGAGCGACGTCATCACAATAGGCTTCAGACGGCGGTGTCCGGCCTCAACAACGGCATGGAGCAGTGTGTGTCCCGAGCGATAGAGGCGGTTCATCGTGTCCACCTTCAGGATAGAGTCGTTAATCACGATACCGCTCATCACCACCAGTCCCGTCATCGACATGATGTTCAGCGACTCGCCGCAGGCAAACAGCACCAGCAGCACCACACTCACATCAACCACCACCTCCGAGATGATGATAAACGGCTGCAGCAGACTCTCAAACTGTGCAGCCATGATGAAATAGAGCAGCAGCAACGACACCAGCAGCACCACGGCCAGTTCGCCAATCATCTGGCGCGACTCGAAGTAGTTGCCCTTATAGCCTACGGCCACCTTGCTGTTCTTATCCCCACAGATGTTGTCGCAGTGTTTCATCATCCGTCCCACCGTCTTATCGTCGGCATGCTCTATGCTCACGGGGTAGTATTCGCCGTCAATGCTGGCATGCAGTCGTTTATAGTTCTCTACCCTTCTCTCCTTGACAAGGAAGGAGATGGGTATCTCCACATTCTCGCTGTTGGCGATGGTCGATTGCATCACCACGTCAGCCAGTCTGCTGTCTTGTCCCACCACGATGGGCACCATCTGCGTGCCGATAGATATCTCATGCACCTTGTTGCCACCCAACAGTTGGTGCAGTCGGCTGTACAGCTGCTGATAGCTGACGTGATAGAAAGCCAGCTGTTCCAGGTCCGCCACGTATTGCAGGTTCTCTTCCACGGCCACCGGCTGTATGCCAACGTCAGGAAACGTGCGGTGCAGGTCCACGGTCATCTCGCGTGCCAGCGCCACCGAAGGTCTTCCGCCGTCCACGTTCTGCAATCTTATCTCCAGGTCGGGTTTGTCTGTCTGGAATATTGCGTCATACACGTTGCCCGCCACCTTATACTCCACCTTCGCCTTCGGATAGTGTTTTGCCAGGTATTGGCTCATGGCCGTCTGTGCCGAGTCGAGCGCCTCCTTGCTCTCCGTCTTGAAATAAACGATGGCCTCGCTGCCCGTGATATCCTCTGTATGCGACAGCACAAACTCCTGCGTGCCCATCATGGCCGTTGTTGCGGTCATGCTCTGCCTGGCCACCTGCAGCACCTCGTCCGTGCGTCGGGCATTCTCGTGTCCCGATATGCCCGCGTTCCAGTCTATCACCATCAGCGCATCGCTATGCTCGATATACGGCATACGCTCTTTCTTTACAAAAGGAAAGAGCACCGCTATCAGCACCACGGCGATGCCGAAGAACGACAGGCACAGCTTGCCATGCCGCATGGTCCACTGGTTCATCGGCACATACCACCTCATGAGTAGTCGCTCGCCCGGTGTCACCCGCTTCTTGCCGCGGAGTCCCTTTCTCAGGTAGAGGTTGTGGAAATACACAGGAATCACCATGGCCGCCACCAGCAGCGAGGCGGCCAGAGCCATCGTCACGCCCATGGCCTGGTCGTAGAAGAGAGCACCTGTGGTGCCATTCAGGAATATCAGTGGTATAAACACCGAGCAGGTGGTCAGCACCGAGCTCAGCATCGGCACGAACACCTCGCCCGTACCTCTGACGGCATCTTTCCGCTGCATGATATTGTCAATCACGATGATGGCGTTGTCCACCATCATGCCCACGCCAAGAATCAGTCCCGACAGCGAGATAATGTTGATTGTGATGCCAAACAGATAGAAACAGAGCAGCGTCAGCACCAGCGACAACGGAATAGAGATAATGATAAGCAGCGGCGTGCGCCATCCGCCATTGAACACGAAGAGTATCAGGCAGGCCAGCAGCGCACCCAGCGCAAAGTTCCACTCCAGGTTGCTGATAGAGTATGAGAGCAGCTCTGTCTGGTCGCGGTTCACCACCAGCTCGATGTCAGGATAGTCTGTCCTCAGTTGTTCCATCAGCTCTTCCACATGTTCCTTCAGCACCTCCATCTGCGCATCGTTCTGCTTGATGACGGCCATTGTCACCGCATCCTTGCCGTTGCTCTTCACGATGCCGTTTCTCACCGCCGCATGCTCTTTCACCTCGCAGATGTCCTTCAGCCTGGCCATGCGGTCGCCATGTCTCACGTAGAGGTTCTCTATGTCCTCCTTGCTCAGTATCTGGGCATCGAAATGCACGCTATAGCGATAGATGCCGTTGACCACGCTCAGCGCTCCCAGCGTGATGTTGTTGTCGCGGATGGTGCGTTCTATATCTTCCACGCCTATACCCATAGCGCTGAGTTTGTCCATGTCGGGCACGCACTGAATCTCCACGCCCACCGTACCGCTGAAGTCCACCATCGCCACCTCTGGAATCTGTTCGAAGCGCTTCAGTATCACGTTTCTCACCAGTTTCGACAGTTGCGCCAGCTTCTGCTCCGACGTTGCACTGTCGTCGCCTTTGTCGTTGGCAGTCGTGATATCCACATAGAAGGCTGGTATGTCCAGCACGCTGGCCTTGATAATCTTTGGTCGGCTCACCTGTCGGTCGAATCCGTTCATGGCACGGTCCACCTTCTCGTTCACATCGATGAACAGCAGGTCCATGTCGGCACCGGGTTCAAACGACAGTGTGATGGTGCCTATGTCCATGCGCGACACGCTCTCGATGTCTTTCAGGCCTGCCACCTGTGCCAGCTGCTGGCGCATGGGGCCCACCAGCTGCTGCTCTATCTCCGTCACCGAGGCGCCCGGGTTCGACATCTGTACCGTGATGCGTGGAATGTCTATCTGCGGCATCATCGATACGGGGATGTGTCGCAGCGCCACGATGCCCACCACCATAACTGCCACCACAATCATGCTTACGGCGATAGGCCGGTGTATCAGTTTTCTCAGCATATCAAGTGTACCTCTTTATTTATTTTCACGACTGATGGTCACCTCTGTATCGTCAGCCAGGTTCAGGTTGCCCGAGACAATGACGCACGAGCCCTCGTGCAGGGTGGTCTCCTTCTTCTCGCAGCCCGTGATGGCAAACTGTCCCAGATTGCTGTACAGCACATCCACATAGGTCCATACGGCCCGTTGTGTCTGTTTGTCGTAGAGGAAAATCACGTGATAACCATCGCGCTCCACCACAGCCTCTTTTGGCACCACCAGCATGTTGGGCACAGCGTTTTCCACGATGACGCGCACGTTCATGCCGTCCATCATCCCGTCGCCGCTGTTCTTCACCCTTGCCGTCACGGCCACCAGTCCTTTCTCGTCGACCATCGGGTTGATACCCGTCACCGTGCCCAAATACCTCTTGTCCTTATCTGCAAAGGGCGACACCACCACCTGCTGTCCCGTCTTCACGAAGTTCAGCTCTGCCTCCAGAATTTTGAATTCCACCTCGAAGAAGGCGTCGTCTATGAGCACACAGAACTTCCCTCCCGGCTGGTTCTCGCGCGCTTCCAGATTGGCCACACGTCCGGCAAACGGAGCCCGGAGCTCACAGTCCTTCAGTTGTTTCTGCGAAGCCTGCAACTGATACTTCGCGGCATAATAGCCCGAGATCACCTCGGCGCGCTTCAGCACCTCGGCAGGCACCTTTTCAAGATTCCCGTCGTAGCCCAGCCCTATCAGCTTGTCTTGCAGTTCCACGCGCGACCGCTCCATGTCGTGCTTCGACTTTTCCAGCTCTGCCTGGTATGTCCGTGTGTCGGCCACACAGAGCAGTGTGCCCTTGCTCACCACCTGTCCGTTCTTCACGCACACCCGCTGCACCAGCGAGCCCGGCTGCGGACATGGCAGCTCGGCCTTCTGTGCTGCCACCAGTTTGCCATTGCAGAGCAGTTGCTTTTGAAACACCTGTCGCTGCAGTGTAATGGTGTCAACCTCGGCCACCATCTGCTCCATGGCAGCCATGTCTTCGTTGTTTTCCTTTTCCTTTTCACCTTTGCAGGCAGCCAGCGACAGCAGTGCAAGGACAGCCACTGCGGCTTTTATTCCATTGTTCTTCATGTTATTTCTTCGATATTTTTTCGTAATCAACAGTTATCTCACAACCATTTCTCCAGTCATAGAGCGTCGTCTTCTGTAAGGCATAGTATTTCGACCAGAACTTGAACAGCTGACTGATGTATTGCGATTTGGCCGACTCCAGTTCCTGTTGTGCTGTGTTTAGGTCGGTCACCGAGATGGTGCCCGTCTCAAAGCGCTTCTTCGTTATATCGTAGCGCTCTCCGGCAATCTCCTCGGCACGTGCTGCGTTTCGGCACTGCAAGGGCAGCGTGTTGAAGTCTGCCACGTCGCGCCTCAGGTCCTGCACATAGTCCAGATGGGCCTGCTCGTTTTTGGTCTTGATGACGTCCAGTTCGGCCTGGGCCATCTTCACCCTTCCCTTGCTCATGCCCCAGTCAAAGATGGGCATCGACAGGGTGACGCCCACCACCTCATTGTCTTGCAGATGCGAGTAGGCGCCGCGGAAGTCGGGGGCCGACTGTCTAAATCCGACGTCGCCCGTCAGCGTCATCTGCAGCCCACGTGCCGACTTTGCCCTTGCCAACGACATTTCTGCGTTGAGTTCCTGCAACTTCATCTCGCCATTGTGCGACGAGTTCTGCAAAGCCTTCTGCACCACATCGTCGGGCACCAGCAGCAGTTCTGGCACATGGCGTGGCGAAAGCAGCACCGCATCCTCGTAGCTGCTAAGTCGCAGATACGAGAAGAGCCTGTACATCGCATTGTCTAGGTTCAGCTTGTTCGACGTCTGTGCCACGCGTGCATTCACCAGCGACAGCTCCATTTGCAACATCTCACTGCGTGTGGTAGTGCCCAGTTCCAGTCTGCGCTGGGCCATCTCCAACAGTTGTTCGCGGTCTTTCACCGTGGTCTCGCTCTGCCTATACTCCGATTGCGCCGACAGCACGTTGAAAAACAGTGCCGTTGTCGTCATGGCGACATCCTGCATGGCAGCAGTATAGGTCTTCTGTGCTATCTCAAACTGCAGCGGAGCCGTCTTCTTTTCCCATTTCGATGCGTTGTAGGCAAACAGTGGCTGCGAGTAAGACACCTCCAGCGGTTGTGTGTTGATGGTGTTCAGGTTGTAGTCGAACTGTCGCAGGTGGTACAGATAGGACTTCAGCGAGATCACGCCCCCCGTCTCCACGATCTTCTGGTCGAGCGACAGCGTGACGCTGTTCGACATCGAATTCTCATCGACATAGGCCTGCTGTCCCGTTTCGTAGTTGCGCACGCCCACCAGCGAATGGTCGAATCCCAACAGGTTGGCAGACAGGTTGACCGATGGTTTCAGGTCGGCCTTGAAAGACCTGTAGGTCCAGTAGCTGGACATAAACGAGAGTTTGGCCACCTGAGCATCAAACGAGTTCTCCTGCGCAATACGGATCACGTCGTTCAGTGTCAGCTGCTGAGCATGAACCACAGCCGACAGCATGAATGCCGCCGCAGTGATGGCTAATCTGATCTTCTCTTTCATGGAGGTTTCTAATGATTGGTTGTTGATTGACAGGACGACAGCTGCATCCTTTCTCTTTACTTACTACTTTAGTGTCCGTACGCATTCTCGTCATTGTTCACGGCAAAGGCAATACCTGCGCACTTCTCATGGCACAAAGATATAAAAAATGACACATATCGATGCCACATCTCTTATCATTTTATAAAATTTTGACATATCTACACTCATCATCTCATTTTACCACCAGACTTGCCGCCCATTTTCATAAGGAAAGAAGGAAAAAAATTCTTGCTTTCATTATTTTAAAGAGACCTTATATCTAAACAAACATCCATAATTATCTACACCATACAAGAATTCGGACTTCTCGTCGTATGCAATAGCACGAAGAGCCTCATTTATCACAAAACTGCGAAGAACTTTCCCCTCCCAATCACTCACCACTACAGTAGAATGATATGGTATATGCTCATTTACTTCTATCTCCATCATTTCTTTAATAGTCTTATCTGACTTCAGTTGAAAAATATAGTTATCCGTCACACTCGCATTGATATTGAAGGCTTTCAAAGACTCTGCGACCAAAGAAGCATCCTTTATCGTCGTGAAATATTCAAAATCATAAGCACCCTTGCCCCTGACACCTGTTACATGTTGTTCGTTCAAATCTACAATATCAATCTGATCAATGAAAAGATGCACCAGCACGCACTTTGCCAAGTCAGGCCGAACTTCAATATCACCCGCATACGCAGCAGATAAGATATCATAATCATCTATAGGCAGTATCTTGGGATAAAGATCATATACCGTCTCTTCACCTTGTTTGTTGAACCCAATACTTGGGGTGAAATAAATATGGTCTCTTGCATCATGACAAGACAACTCTTTATAGAATGCATAGTCCTTTTCGGATTTCTGTATAACATGATATTCATAGCCACAGATACTACTCGGACGCTTAATAACGCTCTTTACAACAGTTTTTGACTTTTGGTACGAGCGTTCCAAGTCAATAACTTTTGTGATGCGTGCGCCGCCATCAGCCACACACAATTCTATGCCGCTTTTTGACGCTCTGACAAATGCTTCATGGGGAGCATCTACAAAGTCATTCCGACTACGACCGTACTCGCCGAAACAAGTCACACAAGTATCATAATCAGGACGATACACCTCAAAAAAACGAGATGCCTGGCTCGTCAAACCGATCAAATAAGTATTAACAAAATACAACTTAGAAACTACGCCAAACTGAGTGTTTAGTTGCTCACCTTTAAGCGTATCTGAAGCTCCTGCATAATCTATTTCTATCAACTCATCAGGGTCATAACATTTGTTATTGCATGCGTAAAGGGCAAGAACAACCAACAAACAAACAATGATATTATTTCTTTCTTTCATTTTAACTTTATATTTATTGCAGAACCCACGATTTATGGGCTCTGCAATTCTGGTTATTTAATTTCATAACACTTACTTGAAGCCGTTCCGGGAATACGACCACCTCGTGTCTTTCCACATCAGCCATAGCCTCCACATTAGCCATCAGCAGACTACAAAATATCGTTTTTTCATCATTAGTATAATTTAATTAGCATTCTTTGTCCTTTACTATCGATTGCCGTGGCATAGAACGTATCTGTATCACGTCCTTTGGATATGGACGTCAAATACATCCCGACATGATATGACGCTTTAAAATGACCCTTCCAATCGAATCGTAAGATGTAAGTAGTCATCTTATTGATGTCTGACTCATTAGTCAAATAATCTCCGATGTACAATAAATAAACGTCGCTATCATCACAGCAATATCCCAAGTAGCAGTATGGAATACGATTGTTATATATTACGTTTTTTTGATCATTACCATCAATACTGTAAACGCTATATTGTGTTTTCATTATCCTTGGGCCTTTTACCATGTTGGTAAGTGTCAGCGTACTATCGTAAAACTCGACTTCGGACTTTCCAAAATGCGCATAAACATAATTTTTGTTTTCCATATCGCATATAATCCTACCATCAACAGCTACGCTTCTTGTGTTATACTCATATTGATCAAACTGATTTTCCTCACGACCTTCACCAAGGATAATAAAACGAGGAACGCCTTGTTCTATTCCCTGGTAAATATGAGCATCACTATCGCAATAGCAATAGGGGTTTTCTATAATGTATGTGTCCTTATAAGGCACCACAGTGGGAGACATCGTTATCTCATTTTTCAGCAGACTGCAATGGTATTCCCCATTGAGAATAGCAGAATCCAGATTAATGACAGAGAATTGAGATCTAACATAGTCATTGACAAACAGATGGTGATTGTTTAAATCCACATTTGCACTCTGCAGTTCTCCTGGGCCATTACCTTTCCTGAAAAATTGGCGTAATAAGTTCCCACTATCTAATCTGCGAACTTCCAGGTAGCAACCGTCTTGAGGCTCACCATTTAAAACAACAAGAAAGCTATCCTTATAAACAAGAAAGTCTCGGCTTCCTACGTATATAGAATCATTAACGTTGAGTGTGTCTATAACCAATTCGCGTGAATGACCAAGCATTTCGTCTGTAATATAGTTCACATTGACGAACTTGTCATCTGTACAACCACACGCCATTATCAAGGCGATTAAACAATATAATTTAGTCTTCATACTTATCTTA
Source organism: Xylanibacter brevis P6B11 (assembly GCF_000621825.1). Lineage (NCBI taxonomy): Bacteria > Pseudomonadati > Bacteroidota > Bacteroidia > Bacteroidales > Prevotellaceae > Xylanibacter > Xylanibacter brevis. The sequence continues at coordinate 291,192 of NZ_KK211352.1, forward strand.
ATTATTATTTACTAAGGTTCACTCAAAAGCATTAACTAAACTGTAACACCCCATTATTTGTGCCTTAGCTGTTACTTCACACGAACTCATAGCCTCCACATTGGCCATCAGCAGGCCACAAAAGTCATTTACTGTATAAGCAAAAGAGCGGAGTCCAATCCACTTAAATATACTTGATAAAACAAAGATAGTACCAACGAACTTCAAAAGAAATTCATTGACGCAATTAGGAACATTTGCTACTATATTCTTCATGAGAATACGAGGTTAAAGTATTATTGGTCTTTAGTCGTTGCAAAGATATCACATTATTTTGACATTTTTATATCGAATAACGGTTTGTATTAATGGTTTTACGATAATACAAAATGTAAACAACTGATTTTCTTCCTTTTACAAATACAGACTAACAAGAAATGTATTACCGAAAATACTTCATTTATCTCCATTTTCGACATTTAACATTCTCCATAATCTTTCAAAATTCAATTTACCACTATATTTTTCACGCCCAGCACACCTTTGAAGTTATTATTTCTATAATAGCCTCCTTTACAAAAATTTCAAAAAAATGTGCACTATATCATGTTAAAGTCTGTCATATCAAAGCCTACTTGAAGAATATTTCGTAACTTCGCAACCAAATTATCCATAGGATTGTATCATCCCCATGATCTCTCATTTGGAAATAATAATATAACCATTTAACATTAAAGACCAACAAAATGAAAACCCTGAAAATCTTCGCAATCCTCACCCTATCGATGCTGACGGCAACCCTTCAAGCACAAGAAAAAGAAAAGCCCCTGTCGCCCAAAGGCACACAAGTCATCGCCCACCGCGGCCACTGGGATGTCGACGGGTCTGCACAGAACTCACGCCGCTCGCTGCAGCTCGCCCTCGACATGGACATCTACGGCAGCGAGATAGACATCTGGCTGACACGCGACGGCCACCTCTTCGTCAACCATGATGCCAGCTACGACGGTGTCACCCTGCAGGATGCCACGGCCGACGAGTGCCGCGCCCTCATTCTGAAGAATGGCGAACACATGCCCGAGCTGAAAGATATGCTTGCCCTGCTGAAGAAGAGCACCACCTCGACGAAGCTCATCATCGAAATCAAGGAATGCCGCACGCTACAGCAGAACCTCGAGTCGGCGCGACAGATCGTGAAGGCCGTGAGCAAGGCCGGCATGCAAAAGAAGGTGGAGTATATCTCTTTCTCCCTGGCCGCCTGCGTAGAGATAGCACGCCTCGACCCGACGGCCCGTGTAGCCTTCCTCAGCGGATGGATAACGCCGAAAGAACTCCACAAGCTGGGCATCACCGGTCTGGACTACCACCTCGCCGTCTTCCAAAAGCATCCGGAATGGGTGAAGGAGGCTCATGAGCTGGGTATGTACACAAACGTATGGACGATTGACAATGACGAGCATTTCCGTGAGTTTCGCGACTTGGGCATCGACTACATCACCACCAACAACCCCGAGGGTGCCGTGAACGTCGTCAGCCAATAGCCAACAGCTAGTTTGATCATGGGGATGGTTCTAGTTATCTGTTGATCAATAGAACCATCCCCAGGGTTCTTCCATCTTCCTATATCTTAGATCAACACTATTTCAACATACCAGCATATAACTTTCCACTTGCCACATCTATCGCATACATTTTATGGTGTGAATCATCGTATGCAATATTAGAAATGTTTTTGTCTATACAATAAGCAAACTGGCAGTTGCCATCCCAATCATAGCCACATAACTTCAAGCCTTTGTTTTCCCTTCCGCTGGCTTCATCACGGTTGATCTCGTCAAGGGTTTTGCCATTCTCCAAGACAACAAAGATTTCCCTAGCTGCACAAGCAGACACGTTGTAGAGCCTAATCTTTTCATGAGCATTAGACTCTGTTATCTCCTTCTCCAGGAATTCATACGTGTAGCTATCAGGATTAACAATACCCAATGATTGCTTTTTGCTGAGATCAAAAATCGTTGTTATATCGATATTGCTATTCACGCTGGCTACATGAAGACCGTCTGTCGACACAATCAACATTTGATCATAATCTGCATCTACACTTTGCGGGAAGTCTTTGGGTTTTACTATATCGGGGTAAACATCCCATATCTTCTCTTCGTCGTCTATGAGACAGAATTCTGGCGGGTAGAACAAATTGTCTCTAGGGTCATCGTAACTGACTCGTTTGTATATGAAACGTTTCTGACCAGGCAAATAGAACGTGCTATGAAAAACACTTCTGTTCTGTCCTTTAATGACACTTTTCACTACACACTTCTTCGTGGCAACAGACCGCCTTAGGTCTATAACCTTTGTGCATGTCCCATCTTTCACAAATAGCAGCGGTAGTCCCTTTTCGTCTCGCAGACAATATATTTGACCTTCGAAGAATGGGAAGTTGCCAAACTCGTTGAGTGCATGCCCCAATTGGCCAAAGACGGCAAGTTCTTTTTCGGTCGAAGTATCCAGCACCCTAAAAAGGGCATCCTTATCCCTCTGGGCCAAAATCAGATAACTATCTATGCAAAGTAGTTTATATACATCTGCATTCAGAGATTGCATTTCGCTTAACTGAAGTGTATCACTGGTGGTTCTTACATCTTTATCTCTTCGGATGTCAGGATTGTAATACCTGTGCGACAGGTCGCATGAACATAAGGCTATGCACAATGCCACAGTAAACAATATATTTTTCATATCTAGCATAAGGAAGGGGACCCTCATAGCCCCTCCCTATTAATTAATCACGCTTTATTTTAATACACCATGAACTTTGTGAATATCGGTCTACACGTTCTACTACGTCACAATCTTTGAGAAGATATTTCCTAGTTATCGTAATGTTTTGCATAAATAATATTTCACTATAAAGGGATTCCCATCTGGGTTGATATTTTTAAACTTCTTTCTAATGTTTTTTACTTGCTGAGGATAACGCTTTTCAAAATCCATAGACTCAACTCCACCCTTCCAAGGATAATAAACAGATTGTGCCTGCACTGATGTATAAATTGCATCGTCTGTCATGTCAACAACATGTCCGAACTCGAAAAGATAATCGCCACAATACGTATCTAACCTATAGGTTTGAGTGTTGTTTTCTTTTTTATTCTGTACCGTAAGATAATAACATCCCTGATACAGGTAATAAAACATAATATAATTATCCGTTTCCCTAAAATCACTGATGTTCATTACGTACTTGTTTGAAATCTCAAACATACGCTGCCAATCAGAATAGTCTTCAGCCGTTAAGTGATGAGGATTCGCTTCACCACAATCCAACATAAACGACAAAGACGGCTTAGAGCTGATGCCGTTTAATCGATAGACTTCCCTACCTGAGTTCGAAAAGAAATACAAGTTGTTTTCATGTTCGGAAAATGTAGCGATATCACTATTATAAATACCTTCCAGATTGGGATTTATATCAACGTATGAATTTAGAATTTTGAAATCCTTATCCATAACCCACAAGTTATGAAACGCTTTTCCATCCTCACTGCAATTTCCCATAAATCCCACATATCCGCCATTGTAAGAAACAATTCGTCGGAAAGACATTGGAAGAGTTATAACCTCAAGCAATTTGGTACCAGCAGCATTATATTTCAGTATTTTCTTATCAAGCCCACACAATATGTTGATACAGCCATCTTGCTTATCAACAAAAATATCGTCTATCTCAATATATTCATTGGCTGCATGTCCTACATTAGATATTTTTGAGAGTGATTTTCCTGTATGAGAAAACACATAAACAGCTTTGCTCTTTTGATCCATCACATACAGAAGAGTATCAGATTCTACAACCTTATCAATTTTTTGAATCCACGAATCTGTGCCTTGCAGAGAGATGATTTCAACACTATCAATAATATCCTTGTCTGATAACGACTTAACATTATTCAGATTTGCATACACAACATTAGAAACCATTTCGCCTTCTGCGCATGACTCGAATAGACACACACTGCTGAACAAAAAGAGTCCTATGACCTTACAAAAGATATTCTTAAATACCATCATACAAATTATTAATTATAAATTCTCATTTCATTAATACCAAAATGACGTTGGACAGTTTCTCGGTTGGCACAAGTATACTTGATATGTCATTTTACGCTAAAGAAGATTACTGCCGGGAGTTTTGTCTTTCCATCGTATATTCTCTGCAGTTGCTCAGGCACTCTGTTATAACCGTAATCATACATTTCTTTGCTAAAAGGTTCACCAGTATCGAACACAAGTGAAATAATTTGGTTTTCATTCACAAAGAAATTATAAAGACCGCTGAAGCCATCTATCAAGGCAGTACTTGTGATGCTTTTCTTACTTTTTTTGTTATACAGCCAATAAGTACAGACAGATTGATACGTATATCTTAAAAGAACCAGGTTTTCTGTTTCTTGATAGTAATCGAGTCCTCTCACCCCTTTATATGCACTTATCTCCTTAGGGGTATGTTTGCCGACAACAAGAGTGGGTTCTTCGTCCATAATGAACCTGCCATTAAAATCGAACTTTACAACTTTCTCAAGGCTATCACCTTTAAACACCAGCACCGAGTCTGACAACAACGGTATATGGGACAATCTATCACCGTTAGCATAAAACGTTTGCTGTGAGGCAACATAAGTATAGACGTCTTCACGCTGCAGCAGCTCCCGTTCTACATAATTATATTTATCACACTTCACCAAGACAGAGTTGCTTTCATTTTTATTAATATTAAAGTCGAACATGTATTCCTTATTCGACAGCATTCCAAAATCTTCCGGATGGAGATACGCAACATCAACAACCTTATCGGTAGTACCAGAATCATTAAAGATAATTATCTTATATGCGTTACCATCGAAAACGTGAAGACAACGATGGTCATCGACGAAAAAGTCTGCAGGTCCGTCTATATACTCGTTCTTTGCTCTTCCCCTTTCGCCTGCTCGAAACAAGAACTTACCTGAAGTATCAAAAACATATATCGTCTTATCAAATTCCGAGTCCATGACATAGATTCTGCCGTTCTTAACAACAATCTTTGTGGCTTCATGCAGCTCCATCCCACTCGGCAACGATAATTCGCAAACAGAGTCTACGGTGTACTGATTCTGTCTTAACCCTTCATTATCTGCATCTGGCTTGAGTCTTACGACCTCCCTTTTATAGTCACCAAGTGCGTTAAACATAGACTGAGAGCACGAAATATAACACAAGGATGCAAATGCCACAAACAGCAGAGTCACTATAATCTTTACATAATTTATCATAGAGTTGGTTTTACATGATATACACATATGATTGGATTTTGCTCGTCAGAAATCTTGCTAATTATTTTTGCTATATTCTCATATTGAATACTATGCGGTTTGTCTTTAATCTCAGCAAAACTCTGACGCCATGACGCTGGATAAATTACGCCCCAAAAATTATCATTGTATAATAAAGAAAAGTCTGGCACTATTCTGTAATCAGCATAAGTAAGATCGTCCTTATAGCTATCACTGTTTATCATAAACGTCCGTTCAGAGTCTTTACTAGCCAACATAATGAATTGTCCTTCTTCCGATATTCGGTTACACTCAATTTCTACCTCATACATGTTACTGCTCTCATTGAAGCGTAGGATATTTACATTCCCCTTAGTATCATAGAGGATACGACAGCCACCAATATTCATAACATCCAAGTCTGACAACTTGAAATTATACTTTCCGAAGTCCAATAGATAGGCTTCTTCTATATCGCCATTCTCTAAAATGCGGAAATAAACATTTGAAAATGGTTGCTTGTAGTATAGTTGGTTATCACTCGAACGGATAAACACTTGCGGAATGGGACTCGAAAAACGTCTTTCATACTGGAAGTAAGACTGTAGACTATCCTCATCCTCAACATCAAGCAATGTGAGTCTTTTACCTTCCGCTCCATTGGCGCTAATCGCTATTTTGCGATTGTTAAGAGATTCTATGTGTTCGGGGAACATCGTGGTCTCAATTGTTTTCTCATAAACACCATCTTTTGAGAAAACCAATATCTTTTTAGATTGTGAATCAGCCAAAAATATACTTTTTTCCGAAATACAAAAATCATTTATTTCTATGTATTCGTTGATGGCATGCCCCAAATGTGAAATAACAAACTTATAATGTCCCTTTACATCATAGACAAACAGTTGATTGCTACTCAATACGTAGATATTGGAAGAATCTACCAGCAACTTGTCCACAATTCCAATCACAGATTTATCATTTGTTTCGAGTTGAATAAGAGAAACACTATCACAGATTTCAGACAAAAGTTTTACCTGGCAAGATGACTCCAGGTCGAAATGAATCTGTTTAAAAACATCACGTGTCACTTCTTCCTTGTTCTGACAAGAACTAAAGCCCACACCTGCGATGGCGAAGGCTGCGCAAAGCGCAATGGCTTTCTTCCTGCTTTTGATTTTCATTGTTTTTTAGTTATTTATTAACGGAACGAACTTGTCGTTCCCTAACTTACTGTACAACATTGACTTTTCACTTCAACTTCACCATCATTATCAAAGGGAATTTATACTTTTTGTCCATAATATCCAGCATTGTAGGCTTGGAAGAATTCCTAACTTCTGGTTTATTCGGATTAAACGCATTAACATGTTCCTCATCTATGTAATACAATAATTTATCCTTGGCCACATAGAATTCACTCATAGGTACATAGCCATGGAACAACGGACCATGAGTCGTATTATAGGTCTTTCCATTACTCATATTCTTTACGAAATGGGAATATGTCAAATTGTAAGCATATCCCACATGGATAAGCGAATCGGTCACTTCAATCTGATCAATAAATTGCGCTCCTTTATGCTCGTAAAGAGGCATAAAGTCTCCTTCTTCCATGCTTTTTTTTCTTATCTCTTCAGGCGTAAATTGACCTTGAAAATCGATCTTTATCGTATAGTCTAATTCATCACCCTTAAAAACAACTATTGAATCAGAGAGAAATGGATAACATGAAATTCTGTCGCCATCCTTATATATCGGCTTTCCCATCAAAGACAACTTTTTGACTGATGGCGCAGCCAGAAATGACTCTATCAGCCTGCCATCCTTATCATATAGCGCCAATTGAGCATCCTCGTCATTCATTCCTCTCTCTGAACAACACAGAAAGTTAGCATTTCCTGTAACCGCAAAACTGCCAGGTACACAGTTCTTAAATTCTATAGACTCCAGAAATTTTCCTTCCGAGTCAAATTTCAATATCTTGTCCGAATCCCTATCATACAAATAAGCAATGCCAGTTTTTTCATCAACACTAAACGACTCTGGTGCCTTAACATACTCGTTTCTGGCATGTCCTACCCTACCCAATTGAGAAATGAATTTCCCGTTTGTATCAAACATAAGGACCGTTTTATTAGCCAGTTGGTCCAGTATATATATCCGATCGTTCGCAATCTGTATATCCCTTACTACGATTGCAGGATATTTTTCAGGCAAATCAAGAGGTAGCACATCAACGATGTCGTATTCTGAAACATCCATCCATTTTTCTTTAGAAGGATCAATTGTCAGATATCTCGTCTCATGAGGACCTAGATTATCGTCAACACGACCGGCACACGAAATGACGGCTATAACTGTAAACAACAAGAATATTTGTTTCATATACGCATATTTATATGAATATTATTTATTGCTAATTTTATATTTTACAATAACAGGATTACCAATATCCGATTGTCTCTCTGTTGCTGCCTTATTTAATTGCTGCCAATACAATTTATCAATTGTTGTTTCAGAATCTTTCATGTATTCGACAATTTGTACAAAATCTTCTGCATCATAAACGTTATATACATAATCTCCGTTCATATAGTAGTACATCAACCCCATTTGATACATACTCTTTACAGAAATACCTCTACAAAGTAAGACCTGCTCTTTCTTGACGTAATCGATAACGAGAAGATAACTGTTTAGATCAAGATCAAACCTAACGAACAACAAATTGCCGGAGACCTGTATTTTCTCGATTCCGAGAGAATACTTTTTATAGTCTCCATCACTTTTAAACATCAGTTCTCTGGCATCCAGCCCTTTATATTTCTCCGGAAGATTATACTTGCCAAAATCGAGCGTTATAAAAGGCTCACACTTACCTTTCGTCACCTTGTATATGGTGTTCGACTCTCTATCGGCATAGAACATCGTATCTGCTGAACAAGGTGCACAGCAAATATCACAATCAAGACCAGGGGTTTTCTCAAAAGGGAGATATGACGCAACTAATGTGCCGTCTTTCGTAATTTCAAAGAGGCCCTTTTTACCCTCTTCCGTTTCACTTCCTTGATTGACAAGGAACAAATGGTCATCGATAACAAAGATGTAATTTGCCCAATATCTCTCAATGTTTGTAGAACCTTTGAAAGTTCCATCATAACCGTACTCAATGACCTTCTGCGACGACAGATCCAAAACGTACACACTGCCGTTGGCTGCATAGAAATCGGTTATCTCGATATATTCCTTAGACGATTTGCCAAGACGAGAAATCTCATTTTCGCAGACGCCCTTACTATTCAGAACATGAATTTTCTCACGATCGTCGCCCAACAAAAAGATTTTATCTTTATCAAACTTCATGTCCTCCACTTCACCAATTACAGAACTGCAACTGACAGATAACAAGTCTCCATCATCAGGAACAAGCAAGCCTGCTTCATCATTGGTAATTACCGGTTTTGAACTATCAACGTCCACAAACAGGACGCTACCTGTCTGGTTGGTATCAATTGCCCTGCCACAACACATCAACATTAAAGCGAGCAATGCAATTCCAAAATTATACAATACTTTCATACTGTCTATTGTTAAATATGTGTTTGGTAAAAGTTTATAGCGCTAACTGCAACGGGGAGTTTCCCCGAAACAGCACTATCGATTGTTTCATGGTAATGGCTTATACTTAAGAATTACGTGTTGATCGGTTTCCTTTGCTGGCTGGCTAACGAATGTATATTTCACGTTTGCGTTGTCCAGAAATCCGCCCATATCTTCATCGTGGTAATAAATAAATTCGCCTATCAACGAGCCATGGACACCAACTTTAGGAAGAATATAGTTCTGACACCCATCTGCAATCACTCTGTGATTTTTCCTGTCTATTAAGCATACCCGAGGTGCAATAGCATAGGAATATGTCACCATCATGATGCTATCTGTGACCACTACCTTTGCGATTTTGGGGAAAGGATATTCAAACAGCTCTTCTTTTTCTAATTTCGACTTTGTCATTCTTTCCATTGTTTCACGCTCGTTGGGATATGACAGATGGATAAGATTCTTTATTTCATTGCCATTGATAGCAAAGATTGTTGAGAAAGGCTCGGGAGTAAACAGAAGACCAGCGTCCGTCTTATGGAAAATGGTGGATTCACCATACACCCAAGCTCGTGTTTCGGGAATATCCATAAGCAATGTCGTCGTGTCGCCTTGCAACACGTCCAACTTGTGCAGGTAGTAAGAATAGAGATATATGCGCCCGTCAACAACTGCAAGACGCTCATAATCGCCCTGAGTTTCTATGGAACGAGAGAACTGGAAATCAGGTGTCAGCTCTATGATTTTCTCTGGATCACAGAGAAGATATATCTTTCCACTTACAGAATCCACATCAAAGTCCTTGATTCTCGCATACTCATTTCTGCTCCTACCTTTCTTTTCATAACAATTCTTCTGTCTGCCGTCTTGAAGATCAAACAGATACACGCCACGGTCGCCAAGAAGGAACACAGAATCTCCGCTATTAACCATCTTATGCACCAGTCCCAAGAAAACTGTTGAGTCGAGTGGAATAGCTGTCGCTTCTTTAGAGATATCGGAGACCTTTATGCTGTCATTTCTCTCTCCGACCATATAAGTGTTTAATGCACCTGCTGTAATATCTCGTCTTTCCTTATTACCACAGGAATAAGACAAAAAAAGTATGACACCACATAACGAATAGAGAAGTGCCTCATTCAATTTATTCATAAAAACAACTCTTTTTAAAATTTTATTATATCTTTAAGGACATCCGACCTTTCATAATTTAAGCATCTAAACGAAGTTTGCTTGGACAAGCATTCATTATAGTTTTTCATTGAGTTTTAAAAATATGACAACTGGATTGTGTACGTCCTGCAGACCATTATCAACCACAAACTTCCTCATGTATGAATTCTCGCCAACATATTCGGGATATAGCAATGCATAAAACTGATCTTGGTAGGTTCCTACTATGCCATAAGCTTCATCGAAGGGAGCCTTGCCAAAGAACACCTGTCCGCTCTTTTTGTTTATATAACCTTTGTAAATGCAATGATGGGGGCCTCGGAATTCGGTATAAAGCCATGTCTTCGTCTCACATGCACGCTGCAAACACTTGAAATAATCTTCCATATCGTCAACCTTCTCGAATTCCGGGCTTGACTGAGGTCTCATATTCTCGGGAAGCGCATCTTGGCCCATATCAAACTCATAGATGCGAGACAACTTCCCATCCTTGTATCTATCAATGAAGAATTGACCATAGTCTGAAACCACCATTGTCTCTTCTTGATTACGATAGAAGACATCTGAAAAGAACGCGTAGCCTGTCTTGTCGCGAACGCCAGCAATTTTCCCGTTTTTTAAGCATGTCACACTATATCTGCTGTCTTGACCATAAAATAGGATATCACCCTCTGAACTAAAATCAAACAACGCCACATCATCCATGGCCATGCGTTTCTTGAACTTTAAAGAGGAATCATACCACAAAAGGCCACGCGAATCTGCTACCACAAGATCACCGCTGCTTTGGTCGTATGCGATATCACTGATGCCAAGATATTCTGATTTCGCACGGCCTTTTTCGCCAACAGTTGATAAAAATTTTCCTTCAAGAGAGAACTTATACACCTTATCAAACTTTCTGCAAAGCGCATATATCGCATTGTCACCAATCACACATTTATCAATACCGGATAACAGGCTATTATCGGTTTCCTCTAGTACGATGTATTTTTCTACACTGACAAGCTGGTCCCACCTGTCAAAATCATGAGTTGTCATGTCAAAAGTGCGACAATTGTTCTGTTTTGCACAACCACAAACAAACAATGACACGACACAAAACACTATTACCTTTACTATTTTCATATCTCAATGCTTTTTAGAGATCACATTGGCATGTAGTAATGCTTCTTGTGCTCTCGTTCCTGGAAGTCGTAGTATAAGTTTAGTCTTTAAACCTTATCTGAACAATAGCTGGAAGACCGTATTTCTTGCACAACAAGTCCTTTACCACGGATGGAGTAACAGACCATTCCTTCTCTTGTTCTTTTTTTGAACTGCTTTTGTTTATGGCTAGATCCATTATCATATCGACATCTTCTTTAGTAATCAGCCAATATGATGTTGAGCCACTCAATGTGTAGGCTTGGGCAGGGAAAAAACCTTTAAACGGAACGGTCAGGAATTGATACTGAGATCCTGTCCTCTTGTCTATAATACAATTTACGTTTAACATCGATTTTGAGTAAGACAGATTGATATATCTAGGAGTTTCATAATAGTTTCGAATTCCATTAATACCTTCATATCGCATATATTCCTCAATGTCGCCTACATTCGCTTTTTTCTTGATGTCGCTAGTAAGAAAAGGAGATTTAAAACAGATTTTCTTCACTTCCACCAGAGAGTCTGACTTGAAAATGAGTACAGAGTCTGAGAGATTCGGAATGTGGTATAAATAATCTCCGGATCTAACAAAACACATCTCGTCGTTAATAAACTCATGATTACAATCTATTTCAAAAAATGGCTTGACAAGTTCCTCATCATGGTTGAATATACCCAACTGCAAGCCTCCCCCGGCTTCTTCGTTGTCAAAAGCAGCCATTATGTTATTGTCGCTTGTAATTCCTATTGCATAAGGCCACATCTTTAACTTCACGTAATTCTCCTGCTTGCCAGAACGGGAGAAGATATGGACTCTAGGGTTACTTCTTTCGAAAACCTCGACTTTATTATGCTTGGAATCCACAAAAAAATCGGAAGGCTTTTCTATGTACTCATTATTTGCATGTCCTCTCCGACCAAGTGATGCAACAAAATTTCCGAGACTATCAAACACAAGAACCGAATGATTCACTTCCTTGTCTAACAAGTAGAAATAGCCATCAACATATTCCATTTTCTCACACTGCAGCCCCAAAAATCGTTCTGGAACAGACAATGGGATGACCCTGTCTATTATATATTTAGTTGAATCGCAGCGAAGGTCAAAACGCACGCTGTCATCATTAATCTCAAGCTGGTTTCTTGCATATGACGTATGCAAACTTCCACGTGTACATGCGGAAAAAACAGCAACAACAAGAAACGCTGCAATGCAGGGCAGCAAGAATAAGTTCTTTTTCATTGGTTTTTTTATTGGTAAAAGTTTATAGCGCTAACTGCAACGGGGAGTTTCCCCGAAACAGCACTATCGATTGTTTATGGTTATATGGCCCACGTCTCTGCATCTTCACCACATCCTTACCCATGTGGCCGGGCCATCTCTTCAGTCAGCACATATATAATTGGCAGCAAAGGTAAAAAGAAAGACAACATCCTGCAAACCTTTTGTGTTAAAGTTTTTAAAACGTGAATATACTTTCACTTTTTAACCAGAAACACACGCCACAAAGCGTTTCGCGGCATCCATCACCATCATTGAGCCACAAACTTTTTCATCGTCTTATCATCATTCTTTTTGTTTGGTTTTTATTCTGAGTTAGACTGTTGGAAGACGAATATGGAGTATCAGATGGTTTGCATCTTTTTATGCTTACAACAAGGGCGTCATATAAACAGGAAGATAGGTGATTCCTTCCTCCACCTTGTAGTCAGCTGTGTGAAGCACAGTGGGAGTGGTTATGTATTCACCAAACTTCTTCATGCTTTTTTTCAGAGAGGAAAGTGTGTAATTCTTGCCGCTCTTGACTTCTATCGGGCGAATATTATGGCGACTGGTCACCTTATCTTTTGGGAGTAGAAAGTCGATTTCCATACGATCCTCGGCAGTCTCCGACGACTTGCTATAGAAAAAAAGCTTGTTTCCGCTGGCCATCAACATCTGGGATACGACATTCTCAATGAGCATTCCCTCATTAACCTCCAACTTTCCAAAAAGAAGTTTCTGGTATATCTCTGAAGAGACGATACCCTTTTCATCGAAGGCATGACTAATCAACAAGCCCGTATCGTTCATATAACACTTCAATGTCGTACGGTCTTCGTTCATCTTTAGTCCAATGTTAGGTTCTGTCGAATTGTAGCAGATGTTAACCACGCGCGCATCCTTCAACCAGAAAAAAGCGTCGTCCCAATCGCGATATTTTGCACCTGGTATCAGAGCAGACAAACGGAACTTTTTTTCGTGTTTGGAGAGCTGAGAAGGTATCTGATCAAAGATAGATACCACCTTTTCGGCCATGTCATCAGCATAATTAAAAATATCATTTCGATAAATGGCCAGTACGTCACGCTTGGCAGCATCCACAGCATCAAAGTCCTTGGTCTCAACATACTTCTTGACGGCTTGCGGCATCCCTCCCACTATCATATAGAGACGGAAAGCATCCATAGCCTGTCGATGGAAAGCCTGTCCCATTGGCTTCTGTTCTGTATACATCTTCCGTATCAAGTCCATTAACATGTCATTACCTGTAGCCCAAAGAAACTCCTCAAAATCCATCGGATACATCTGTATTGGGCGTTCTTCCGATGGAAGCACAATCCCCTGCATGTTTTTCTTAATGCTGACCAACGAACCTGTCTCAATATAGTCATATCTACCATCAGCTACAAGAAACTTGATGGCTGCTCTTGCTCTTGGGCATAACTGAACCTCATCCAGAATGATGAGCGACTTGCGCTCATGGAGCTTCACTTTGTAATGCTGACTTAAATAGAGAAACAGCGTGTCAAGATCTTCAAGATAGAGGTCGAACCAGTCTCTGACCATCTGGGGAGCCTTATTGAAGTCAATGAGGATGTATGACTCGTACTCGTTTTTGGCAAACTCCTCTACAATATAGCTCTTTCCAATACGTCGCGCACCCTCCACGAGTAGTGCCACTTCTCCATGTCTTTCCTCCTTCCATTCAAGGAGTTGCTGATAAATTTTTCGCTTCATAATAGTGCAATTTACACCTTTTTGAGATTTTTACTCTATTAGGTTTTACACCTTTTTGAGATTTTTTATGATGCAAATATACACCTTTTTGAGATTTTTTGCAAGGATTTTGGCAAAAAAGAGTAAAACTTTTATTTCACTTCCACAAACCAAAAGTGTTACTGACCCCACCCCTGCCCCTCCCCTACATGGGAGGGGAGTTCAGCGGATGATATATGCAATTTATAGAACATACCCTATAAAAGACTCTTTCGTACTATGCGGTTGAAAATCCAAGGACTCCGTAGCCCTCCCCTCCCATGTAGGGGAGGGGGCGGGGGTGGGGTCAGTATTGTTCTAACTGTCAATGGAGATACAGACCCCACCCCTGCCCCTCCTCTTCTTGCGTCCCTTCGGTAGCAAGCGAGCAGAGCTCGAGCGGAAAGGAGGGGAGTGGCTGCGTAGAAATCTGCGGAATATTGTTTAGTTACTGACCCCACCCCGACCCCTCCCCTACATGGGAGGGGAGTTCAGCGGATGATATATGCAATTCATAGAACATACCCCCAAAAAGGAATCTTTCGTACTATGCGGTTGAAAATCCAAGGACTCCGTAGCGCTCCCCTCCCATGTAGGGGAGGGGGCGGGGGTGGGGTCAGTATCTCCATTGGCTGCGCGCAAAATCTCAGCCAAGACACCTTGCATGGATGTAAACACCTGCTGATTGCTAAAGCGAAGCACACGGATACCCTGTTGGCGAAGATTATGTCTTATAATAAGGTTATTGTGTCTTTTAAAAGAAAAAGCCCCCGGAAGTCAGAAGAGGCTTTCGGGGGCGCGTTAGTAATTTTTATAGGAATATGTTTTATCGAGGCATCTGTACGGGGAAAGGCATGTCTTGCTTAGGCTTTTTCATATAGAACTCCATGTTCTCTATGATTATGCCCGCAGGCGTGATGAACGACGTGCCGACACCATTGATAATGGTGTTGGTGACATTCTCCTCTTTAGAAGCAGCAAGGATGTGCAGCAGATCGCTCTTCTGAACATCAGGCAACTGGTCGGAACGAACCAGCTCCTCCTCGCCAGTAGCCACGTTGACACGATAGAGGCAAGGGTTGCATCCCGCAGGCTGACGGATGATAAAGGCCGTCTGCAGTCCCTGGTTCTTGGCTGTCTTGCAAAGCAGTCCCTTCAGCTTAGCAAATGGTTTGGCATTGTCCACCGAGACCTTCAGTATGCCAGGGACAACAGTAGAGCCTACCGTCTGTGAGGCATTCATAAAGCGGTTGTTGCCAGTGGACGACAGACTGTTGAGGGCTGGGTAGCGTCCGTTGAGCAGTTGACGCACGAAGCCACCCTCTAGCAGTGTCAGCTCCTTGGCCGGTCTGACGCCATCGAAGTCGTATGTGTAGTTGCCAAGCAGTTTGACCGACTTGTAGATAGGCATGTTTGTGTACTGCCTGATGGACAAGTGAGGATCCAGGATACGCTTACCTACGAGCAAGCTGGACAAGCTGCTACCCTCTTCCAGCGTACGTTTAGCCGTCAGCAATGGAAGAATCCTGGCGTTTATGACGTTACAGATGGCCGTGCCTTCAATCATTACCGGACCACTATAATAGTCGTTGACAGCCTTTGACTGGCGTATCTGCATGAGGTGTTCGGCAAAGTTGCGAACCTCTGCCATCAGTGCCGGTGACTCGAGTTCTGCATCCGAGCATACCAACTTCTGCAGGTTGTCATGATACTCGTTGCCATCAAGGGTACGGATGCTGGCCACGACGTCGATCTCGGCAAAGCCATGATTGCTCTTTATCTTGATATTTTCCGATGTAAGCCTATACAGGGAACTGTTGCGGGCATACAGGCTGACACTTGAGTTGTAGATATCAGGATAGTCGCTGAAGATGGCAGAAAGACGCATGGCCACCTGTTTCATCTTGCTATAGTTGATGGTGTCGGTGACGGATGGCTCGATAATCTCTGTCGGTTTCATGACCAGTATGTCGGGGATGGCCTTTTCCTCTTCCGACTGGGGGTTGTTAGCACGAAATGTCATCTTCTGCGAGAGACCGTTCAGTCCGTACTTGTACAGATAGTCAGACGCTGACCAGAACCCGTGGCGGATGTTGTTGTAATCGACCTGATCAGTGAAGTCGATGGAGACCACCTGACCGGGCTTCATGTCGCCAATGAGCATACTGTTGCCCATCGAGAGATTCATGCTACCCGTCGTGGTAGCCGGCTGATAGGTCTCCTGCAGATTGCCGCCCAACACCGACCGTATATACGCACTATGGTTACGACTGATGTTGTAGCTGACGAGGAATGGCGTCGGGTAACCCGGATAAGACAAGCGGCTGGTGCGGTCCATCTCGTCGCTCATGGCCTGGAAGATGACATCCTCCTCCCTACTGCCGTTCAGCTCTTTGACCTCTGGTGCAGGCAGGATTTCGGGCTTCTGCAGGTTCTCCATGCGTCGCTGCGTCTCGATTTTAGAAACATAGATCATGGGAGAAGTGGCAGATACAGGCACCCAACCAGACTCGGCGCCACACATGCCCGTGAAGGTGCTGCTCTCGTTGCCGGCAGCCGTGATGTTGGAGAACATCGATAATGGTGTGCCAATCATATCCACACCACGTACAAGTTCATCGGGGCGTCCATCTGTGAACACGCGGTAAACCTCGAGTGGTGTGACATTAAACGAGTTCAGACTGCCGCCCTCGCCAGTCAGCGTGTAGCCGCTGGTGACACTCCTGAAGAAGTAGCCATAAGCCTTGCCCTGCTTCTTTGCCTCGGCGATGAGCATTGAACGGAGCTGATCTTCGGTGTACGACTTGGTCGTTTCGACAATCAGGTTAGACTGGCGCGACACTGGGTCATTGCCACCTGTGGTGCGACCGTGACCATTACTCTCGGGGAAGCCATCAAGCGGAACACGGCTCATCAGGAAGCTGGTCAGGACGCCATTGGTCACGCAATCGACACGACGGGCGCGCACGCCTTCGTCGTCATACAAGTAGTGACCGTTGAGTGCGGCACCCTTGTATTCCTTCAGCGTGGGGTTGCAGTAAACATTGAATGTCGAGGGCAGAACCAGTTCGCCAACCATCTTCTTGAATGTTTGTCCTCCCTTTTTCAAGCGATGGCCTTCGAGTCGGTGACCAAATATCTCGTGAAAGAAAACACCGCTGGCTGGACCTGACAGGATAGCCGGGCCGGTGTAGGGGTCGGCAACAGGTGCGTTCTTCAGCGCCTTCAGGCGTTCTATCATGTCCTTAGCATCACTGATCATCTGCTGTTGCGAAGGCATGTTGTCCAGCTCGTAAGCAAAGTAGTCCTTGTGCAACGGACAAGACATGCCGTCGAAAGCCTTCACCGAAGCCTGCACGATGATACGAGCCGCTTTGCGGTTTTGCACAACACGGCTACCCTCAGAGTTGGTGAAGTAGGTGCGGATGACCTGGAAGGTCAGTTCGGCTGTCCCCGCGTCAATGTCAGGATACGACCGAAGGACACGCGTGATTTCGTTCAGGCGCTCCTTCCATTTCGCTACGTCAATCTTGGTTGCCCTGGCAGGCAGAGGTTGCTCATAGTACTGTTCAACTGGCGCCTTAGAAAAGCAAGGTGCCTTGTCCTCGTCTTCCGAACTTGTGAAGGCCTTGGCCTTGGCCGCGTTATAATTATTGACAGCAATCTGATAGCGGCGCAACACCTCCTGCCAAATGGCCTGGCGCATAGAGGGGATGACGGCACCGTTGACGGGAATGTTGATGCCTTGGCCATTGCGCTGATTATCGCCCGAGCCCTGATTCTGGTATTTGAAGTTGTCGAGCGCCTCGTCGCCCAGACGAATCTGTGGCGTGATTATGCGGCTGTGGGCGGTATTGACGGTAGCAGCACCGAGATTACTGCGGACGATGGTGCTCTGCTCGTCAACCAGGCGCAAGCTCATGAAGTAGGGAATATTGTTGGGCTGCTGTTGCAACTGGCTCATGTTGTAGCGGAGCTCAGTGCCCAGAGTCACCAGGAGCGAATCGGAGTCCAGCGATTGTGCTGAGGCAACAGCGAGATTAAAGATGCACGAGAACAGAAGAAGTCGTCTCCTCATAACTACTAACAGATGGTTTGTGTTCATATTATTTCTTGGCTTTTGCATCCTGTTCCTTCATGAACTTCAGACTGTTCTCCATGCCCTGAGCCTCATAGGTAGCAGACTTGACGAAGCTATTGACATAGTTCTCGTATTTCGCCTTTTGGGCATCATTCATCTTGGGATACTGAGCCTGTAGCAGTCCGTTGAGGATTACCTTGAATGCATCGTTGGCGGGGACATAGCGCACCACCTCGTCGTAGAAGTCAATGAGCTTGTCGTAGTCCTGCTCAATGACATGCAGTGCGATGCGTGGCACCAATGCGATGCCCTCGGTGGGAGGAAAATCGAGCATCGCCGTGATGAGTGCCGCCTTGCGCACGTCGTCCACCGTGTAGTCATGTTCGCGACCGCTGGCTACCAGGTACATGCCTGTACGATAGGAGTCGAGAATCATGCGTCGCGTCTGTTCTGTGCCGATATGCTTGTTCAGTCGATCAATGTCGAGCATGATCTTGTCGAAGCGTGGTGAGCGGAAGTCGGTGTTGGCCAGAACCAGTGCGAAGAACGAACGGTCGTAGCGCTGTGACTCCCACTTGTTTTTCATCATCTCGTCAATCACGGGTGCCGGGTCCTGTCCATGGTCCATCATGGCCTTAATGAGTTTCATGCCCAGTTCGTATTCCGGTTCGCTGAAGAACTTCTTCTTCATCATGGGAACAGAGTTGTCGGGCTTCTGCGCCTCCTCAACGCGCTTGAGGAATTCGTCCAGACTTGAAGAGCCGCCAGTGATGCGGTTGATCTCGTCGCCATTGCCATCAAAGATAATGAACGTAGGGAAAGCCTGCACTTGGAACTTCTTCATCAGTTCGACGCCTTCACCCTTCTGCATGTCAACCTGTATGCTGACAAAACGCGAATTGAAATAGTCGCCACATTCCTTCAGTGGGAAAATCTCCTTGGCCATTTTGGCGCAAGGCACACACCACGACGTATAGCAGTCCATGAAAAGCATCTTGTTTTCCTTCTTTGCCTTGGCAACAGCCTGCTTGAAGGTGAGGCCTGTGGTGAAAGCAATGCCCTGGGCGTGGCAGATGATGGCTGAGAACAGCAGCACAACAAATAATATGTTTCTTGGCTTCATATGCATCAGTTCTTTTTCAGTTCGGTTTCAATCAGTTGCTTCAACTCTGGCTCCGAGGGGCGTGGCGCATTGGTAGTAACGACGTTGCCCTGTCTGTCGAACACCATGAAGCGGGGAACGGCATCGATGACGTAGTCGTCAACAAGTGGGCCTTTGCGGTAGCTGATGAGCTGAACGCCTCCCATGTGTTTTTCGGTGATCATCTTCTGCCAGGCGGCACGGTCGGTGTCGAACGAGACACTCATGAAGACAACATCCTGGCCTTGGAACTCCTGCTGGAGCTGTTCGAGCATGGGAATCTCCTTCTTACAGGGGGCACACCAGGTAGCCCATACATCAACGACAACCACCTTACCCTTGTAGTCAGAGAGCGCTTTCTGCTTTCCGTTCACATCTTCATAGGCGAAGTCGATGGCTGGATTGCCAGGCTGGTTGACCAACCAGCGGCGCAGCAGGGCGTCGCGGCGTGCCTTCTGGTCGGCCGTAACAAAGCTACTCTCGTACTGCTTGCAGCGCACGTCACAGCTGTCCAGCAAGTGGCGGTTCATGGCTTCAATCATAACCTCGCCGCGTAGCTGAGGGTCAGAGATGTAGGTCAGGGAAATAGGCAGTGTGGGCCCCATGATGAAATTATAGACCCAAGCACGGCCAAAGGCATAGATGCTGATCAGATCGAAAGGAGCAGCACTGTAGTTCCACATGTCCATGCTATCATACTGGTAGTTGTTGAAGAGCTTCTGCAGATAGGCAGGATAGTCCGTCTTCTGGCCAAACTCAATGCCGTTGGAGAAGACGTTCAGCACATCATACTGCAGGTTATAAGGCATGGCCTTCTTGACCCAGTTGTCAAAGTAGCTATTGCCGGTATTGACCTGAGCAATGAGCTGTTGCGCCAGCGGTGTGATGCTGTCTATCAGCTCGTGGTAGCGCTGCGACCCCGTGCTGCGGCCCAGGGGTGTATAGTCGAGCTGGCGCAGAGGGGCCAACAAGCTGTACCATGCAGCGAAAAACTTGTTTTCCTTGCTGAGCTTTCCATTGAAACGGATGGTGCCGTCCTTGACAGTGATATCGACGGTCTCGCCCTTTTTGAAATAAATGGGGTAGAACTCGCCGTCGGCTCCCACATAGTTCACCTTACCGATGATACCCATGTCGGGTGTGATGTTGGCCTGGAAAGACCGGTCGGTAGAGCGGAGGGCAGCCATGGACTTAGGCGCGAGCTGTCCTTTCTCGTTTTGTGCAATATAGAGCATATTGCTTTTTTGTCCCATAACGTCCTTCAGGAATGTTCCTTTCAGGCTTGCATTCTGGGCTCCCGCTGTGAGAACAGTCAGCAGGAGCCCCGTAAGAAAGAGATTTTTTTTCATTATTTATTGAATGGTTTCAATGATTTCCTTGAGGATATGATACTTCTCCATGATATAGGGATACTGACCATAGAGCGCTTCAAACTCAGCTTCATCATACGTGAGAATGGCTTGGCAGTACATCATGATGTCCATGAAGGTGCTGGCCGGCGTATAATAACTGTTTGACGGGTCGGGCCCCAGGAAGCCCACCTCCTCGACGGTGGGATGATTCCAGTCAGTGGGGTCGGCACCGGTGACATACTGTCGGAGATAGCCCGTGTACATGTTGTAGATATCCTTTGAGGGCGACAGGTCTCTCGACACGTTGTAGAAGCGCTCCAGCTTGGCGTTATACTCATCCGTGTGCGTGATGTAGTCGCCATACAGAACGCGCAGGATAGAGCCCTGCATGGCCTTCTTTTCCTTGTCGCTCATGTTGGCCAGATTAGCCACGTTAGAGATGACGAGGGTGTTCAGTCCCTTGAAGGCGTCGTTGCCAAAAGAGCGGCTGTACATTTGGTCAACGAGCAGAATGCTGTGGATGTGCACCTTCTTAGGTGTCAGCGGCATGATGTTAGCACGCAGGTAGCGCAGGAATGCAGGAATATACTGACGGGTGGCACATACAAAATTATCCACCACCGGCTCCGTGTAGGCCGAAGCGCCGCCACCCATGGAGTAGCTCAGTGTGAGCGTCTCGTAGTGTGTGTATTCGTGTCCGAAGACGTCCACGCGCTGCTGCTGACCTATCGTGTCGTTGGCAAACACGGGGATGTTGTAGTCCTTATAGAACTGATACATCGCGTGAGCAACCGAGTCGTCAGGGTTGTCCTGAAGCTCAAACCAGTTCTTCGTGTAGTCTGGAAACTCGGTGATCTCTTCTTCCTGGCATGCTGACAGGGCCAGTGCTGCAAGGACCGTTGCGAAGATATACTTATATGTTTTCATTGCTTTAATTTAGTTTTTGATGATTGTACGTGTCTGACGGAGAAGGTTGGTCAGGGTTCCTTCGTTGAAAGTGATGGTGGCACTGGGTATTGGCATCATCCAGGCAGCCTGGTCGTACTTGAACGCACCCAGACGATAGTCGCCAATGTGATAGTACGTGTTGGAAACAGCGTCGTAGGAGTAGGCCGGGTGTGTGATGGCGAAATCCTCGGCGAGCGGATAGCGGCTGTTCACGGCATAACGGCGCAGGTCGAACCAGCGGTGACCTTCGAAGCAGAGCTCCATGCGGCGCTCGGTGCGGATAAACTCTACCAGCTTCTCGTTGTCCGTAGGAATGTCGGCCAACTGGGCATCCGTCAGTCGCTTCTCGCGCAACTGCTGCAGGGTGGCACGTGCCTGCTCGGTCTGATTGAGCATGGCCAGAGCCTCAGCTCTGTTGAGCAGCACCTCGGCATAGCGTAAGGTGAAGATGTCGGAAGCCATATCCTGGAAGTTGTAGTCGTCTGGCTGTGGGAAGTACTTGTTGGGCAGTGGCGCCTTGTTCTTCGAACTGTTGCGGAAGAAAAACTCACGGCGCAAGTCGGTGGGCTTGAAGTTGTCCATCAGGCTGCTGCTGGCCTTGAAGCTGCAAGCACGGTTGTCATCGCCATTCCACGAGCCGGTAGAGTCGTTGATGAAGATGAAACTGGCATTGTAAGTGCCGGTAGTGAAGATCGTTTCGACGGAGTTGCGGTTGCTGAAGCTGTTGGCAGCATCATGCTGACGGAGGTCGGTGAGCTTGTAGCCCAACTCCTTGAAGGCATCAGTAGCATCGATAGCATCCTGATAGCGCTCCATATAGAGAGCCACACGCGACTTGAAAGCCTTGACAGCACCGATGCCTACACGCAATGTGAAGTCGGGGGTGTAGCCATTCAACTCTTTCTCGGCGGCCTCGAGGTCGGCCCATATCTGATTATAGACCTCCTTGCACGATGCCCGCTTGAAGTGCTTGTCTTCGATAACCTCCGACACCTTCAAGGGCACGCAGAAGTCTGTATTGGCAGTAGCCTCCGAGTAAGGCATTCCATAGGCATTAGCCAGGTAGAAGTAGTAGAAAGCACGAAGGAAGTGGGCTTCGCCACTGACATGCTTCAGCAATGTCACCTTCTCTGTTCGTGTATCTTTACCAGTTATCTCCTGTGCCTGGAAGATGATGGAGTTTAGGGCGCCGATATGCTTGTACAGTTTGGTCCAGTCCTTATCCTCCCACTGTATGTTCTGAATACTGCTGAAGGGGTCCTCGTTCCAGTTGGCCAGCTTGCCCAACATGTAGTAAGGCGTGCCTACATCCTCTGTAACATAGTCAACGAGGAACGCCTCGGCATCGTCATCGACCACGTGAATCCAGGGGAAGTAAAGGCTCTGGTCGTTCGTCGACTCCAGTTCCGACTTGCTCATGGTTCCCTGACCGTAGATAGCCCCCTTTCTGAAGCCCAGAAAGCCTTCGCCAATCATCAGTGCCTCGAGGTCATCCACATTTTCACAGTAGCGCTGGTCAGTAGAATACTCTTCCAGGAAGTCGCCACACGACGTCAGGAGCACGGGTGCCAGGGCCAGCAAAAGCGCATATATTGATAGTCTTTTCATTTTGCAGTGATTTTTAGATGGTTACGTTGATGTTGAATGTGTAGGTAGGACGTGTTGACAGGTTGATAGAGGGCGAGCTGCCGCTCTGTGTAGGATCCTGTCCCTTGAGTTTCTTGCTGCACAGCGTCCAGAGGTTGTTGCCCGTGAAGGTGATGTACATGGACTGCAGTCCGAGCGCCTTGACCAGGTTGTCCTCCACATTGTATTTGAACGACAGCGACTGGAGCTTCAGGTAGTTACCGCTGACCACACGGATGTTAGAGTTGTCGTACATCTCATACATGCTGCCGGCAAACTCATAGGTCGTTGCAGGATACTGCTGCCACCAAGAGGTGTTGTAAGCCTGATCGACAACGAGACCTGGGATATTGGTAAACGCCTCATCGCCCGGACGGCGCCAGCGGTTGACGTACTCCTTACGCAGGTTCTGCTGTGGATAGATGATGTTGGTGGCATAGCCAGAAGCAATCTTCAGCATACGGATCTTGTTACCCAGCGAGTAGGTGAAGTTGAACGACAGACCGAAGTTGCGCCAACCGAAGTAGTTGGTGATACCACCCTGGATGTAGGGTTCGCGCGTGCCCGATTCCTCCATGACGGTCTCGAAGATCTCCTCCTTGGTCATGTTGGCATACTTAGCCATCAGTTCGTCTTTGTTCTCGTCCTCTGTGTTGTAGAACGTGGGCGCACCAGTGTTGTGGTCCAGACCTTTGAACTTATAAGAATAGAACGTGCCGATAGGCTTTCCTGTAAACTCGATGGAGCCATTGAGGTAGTCTTTATAAGTGACCACATCGTGCAGCACATTGTTCTTCTTGTTGAGGGCGCGGTTGGCCACCTTGTTGATGACCTCGCCAATCTGTGGGTCGATACGCCATACGAAGCCACGCTTTGATGTTCCACCAATGTTTGTAGCATTGTTGATGGGCGTAAAGCTGAACGACAGCTCGATACCCCGGTTGTCGAGTGTACCGCCATTGATGACATACTGATTGACACCATTGATTTCCGACACCGTCTTGGTCAGGAAAGCGTTGGTGGTGTGCTTGTAGAAGTAAGACACCGTACCGCGAATCTTGTTGTTCAGCAGGGCGAAGTCAAGTCCGGCATTATAAGAAGCCGTGCGCTCCCACTTCAGGTCGGGGTTAGGATACTTGTAGATGGTGGCATAGTTCTCGTTGAAGTCATAGCTGGTGAGCTTTGACTGCTGGATAATCATGCGCGCGGTCTGACCCGGCAGCATGTTGCCCTGCCAACCCCATGAGAGGCGCAGAGAAGCATCGTCCACCCAGGACGTGTTCTTCAGCACGTCTTTCTTCATGTTCCAGCGACCGGAAACAGCCCAGATGGGCGAGAACTCCTCGTTGGCGCGCGTACCGAAGAGGTTCGAGCGCTCTCCGCGCAGGTGCACATTGAAGATGTAGGTGTCCTTGTAGCCATAGCCACCGGTGGCATACCATGCCATCTCGTTGGTGAGCTGACGGGTGCGATAGCCCAGTCCCTCCTTCGATGCCATAAACGACGAGTAATACATTGAATAGGTGGTTGGCACCTGATCGAAGTAACCGCCAAACTCGGTGAAGTAGCCGCGGCGGGTGATGTTGAAGCCCTTGTACTCTGTTGACTTTGCCTCGATACCGGCAGAAGCCGTAATCAGGTGACTACCCTTCTGCCCGAGTGTCTTCATGAAGTTGGCCTGCAGACGGGCCGTGTAGTCGGTGTTGCGTGTCTCCTCGCGCTTCAGCTGACCGCCGACGGGACACATGTCGTTGCGGAGCGAACGATCAGAGCGGAGGTTGTTGATGTAATACGTATCCTTGGTGTAGTATTCCTCGCGCGTGGTGTTCTGGATACCGTAGGCCAGCACGGCATCTACGTTCAGGCACGGCAGCAACTCGTAGCGCATCTGGGCACGGAGGTTGATGGCATTGCCATCGGTGTTGTCACCCGAGTTAGCCATCTCGTTGATGATGTTGTAGTCATAGCGGTTGCCATACATGTCAACGCGTGGATAGTAGAACAGCGAACCGTCGGGATTGTGCGCAGGCATGGTGCGGCTCATGTTGTAGGCATAGTCCATCACGTTGATGTCAGACGGTGTGTAGGTGCGCTCAGTGGTGTTGGCAGCCAACTGGAACTGCGAGCTGAACTTGCGGTAGTTGGCCGAGAGGTTCAGCATGGCCGAGTAGCGGTCGTTTTGCTCTTTCTTGATAGCACCGTCCTGCTGGCTGTATCCCACAGAAGCATAGTACTTGATGTTGGGCGAGCCACCAGAGAGGCTCACGGTGTGGTTGTGCGACAGGGCGTCGTGGGTCAGCAGCCCGAGCCAGTCGGTGTTGACGCTGCCGTAGTAGTCGGCACGCTGCTTGAATGTGGCGTAGTCGATGTTGCCACTATAGTAGTCCATCAGTGCCTCTTCATAGCCAGACCACTGGGTCACATTATTATAATACATCTTGCGATCGATCAGTTCCTTGCTGACGTCCAGTCGCTCGGCAGCGTTCATCATATAGATGTCACGGTCTGAGTAGCGGGGACGGCGTGTATAGGTGAAGCTGCCGTTATAGCCCACCGAAGGTTTACCGATCTTACCTTTTTTGGTGGTAATCACGATGACGCCATTGCCGGCCTTAGCACCATAGAGTGCGGTGGCCGAAGCATCCTTCAGCACGTCAATCTGCTCGATGTCGTTAGGGTTCAAACCAGAAATGGCGTTGCCCAACAGATTGACGAAGTCTGGGTCGTTGATGCTCTGGGGATCAACATTCACAGGATCAGAAAGAACGATACCGTCGAGCACCCACAGTGGTTCGCGATTGCCGAGGATGGTCGAGGTACCACGAATGCGCAACTTGGGCGCAGCACCCAGCTGACCGCTGTTAGGCATGAAGATCATGCCAGGCACCTTGCCTTCCAGCATCTGGTCGATGGTGTTCATACCAGGATTGATGATGTCATCCATCTTCAGGGTTGTAACTGCCGACGTGAGTTTCGAGCGGTCAATGGTCTGGTAACCGGTGACGATGACGTCGTTCAGTGTAGCCACGTTTTCGTGCATGACCACATCAATGTTTGAACGGTCAACGAGCACCTTCTGCTGCTTCATGCCGATGAAGCTGAAGCAGAGCACGTCCTGCTCGTGCACCTCGATGCGGTAGTTACCCTCGCTGTTGGTGACGGCAGTGCCCTTCTTGCCCGAAACTGTCACGGCCACTCCAGGCAGAGGCTCGGAGGCCTCGTCCATGACATGACCTGCTACAACGATCTTCTGTGCATCGGCATTGGCCTTGCGTATCACGGCACAGTCGCCATCCCACACCACCTCCAGGTCCAACTGCTGACAAAGACGGGCCAGGAAGGCGGCCACCGTTTCGTTCTTGGCCGTGATGGTGGCTTTCTTGCCTTTCAGCAGGTCGGCATTATACACATACGTGAACCGAGTCTTTCCCTGAACAGACTCCAGGATTTTAATCACATCTACATTGTTGTAGTTTCCTGAAAAACGTTGTTGCTGTGCCCACGAGGCATGAAGAGAGCAGCAGACCAACGTAAGCGTAAAGAAAAGTCTTCTCCCTTTTGTCAAGAACCTCGGGAGCGCAGAAAAATAATTGTTACTCATTTTTTTTCTTTGGTTAAGTTTTTGTTTTTTGTAACTATTGAATGGTGATCTTGTTTCCGTCAATCTCGTAGTCAAACTCGTCGGTCAGCCTCATCTTCTGCATGAACTCATCGACGGTCTCTGTTCTCCGGCATTCGCCCGAGAAGCGGATATCTCTGACATCGGCCTTAAACTCCACCTCGACGCCATAGATGCGTGCTATCTCGGCCATGATTGCCTCCAATCGCTGGTTGCGGAACACGATGAGTCCGTTGCGCCAGGCCGACGCTCTCGGGTCGCTGATGGGCTGAATGGTGATGTCGTTGCCCTCTTTCACGACTTCCTCGCCCGGAGCGAGCAGGTAGTCGTTGTCGCCTGCGCTAAACATCACCTGGCCCGAGTAGAGGGCCACGCCAGCATGGTTGGCGTCATAGCTTCTCACGTTAAACGTGGTACCCATGACGGTTATCGTGCCTGCGCTGGTGCTCACCTTGAAGGGGCGACCAGTCTTCTTGACGTCAAAGTAGGCCTCGCCCTCCAGATAAACGCGCCGGCTGAGGTCCATTCGGTTGGGGAACTTCAATTTAGAGCCCGAGTTCAGGGTGATGGCAGTACCGTCGGGCAGTGCTATCTGGTATTGCCGTCCGTATGGCACCACCAGTTCCAGGAGCGATTCTTCTTTGTCGGAATTATTCATAGCAATACCACTCTCGGTGACATAGGCCGATGTGCCCGCTACATCCATGTTGTCATCAGCATGGTCGAGCAGGATAACCTTGCCCGTGCTGGTGGTAATAACGGGCACCGAGTCTGTCAGTGCAGGGATGTGCTTTTCCAGCATCGCCATGACCTCGTGAGACGGTTTGTTGTCGCTCATGAACGGTATCATCATGATAAAGCCGGCAAAGATGGCAGCTGCCGCCCAAGCCACATAGCGCCGATATGCCACGGGGCGCTGCTCATGGGTATTGCGAAGAAACAATTTGTAGGCTTTTTTGATGTTGTATTTCTGGTAGTGAGCCAGTCGTTCGGAAACCATGGTGCTGCGATAGAAGTGGCGCACCTCTTCCAATCGTGGGTCAGCCTGTTGCTCATCTCGGGCAATGGCGTCAATGGTATCTATAAAGTGTTGCTCGTCGGCTTTCATACTTTTACTTTTTAAGTATATTATGCAAAAAATCGTAAAAGTATTATCGATAAACCCAAAAAAGTGATATTTTTCTATAAAAAGCAGATCAGAGGGTTGTCTTTGGCATACTTCCTCAGCATCTCGATAGCCTTTGCCTTGCTCTCCTTGACCGTACTGAGGCTAATCTGCAGAATCTCGGCAATCTCTGCCCCCGTCTTCCCTTCTATAGACAAGGTGATAACCTCACGCCGACGCTTGGGTAACTGCTGTATGCCCTCATATAATTGTCTCACCAGTTCTTCTTTTACCGCCATGGCGAAGTCGTCCTCGTGATGCCCCAGAGAGATGGCGTCAGATATCTCGACGTTGACAAACTGCTGGTGGTCGCGCAGGTGGTACAGCGTGTTGTTATAGACAGCCCTGTAGAGATAGAACGACAGGTGCTTCTGACTTTCAAACGTCTTGTCGTTGTTCCATAGCTTCATCAAGGTAGTCTGCACGATATCCTCAGCCAGCATATCGTCGTGCAGCAAGTCGCTGGCGAAAGCACACAAAGGGGCGTAGTAAAAGTCAAAAAGAACCTTCCATTCTTTTTCGTCTTTATTGTTTATGTGTTCGATACGCAGACCAGTTTGCATTGTGTACTTCTGAATTCGTAGCAAAGGCAGAAATTTGCCATATCAGAACTTTCGCCTACCTTAGAAAAGTATTTCGACATCAAGCGAAATCATCAATGGCATGGGGGCAAAGGTACAAATAAAAACTGAAAAAGAAATCCTTATGGTGGAATATTTTATGTGAGCAATCCAGAAAGTGCCACTTCTCCATGTCTTTCCTCCTTCCATTCAAGGAGTTGCTGATAAATTTTTCAACCTGTGCGGTTGTTTCCTTAGCTTGAACCTTGCGCAGGTACTCCCCTCCCATGTAGGGGAGTTCAGCAGATGATATATGCAAATTATAGAACATACCCTAAAAAAGAATCTTTCGTACTGCGTGGTTGATAATCCATGGTCCCAGTAGGTACTCCCCTCCCTTCAAGGGGAGGGTCTGGGGGTGGGGTCTGTAACTTCATTGGCTGCGCGCACAATCTCAGCCAAGACACCTTGCATGGATGTAAACACCTGCTGATTGCTAAAGCGAAGCACACGGATACCCTGCTCGCGAAGATATTCAGTTCGCTGCTCATCGTATTCGTATTTGTAATCATGGCTGGCACCATCGAGTTCTATGCCAAGCCGATACCCTGGGCAGTAGAAGTCAAGAATATAAGGGCCTATACCTTGCTGACGACGAAATTTCATGCCGCCAGCCCCACGACCCTTCAGGGCACGCCAGAGCGTAGCTTCTGCTGCGGTCATGTTGTTGCGAAGAGCCTTGCGATAATCTTTTTGTTCTGTAGCGTTTGCTTTAGCTGTAGGATAGTGCATTGGGGCTTTTCTTGTAATAACGTAGAAATCTGCGGATTATTGTTTAGTTACTGACCCCACCCCTACCCCTCCCCTACATGGGAGGGGAGTTCAGCGGATGATATATGCAATTTATAGAACATACCCAAAAAAGGAATCTTTCGTACTATGCGGTTGAAAATCCAAGGACTCCGTAGGCACTCCCCTCCCATGTAGGGGAGGGGTCGGGGGTGGGGTCAGTATTGTTCTAACTGCCAATGAAGTTACAGACCCCACCCCTACCCCTCCCCTTGAAGGGAGGGGAGTTCAGCGGAAGGGAGGGGAGTTCTGCAGATGATATATGCATTTAAAAGTGGCACTTTGAAGATGGAAAACAGCTGCTATTGCGGGGCAATAGTGGCCGTTTGGAATAGCAAGAGTGGCACTTTTGGTGCCAATCTAGAGTCTAGAAACACTATTTCTAGAGTCTAGAATGGGCGGTTTTAGAGTCTAAAAGTGGCAGTTCTAAAGTCTAGAAATGGCAGTTCTAAAGTCTAGAACCAAAACAATAGTTTCTGTTCTAGCCCCTGGAAAGCCCACATCTAGCCGCTAGAACTGCCACTTCTAGGGGCTAAAACGACCGCATCTAGCCCCTAGAATTGACCTTTCCAGGGGCTAGATGCGGAGCAAAAGTGCCACTATTGCAAGACAAAAGTGGCACTATTACACGACAATACCTAAGCTATGACTAGGCGAAAGTGCCACTATTAACAAGAATAGCGGCACTTTTATGTCAGGAAATCAATAGGAATAAGCTATTATCTTTTTTTCAATTCCTTTTTCATTGCTTCTATGCTTTCATCCTTTCAATCACTCCTTATTCTCCACGAATTGTCGGGATGAGGTTTGCTGCCAGGGCTCAAACTCCTGAAGCACATTGGTCAGTTCCTCTTTATATTTATTGCAGAGGTCTGAAGAGCCATCCGTTTTCAATCTCGTGGTCACGCCATGTTCACCACTATATTTCTATAGAGTCAATGGTATCGACCATTAGAAGCTGCTATTTCAACGAATAGGGCAATCATCATAAGACATTCTTCCGAATATTATTTTAGCCCTTTGCATATACTCGTCCCAGTTATCTGCCACCTTCTTCAGAAGTTCCTTGCGCTCTTTCTCGTCATAGACAGCCTTTATCCACACATCAGTGATGGTACGCTTAGTGCCATCGGGGAAGACATGCGTGAACTCTGCAAGCAAGATACGACTATTCAGAAACTTATAGGTGAAATAAGCATCTGTCTCCCACTGCGGCCCTGCCTGGTGCAGCGTTATCTTTTCATGATAAGTGTTGTCGCTGGTAACCTCATAATTACCAAAAAGCCACGGATTGAAATCAAAATCCTCATAGTGATCGTAATCAGCGGGATTTAAGTAAAAGCCGAACAAACGTCCATCGGGCATGAACACCTTACCAGCCGAGCCAATCATTATAATGCCAGGGCCTCTGTATTCCACTTTCTGCCATACTCCGACCAAAGGATTGTTTTTACCGGCAAAAGACACCATTGAACACAATGCCATAACGGCAAACGAAAAAAGAAACTTTTTCATAATTACAAATTGTTTTTAGTGATTATTGGTTTTTTATATTACACAGAATTCTTCGTCACTCCTTATTCACAATCTAAGGAGCTTGTCTTAGAGGTTGTTAGCTTTTGGCTCTCTATATTATTTAAAAAGGATGGGTATCGTATATTTCACATTCACGAGGCGCCCTCTATGCCTTCCCGGTTGCCACCTTGGCATGTGCTTAATAGCATACAAGACTACATTGTCTAGACAGGGACAGACACTCTGAATCACTTTCGGATTGCATACCTTGCCATCTTTCCTGACAACCACAGTCACAACGACCCGTCCCGACAAATTATGGGTTTTAGCATAAGTCGGGTAATACAAATTCTCTGTCAAGAATTTATTCATTCCCTCATCACCTCCAGGAAATGATGGAAAATGTTCGACAACACTCATAACATTATCTGCTGTCAGAGTCGTATCGATGCCATTATCCTCATCAATGTCGGTAACCATATATGACGTCTTCTCTTTCTTGACCTGATAACGAATATCATGTTGACGTTCCCTTTCTGTGTTGAGATCAGAAATAAAGTAAACAGAATACCAGTCTTTTCCTCGTGGGATAACCTTCAAAGTCACTAAATCCGTTGGTGTGCGGTCATAGTTGTCATAGATAACAAAACAATGGCGTTCTTTATTCAACCTGTTTATTTTATCACAGCATGCTTCAGTCATATACTGGTTCAGATCAACAGAATTCGACGTGAGAATGTCTGTATATACATTTTTCAGGAACGCCACAGCTCCCTCATCAAACTTCCGTGCATAACTGCCACACACAACCATGCACAGCAAGCAAATCAAAAACAGTTTCTTCTTCATCTGTTATTTATAGTTATTGGTTTTAATTGGTGTGATTAATATCTTGCTGCAAATGTAACAAAAAAGAGAATACGAAAATCGAAAAAACAAAACAAATTTATAAGTCAAATAAGTCAAAAGCATGATTTGACCGGTATTTTTCCTTCTCGTACTCAATAATGTTGTTTTTCGTACCCATATCATTTTATACGCTAGTCACAACAATAGCAGCGCATTGATTCCGCAAAATAACTTCCCCATGAAAAAACGAACATTTCCGAACACGTAAACGAACCATTTTGAACATGAGTGACAAAAACCTCAAAAACCCGCTTCTGTTGTTGATGGTCCTTCGGCCCATCCGTTTGTTGCCAATGCTTCATCGAAGCCAAGCAAGCTTGCCTTCGCCGCCGCATTACCCCCAAACCGCCTGTCGGCTACAACAACAGAAGCGAAAAACCGAGAAAACCGCCTACGGCATGAGGTATTCTTTGGCATTGAAATCAACAGAAAAGATATCAAATCGGAAAGGACAGAATTACACCCTCCTTTGGGAGGGCCGGGGTGGGGTTCCTTCTGGAGGGCCGGGGTGGGGTTCGGTTTTCAGGACCGAAGGTCCGTGGTTTTTCCTTTGTGAGACAGAAGCCCCAAAGGGGGCATGGTGTCAGTGGGAAGCCTGATGTGAACTTGTTCACAAGAAGGATTACCACTGGCAACATGAAAATCTCGACAGAGATTTCTGGCTCACAAAGGGGTTTTCTCGGTTTTTGTTCAATCTTTAGTTATTGATTATCCAAGATACACATTGATGTAATTACGTATTCATGAAACATGTATTACCTGATCACTTTCCCAACCGTATCACTGTATTATTCCAACCAAACAAGGACGGTTTTCTAACATAAAAGCGCCACTTTTCTTGTTGATAGTGGCGCTTTTGACAAGGCGAGCTTCACCAGAAAAATAAACTATTTTTCCAGATTATCACGAAAATACTTCATCATCGGTTCAAGAAACACCAAGATTAAGCTGGCCCACCATCATACTCCGGTGAGCCGGCTTCTCTTACTTTTCCATTTGCTCATAATGCTGCAAGACGGATTCCAACTTCGCCTTGATGTCGGCATCGGGATATCCATAGGGTGTGGAGCACACAATCCTCAAATCATAATCTTTGAAAACCTCCTTGCAACAGTCCTGAATGTCCTGTTCACCGATTTCATACTGGTAGTAATTTTGTGCTAGATAATTCTTAAAAAGTGGTGTAGAATAGAGAAAATTGTCTTTGATACATGAATGAGTATCCATAACTACATTTTCACGAAGATCTATCAATGCCTTTTGCTGAAGCTCCTTTCGTTTTTCCATCGACATCGTGTCTGGCTCAACATTCACCCCATTAAGCATGATATCATCCAGTTTCTTCGTAACATCATCTATGTAGTTCTTAAACTGACTCTCGCCTGCATACAGGTCTAGTCCAGCCACGAATTTTATATCAAAAAGAGGACTTTCAAAAAGCTTATCGTTTTCGTCCATAGACGACTCCACATATCCTTTAAAACAGGAACGGATATTATCACAAAAACGTTTGTATATCACTGCTTTTCGAACGCTGCCCAGATTCTTTGTTTCTGATAGCGCTACACGGGGTTTCAAGAAAAGAAACTGAACGACAAACATTGGAACATCTTGTTTTACCATCAACAACTTATTGTCGCTCAATTCATTTACACTTCTCTCAGGAGCAAGCAAACTTGGGCGACTGCCAAATTTTTGCTTTATCATATCAACGATATTGGCAGGCGCTTTGCCAAACACATACAGGCACTGATTTTGTGGGGCATACCATTTCTGGTAGTATGCTTCCAACTGCTGAAGTGTAATACTGCGAATACTCTCAACTTGCCTGTTAACCCATTCGTCAGGAGTACATCCTTCAACAAATGCTGCTTTCAAAGCCTCTTCCTCAGC
Source organism: Xylanibacter brevis P6B11 (assembly GCF_000621825.1). NCBI lineage: Bacteria > Pseudomonadati > Bacteroidota > Bacteroidia > Bacteroidales > Prevotellaceae > Xylanibacter > Xylanibacter brevis. The sequence goes on from NZ_KK211352.1 coordinate 325,085, forward strand.
CTTGGGAAAATCGTATCTTCTATTATTGATTTCATTCACAAGAAGTTCCTTCTGGTGCTCCAACTCTGAAGAAGAGAAACGGGCATCCCCAGCAATTTCAGCCAACAAATCCAGATACGACGCTACGAATGTTTTATCGTTTCTTAAGCGAAACAAATTATACTCTGTACATCTGTTTTCTATTTCTGAACAATAAGCAGAGACGTTAGGGACAAGACCATGAGCTGCACGAAACTGAGAGAGCCGTTGCAGTTGCAGTTCGTCGAGCTTATTCTTAAGCACACCGTTCGAACCTACAGTCAGATTCTCTGAGCAAAGCATCCGTTTTAATAAAAGAGATATACCAGGAATACCCCCTTCATCGTCGGTTCCCGATTTCTGGATGAGTCGTAGTTCCAGTTCGTTGTTAGGATTATCGTTATTACATATATAATAGCGGAAGCCATTGTCCAGAACGCCCTGGTGGATATTCGACGAGTCGGTCACGAGAAAGTCCTCATACTTTACATCCTCTGACTGCGCCAACGCCTGGATGGCGAAAGCACAAGCAATCGAAAATAATATAAGTTTTGTTTTCATATTGATATTCTTAAATCTATTATGATGGTATAAGACTAATTATTATATTGTCTCAAAAGGGATTTCAGTTTCTCTGTAATCTCCTTTTCAGGATAGCCATAAGGAAGGATACATTCTATCTTCATAGCAGACTTATTAATGAACTTCTTGAAGTAATTCGAGACATCCTTACCACTGAGTACATACGACCAGTAAGCATCGGTATCTTCCTTCTTATAGAGTGGCAAAGAATAAACGAAGCATCCATCAAATTGCATTAATGCAATGGAATTATCCCTACCATCTCCTTCTTGCAATTTTTTCATAGCTTTTACACGATGTGCCACAACTGTTTTCTTTTTAAGTGTATCTATGGGCATTGACACCTGAACACCGTTATTCTTAACATTATGCAAAAAAGCAGTCACACTATCAACAAGAGCAAGGAAGCCTCCGTCTGCTTCTTCTTCATTGATATTGCACGCAAAGTCCATCTCCAAAGTTAATCGTTCAAACGTCTGACAATTAATAGTCGAACTAAATGCTGTATTTCTGTTCTTCATCATATTATCACGCAGTGTGTTACATCCTTTTTCCAACGCAAAGCAGTCTCTGAAGAGTTTTATATTTTCTTTCTCCGACTGCGTCAGTAGAGGCTGTGTCATAAGTAGCATAATCTTACATTCTGCTTTTCCATGTCTTTCGATTACCAGATCATTCTTATTATAATCTATGGTTGTTGATGCTGGAGTAGGTATAGCAGGGCGCTTACCGAACTTTCTTTTAATCATATCTTCAACACCCTCAGGGATATTACCCGATACCAGAAGACACTGATTCTGAGGATGGTACCATTTTCGATAGAACGTCTCTAGTTGAGACTGCGTAATCGATCTTACACCTTCCAACCTCATTCTCCGCCATTCGTCGGGATTATGTCCAAACTTGAAAACTGCTTCAAAAGAATCCATCACTCTTGAATAAAAAGTGTAATTCCTGTTTGAAACCTCGTTGAGCAATCTTTCTCTCTGCTCTTCTATGTCCATGGTACAAATACTGGCACCACCTGCGATATCAGATAGTATATCCATACATGAATCAGCACGCGCCAGTTCAGGCTTCAAACCATACAAGTCAAATTTCATGTAATTAGGAGTTGTATAAGCATTGAAGTCCTTTCCGTAATCCATACCGAGCTTATTCAGATAGCTTCTTAATGTATCTCCTGTAGCCATTACTCGATTGGCCGTCATCATCATGTGCTCCAGAAAATGCGAAATCTCTATTGTTTCGTCATCATCATAACACCCAGTTTTCTGCAGTAGACTCATCTGAAGATGATTCACTGGTTGCTTAATGATGTAATACTGGAAACCATTGTCCAGCGTACCGTGAGTAACTCGAGAGGTATCTCTCAAAAGGAAATCCTCGTACCTAACTGTTCTCGATTTTGCAAAGCCTTGAACTCCTATAAAAAGAGCAAGTAAAACTAATGCATGATTAATTTTTTTCATGAATTTTTGGTTATTGGTTTTTGATCGCTGCAAAATTAGTGTTTTTTCGCCTTTGTTCAAAGGAATATAAAGTTTGTATTAATCACTTTTTTAGGTAAAATAAAAACACAAAATATAACTGACTAGTATTAAATTACTTACACGTGAGTTTGCAAAAGTTTGCACAATATTTGTATTACGTTTGTATTAACCAAAAAGGCCACAAAACACTAGATAATTATGATTCAAGGGAAGAATACAAGGCAAATTGAGGTCATTTATAAGCTGGTCCATCGTTAATTTACATAAGCTATCATAGGGGGGCATTTGTAGCTACTGGTGGTGATAGGACAAAAGCAAAAGAAAATCGGGCTCCATACCTTTTGGCTGGAGCCCGACAAACATCGAGATATCGCTGTGCGATAGTTATCCTTTGACGATCTTTTTAGACTGATGACCGTGCTTGTTTTGTACTTCGATGACATACATGCCTGAGGGCATCTGCGAGGCATCGACGATGATGGTGCCTGTGCCGGTGCCCTTGAGCATCTGCACGCCATTGGCATTGACCAGGCGCCAGGTGTAGGGCTGACTGTCGGGGCTCTCTATGCGATACATGCCCTGTGCCTCGGTGGGCAGGAAGAGGAACTCGTCGTCGGCCGAAGCAGAGACATTGTCGATGCCGGCAGCAGCGCCAAAGAGGGGCACCTCGGCCTCGGTAGAGGGCATCGAGTGTGCAATAGAGGGCCAGCCGTCTTTCTTCCATACGATGCGGTCCAGATAGGTGACGCGGCCCTGGTTGACATTGTCGGCAGGGAAGCCATGATAGAGCACCCAGGTCTGTCCGGCCTCGTCCTCGACAAACTCGGAGCAATGGCCGGGACCATAGACCTCAGGACTCTTTTGGAGCAGAAGTGTGAAATTGTCGCCAACGGCAGTACGTCCGTTGCGGTCGAGATAGGGTCCAAAGATATCTGTTGCACGCGTCATCACCAATCGGTAGGTGCTGTTGGCACCTTCGCAGCACGAGCCTGCCGAGCCGATGAGATAGAAGTAGCCATCGTGCTTGACAATCATCGTGGCCTCGATCAGTCCACCGGCAATCTTCTTGGGTGTGCAGCCCTCCTTGATGGCCAGTCCATCCTCGGTGAGCTCCACGCCATAGATGTCGTGGAACGAGCCCCAGAACAGATAGTTGTGGCCGTCGTCCTCGATGAAGAAGGGGTCTATGCAGTTTTCGATGCCAATCTCGCTGGAGAGGAATAGCTTGTGGGCGCTGTGGAAGCCGCCGTCGGGACGGCTGCTGACAGCCACACCAATGCCGTTCTCCCAGGTCTTGCCCCACTCCGACTTGGAGTAGTAGAGCACGTACTGACCATTGATATAGTTGATGTCGGGCGCCCAGATGCCGCCATTGGGACAGTAGTCCATGGGGCGTGTGGCATCGGTGAAGGCCGTGCCGGCATAGCGCCAGTTCACCAGGTTCTTAGAGCGATAGATGGGCACGTTGTGGGTGTCTTCGGTGGCATAAAGGTAGAAGTAGCCATCGGAGGCCTTGATGACGCTGGGGTCTGGCAGACTGCGATTGATGACGGGGTTGTAATAGTAGTCTTGCGCCATGCTGAGCGACAGCTGGCTGCAGACAAATGATAATGCAACAAATAATCTTTTCATATATTATTTTTAAGGGGGAGTTAAGAAATGGAAGCCGAAGGGGAATGATGTGTTTCCCCTTCAACTCCCAATTATACTCCAGTTATAACTTACTCGAACTCGAGGTGCAGGTCGTCGGCCAGCAGGATGAGCTTCAGGGTGTGAACACCCTCGCCCTCGGCAGGTACCTGCCACTTGTTGTCTGATCCGCCCTGTGTGCGAGGACCGTCGATGCCAAGATCGGTCATGGGGTTGGCACCGTTAGAAGGTGCGAAGAAGAACTGACCATTGTAGTCGCTCTCCAAGCCAATCTTGAACATGCCTTCAGAGCCATCCTTTGCAGTGTGGAACTCGCCTGTCCAGGCATAGATCCAAGGCTCGCGCAGACCGCCAACCATCTCGAAGAGACCAGCTGAGTTGTTGGGGTTCCAACCTACTGAGCATCCATCGCCCACAATCCAGATATGGCCGGGACGTGGCAGCTTGATCATCTCTACGATGCGGCAGTCGCTATAGTCGTCGTTGAGGTCGATGATCATGGTGCGATCGCCAGAAGCGGTGGTTGAGAAGGGCTCATAGTCGCCATCATTCACATACTTCAGCTTCTCACCACTGTCGTGGGCATAGACGGGATACTCGTCGGTGGCACTGGTACCAAAGACGAAGGTAGAGGGTGTGAGGGGTGCGGTGTACTGGTAGATGCCCGAACCGGTCTCTACCTGCTCCAGGCGCTCGGTCTTGGTGCTACCCGTAGCATTGTCGGTGATGCGGAGGTAGAGGTAGGTGGGGAACTTCTCGTAGCAGGTGACCCAGAACTTAGCCTCAGAGACAACGGGCTTCACGAACTTCTGCTCGTTGAACACATAGCACAGCAGCTGAGCGGTCACCTCGATGGGCACATCGGGGTGGATCCAGCGCGACACGATGTTGTTGAGCTCATTATGTGTGAAGCTCTTGGTAGTGGCGTTGCCCATGGGGATGGTGTCAGAGATATGCTCGGTCTTAGAAGCGGGATCGTAGAAGCGCAGGAAGTAGGCCACCGAGTCGTTGGCAGACAGGGGGCTCTTGACGGCATCCCAATTGAAGGTCACTGCGGTAGCATCGCTGGTGGACTTGTCGAGCTGGATGCGCTCCTGAGAGCAGGTGAGGTTCAGATTCATGCTGCCAGACACGTCGGGCACCTGGTAGTAGGTGGGGTCTTCATTACATGAGGCCAGCATGGCAAACATGCAAACGATACTTGCGAAACTAAATATCTTTTTCATAACGTTCTTTCTTTGATGTTTCATTAAAAACTGGTACACTCATGATTATTCGTCTCCACCTTCGGTATCACCGTCGGTAACAGTCTGGTCCCAGAAAGGAGGCTGGTGCAGCTTGGGGTTCTTGTCGGCTTCCTGATAGTAGATGGGGAACCAATAGTAGGCAGGACGCCATACGCGGGTCATGAACTTGGTGCGCTTGAAGAAGTCGGCCTTGTTGTCGCCCTGTGCGTTCATGCCGTAGCAAGCACCGTTCATCTCGGGGATGTCTTCGGCCAGCATCAGACGACGGATGTCGAACCAGCGGTTGTTCTCGCAGCACAGCTCTACGCGGCGCTCCATATAGACAGCCTTGCGCACAGCCTCCTGGGTGTTGTCGATGTGGATATAGTCGGGATCCTCGATCTCAACAGCGTCGAAGGTGTACTGGCGCACACCGGCACGCTCACGAATCTTGTTCAGATACTTCAGCGACTCCAGGCGGGCAGCGTCGGTGTCGTAAGCCTCGTTCTCGGCCTCGGCATAGTCGAGGTAGGTGAAGGCCAGACGATAGATGAAGCCCTGACGGTCGGTAATGGTGCCCTCCTTGTAGTTGTCGGTCACGCAGAGACCCTTACGAGCCAGGTAGCCGTTCTGAGGAGCATCGTGGGGAGATGAAGACTGGATGTTGTCGCGGCCATCATAGAAGAAGTCGTAGGCACGCTCGCCACCAGTCACGCAGAGGCGTGAGCCATGGAACGAGACAGCATTGTAGAAACGAGGCTCACGGTTGCAGTACATGGCATAGATGCCCTTGCCCGTGACCTCACCGGGCTTGCCTGTGCCATACTGCCAGGTGGTCTCGTCTGAACGATCGTCAACCTTTGTTGAAAAGATAGGCGTGCCGTCTGCCTTGTTTTCCTGATAGCCAGAGTTAGGATCGCTGATGGGCAGACCATTCTTGGTGAAGAATGCATCTACGAAGCCCTGGTAAACACCCAGACCATTACCGCCACCGTACTCACGAACAGAAACGACGCGCAGGAAGGTGTTGCGGTAGTCGTTGCCCTTGGTCACAGGGAACGTGATCTCGCGGTTGCCCTCAGACCATTTCTTGATGTGCACGTTGTAGGTTGACATAAAGGGGTCGATCTTGCCGTTGGGGCCCTGCTCGGTATAGAGGGCATAGCCTGCTTTCTCGGCCTCGTCGATACAGAGCTTACAAGCCTCGGCAGCCTTGATCCACTTGTTGTGGTCATAGACGGGATTGAAGATCTGCTCGTCCTTGTCGTTTTTATACTCTGCATATTCTTTAGCAAACTTCTTGTTGCCGTTGACCAGTGGGCTGGCAGCAAAAAGCAGCATGCGTGAACGCACGGTCAGCGCCATGATCTTGTTGATGCGGCCATACTTGGCAGGGTCGCTATAGACAGCAGGCAGGGCATTGGCAGCCTCGAGCATCTCCTTGTCGCAGTAGTTCACCACGTCGTCGAACGTTGACTGACCGGTCATCAGTGTAGAGATGTCGGCATCGGTAGCGGCAATCGTGTTGCCTGTGAAAGGCACACCACCATAGTTCTCGGCCATGAGCCACCAGGCATAGGCACAGAGGAACTTCACCTCGTTCTTCATGTTGTCAACCTCGCTCTGGGGCAGGTCGTGGTCGGGCATGGCATGAATCTTCTGCTGGAAGATCAGGCCGTGGCGCACGAAGAGGGGCATACGTGCCCAGAGGTCGCCATCCCAAGGAGAGTTGACGGTCCATGAACCAGTGATCTTATCAACCACCTGAGCCCAGTCCCACTGGCGCCAGCGCTCAGAGGGTACCATATCGTCGGACATGACCTCGTAGCCATCGGCCGTGAGCGACCACTTGTCGGGCTTGTGAATAACGTTATAGACAGTAGCCAACCAGCCATACACCTTGTCGCGGTTGGAGAACACCATGTCAGTGTCGAGCTCGGTATCGGGCTCCTTGTCCAGATAGTCGGAACAAGAAGTGGTGAGCTGTGTGAGCGACAGGGCCATCAGTCCGGCCGCCATATATTTTTTGAATTTAAATGTCTTCATAATTCTTTAATGCTTTATACGATTAGAATGTGATATCAAGACCAAACATAACAGAGCGGTTGAGCGGGTAGTTCAGACCGTTGCTGGTAGAAATCTCGGGGTCCCACAACTTGAACGAAGAGAGGCAGAACAGGTTGTTGCCGCTGACAAACACACGGCAGCTCTTGCCATAGATAGGCTCGATCCACTCCTTAGGCAGGGTGTAGCCAATCTCGATGGTCTTACAGCGCAGGAAGCTCATATTCTTCTTCCACCATGTAGAAGCACGGTAGTTGTTCTTGTTAGGACCATAGGTCAGACGAGGCCAGAAAGCATAGGGATCCTGGTTGTCCTCGGTCCAGCGGTCGTTGATATACATAGAGTAAGCATTACCCTCGGTTGTGGTACCACCACCAGGGAGGAAGTAAGGCTGACCACCAATGATGCGATACATGTCGCCAGAACCCTGGAAGAAGAAGTTCAGGTCGAGGTTCTTCCAGCTGACAACGCCACCGAAACCATAGACGATGCGGGGGTTGAGCGTACCGCCGATGAAGCCTTCATCCTTGTCGTCGATGACATTATCGTGGTTCACATCGACATACTTGATGTCACCAGGCCATACGGCTGCAGCACCTGCATTCTGATGAGGAATGCCTTCGAGGAGGATAGGATTGCCTGCAGCGTCGAGCTTCAGCGAACCGTCGTCGTTGAGTTCGAAGTCGCTATAGCCGAAGAGGCGCTCGGCAGTGAGTCCGTAAAGCTCACCCATAGAGCGACCTGTCTGGCGCTGGTGTGCGGCCTTAGCCTCGGGCTCGTCGTACTCAGTAATCTTGTTCTTGGCAAAGGTGAAGTTACCATAGGCTGAGGTGTACCAGTCCTTGTTCCACTGTTTGTGGAAGTTGAGGGTGAACTCGATACCCTTGTTCTCCATCTTACCATAGTTAGCGTAAGGCTGGCTCTCGTAGGGGATACCACTCTGTGAGGGCACGCTGCTACGACGCATGAAGATGTCCTTACGATTCTCGGTGAACACATCGAAGGTGAAGTCGATGGCATTCAGTGCAGAAATCTCGAAACCGAGGTTCTTCTTCAGTACGGTCTCCCATGTCAGGTTGGTAACGCCATACTCTTTCTCCTTGATACCAGAGGTGCTACGCTGACCGGTGGTACCCCAAGAGTAACCATAAGCATCATCATAGCCCACAACGCCGAGGTATGCGAAACGGCGACCACCAATGTTATCGTCACCAGCCAGACCGATGCTACCACGCAGCTTGATCTTGCTGAAGGTTGACTTCAAAGACTCCATCCAGGGCTCTTCGCTGATCAACCAACCGAGTGCGAATGAGGGGAAGAAACCGAAGCGCTGACCCTTGGCAAAGTTCTCAGAACCGTTGTAACCGAAGTTGAACTCAGCCACGTAGCGGTTGTCGTAGGTTCCAGACAGACGTCCGGCAACGCCCTGCTTACGGTAGTCCTGGATATCACCACTGTCATAGGCCTGCTGGTTGTAGAGGAACAGAGCATCAACGTCCATCTTGCCGAAGCGACGGCTATACATCAGGTCGGCCTCGAGATAGATATTGGTGTTACCATATTCGCCCTGAGAATAGTGAGGCATAGACTCGTCACCGGTCTGGTACTGGGTGTAAACGAGGTTACCCTCTACATCGCGGCCAGTGGCAGGGAACACGGTGCTGACGTTGGTACGGCGGCCGCGCTCACTCTGGTTCCAGCGGTCGAAGCTGAACAGCACCTTAGCCTTCAGGCCTTTGGTGATCATCTTCAGATCCTGCTCTACAGAGAAAAGGGTCTGCAACTTAGAAGAGGTGCGGAAGTTATAACCACCCTGAGTCACGTCGAGCCAGGGGTTAGAACGGTTTGATATCAAGGGAATGGCACCATCGCTATAGCGTGCGGGATAGGCGAACGGCAGCGTCATGAAGGCATGGTCGAAAGCCACGTTGGTGTCAACGCCCTGCTTCTTGAAGCGGTTCAGATAACCACCGATATTAACGCGCAGCAAAGTGGTCTTGGTGACGTCCATATCGATGTTGGTGCGCAGGTTGAACTGCTGGTTGTTGGTGGCATTGTCAATAGGCAATGTCTTGTCCTGCTCGAGGATACCACCCTCTTTGAAGTAAGAAGCTACGATAGAGTAACGAAGGAAGTCGCTACCACCGCTGACGTCCACATTGCCACGTGTGGTGTAGGCATGATCCTTGGTGATGACATCAATCCAGTTGACATCGGGATAGAGATCGGGGTCATAGCCAGAACGTGTGCGGTCGATACGCTCCTGTGTGAAGGGAAGAGGCTTGCCATCCTGGGCAGCCAGAGTGTTCAACAGGGTCATATAGTCGGGAGCATTCAAGAACTCGGGGAACTTGGTGGGCTCGCTGATGGCGTGCTCTACGTGGAAGCGTACCTGTGGAGCACCAATCTTACCACGCTTGGTGGTGATGACGATGACACCGTTGGCACCACGCACACCGTACATGGCCTGGGCAGAAGCATCCTTCAGCACTGAGAACGACTCGATCTCGGCTACATCGACATTGTTAAGGTCGCGGGCCACACCATCGATCAGCACCAGAGGGGCGTTGTTGCCGTGGAACGTTGACATACCACGAATCCAGAACTCTGAATCGTCGTAGCCAGGCTCACCAGAACGCTGGATACCAATCACACCGGCCAGCTTACCAGCCAGATTATTAGATAATGTACGCGTAGTACCGAACTGCAGCTCGGCAGGTTTGATGGTCTCGATAGAACCGATGATAGAAGCCTTCTTCTGGCTGCTATAACCGGTAACCACTACCTCGCTGAACTCGTTGACGTCTTCCTCCATCTGAACGTTCAGCAACTTGGCGCCATTCAGCTTCACCTGCTTCTTCTTGAAGCCCATGTAACTGAACTCCAGCATGGTGTTGCTCTTGGTGGGAGCCATGATTTTAAACATACCATCGAAATCTGTGATGGCGCGTACATCAGAACCAACCACCGTCACGGTAACACCGATAAGGGGCTGTTTCTCACCGTCGGTCACCAAACCGGTCACCTGTGCTTTGTTAGCACTCTGCTGTACATCGGCGCGAGCCTCCTGAAGGACAGGAGCTCCGACCAACATAGTCATTGTGCAGAGCATCATGGTGCCTGTTGGCAGCCACTGTTTGCAAAACTTTGATAATTGCTTTTTCATCATACTTACTTACGTTTTTAGCTATTAATGACTTTTGTGCAAAATTAAGCATATTTTAAAATAATAACTAAAGAATAACGGTTTGTATTAATGGAAAACGATTAATACAAATCGTAACATAACTGATATTCAAGCAATTATAATTTCGGAGAAACGGGTTTTGTATAACGAAAATATTAGCTTTTTAGCGTTATACAAGGCAAAAAAAAGGTAGCCGGAGCTACCTTTTTTTAAGCGGAGAGGGGCTGACGCCCTCAAAAGTCATCTTGACTGGCTTGATAAATCCTTGGTCATCGAACTCTAATTTATCGATGCAGGTGACGCGGTGATCGCGCCCCGTGTCGCCCAACGGACGACGGTGATAGACGATGTACCACTCGTCGGCACCGGCTCCCTTCACCACAGAGTGATGACCAGCACCGGTGGCCACCGATGGATCCTGCTGCAGAATCTTGCCGATGCGCTTGAACGGACCCATGGGCGTGTCGCTGATGGCATAAGCCACACTGTAGTCGGGACCTCCCCAGCCGCCTTCACTCCACATGAAGTAGTACTTGCCGCCGCGCTTCAGCATGAAAGGTCCCTCTACATAGTTCTCGGGGGTCACCTCTTTATACATGGTTCCATCGGCCAAAGGCACCACGCTGAGAAGGTCGGGGGCCATCTTGACCATATTGCAGTGGCCCCAGCCACCATAATACATATAGTACTGACCGTCGTCATCGCGGAACACAAACTGGTCGATGGGCTGCGCACCATTCACGATCTGCTGAATGAGGGGCTTGCCAAGGGCATCCTTATAGGGGCCCTGTGGCTTCTTGCTGACAGCCACGCCGATGCCGCCTACCTCGCCCTCGTGAACGTCGTTGGCCGAGAAGAACAGGTAGTAGAGACCATCCTTCTCGAGAATAGCTGGTGCCCACATGGCGCGACGCGCCCAACTGACATTCTCGCTGGTGAGCACGCGGGGGTGCTTCTTCCATTTCACCAGGTCGCGCGAAGAGAACGCATCGAAGTACAACTGGTCGTCGTACTCGGCAGAGAAGGTGGGGAATATCCAATACTGGTTGTTGAGCACGGCAGCCTCGGGATCGGCATACCACCCCTGGAACAGGGGGTTACCGCTGGTGCGCACCTTCTTGGCATAGGTCATAGAACCTGCGCACACTAGCAGCGAAAGAGCAAATATTATCTTTTTCATCATAATCCTTTTTATTTATTTGACCAAAACCTTCTTGTTGCCGTGGATGTAGAGCCCAGGACTGACGGGCGCATCATACTTGACGCCTGTCAGCGAATACCAGGCCTGCGACTGCGAGCTTTTGGCTACAGGGACAATGGCGGCGGGGTCGTCAACTCGGATGAGCTGAATCTTGTCGATATAGGGTGCACCGCCATTATCGTTGCCAAACGTGAGCAGGTTGGTGCCGGCCTTCAGCGTCACCTGCAGGCGCTTCACCTTGGCCTTAGCCGCATCCAGCGAGCCGGTGCTCTCGTAGGTGGTGGAAGCCTTGGTGCCGTTGTTCACACGGACGTACATCTGGCGGTTCTGCGAGTAGAAATAGGTGACGTCCACATAGTAGTCGCCAGCCTCAGCAGCATCGTATTTAAAGGTGATCGTGTTTGAAGAGCCATTACCGATGTTGCGGGCATACATGCCGCCAGAGGCGTCGTCCGACTGGCTCAGCGTCACCTGACCGGTGGTCACGGCATGCTCTGCCTCCAACTGATTAAAAACGTCGCTGAGGTAGGTCACCTCTATCTTTTCTATGGCGGGCAACTTATTGCTGCTGTTGCTGAGAGTGAGGGTGTTCTCGCCAGCCTTGAGGGTGGCGAACAGCATGCGCTGGCCCAGTGTACTACCGGTGGAAGCCAACGAGTTAGAACTTGCGCTGCCGTCATTAACCGTCAGCGACACGTTTGTCTTGCCGTCGGCACGATAGTACACCTTCACCATGTAATGGCCAGCACGCTCGGCCTGATAGATGAAGGCCATGCTGCGATTCTCGTCGCGCTGCGCGTCGTCCGATGAAATGGCCGTTTTTTGCAATTTGCCGACAGGAACACTGAAAGCAGCAGCCAACGAGGCTGCACCACCGAAGGCACACCCCTGGAGGCTGTAGTCAACCGCATCGTTGCCGCTGCCGAACATAAAGTCCTCGCTGGCCTTGGTCAACCAGGCGGAATGACCAAACGAACGAGAGTTCAGGTTGTTGTAGGCACGCGCTGCGTTGGCAAGCACCCACTGCTGGTAGTCCTCGTTGTTGAACTCGCGAGCATACAGGCCAGCATAGCGCATCAAGATGCCCTTGAAGCCCTGGAAGTCGCCATCGGCACTCTGACAAACATGGATGATGCCTTCGTTATTACAGAGGTCAACGCGCGCTCTGTTGATAATCTTGTCAGCATCCTGCTTATACTGTTCAGTACCGTAATGGCGGTACAACAAGATGGCAGCGCCCAGCATGGTGCCCTGGTTGTAGGTAGAAACCCAGTTGTTGCGACTCTTCACCGCCAGGGTGTTGGGGTCGAGCACCACGCTGTCCCACACCTTTCCGGTAGAGGGTTCAAACAGGTACTGGCGCTGGTTCTGATACAGTTCGCGGGCTTTCTCAAAGTAGCTCTCGTCGCCGGTGCCCATGCCGATGTAGCAGGCAGCCACCTCGGCAGGTCCGTTGATACACGAGTTGGTGCCATTACGATCGCCCGAGTTCTCGGCCCAGCGTAACATACCTATATATCCCAGATAAGCACGATTCCAAATCGTGTTGAAGTTGTTCTTGGCATCGGCCAGATAGGCCGTCTTGCCCGTCAACAGATGGGCACGGGCAGCCGCAATGATGAGCCACATCACGTCGTCGTTGAAGTCGTGGCCATACCACTTATAGTCATCCTTATAGACCAGCTTATTCCAGCTGCTGCCTACCTGCTGCTTCAGATAGTTATAACAAGACTCGAAGACATCGAGCACACGGCTGTCGCCCGTGGCCTCATAGCAGTCGAGGATGCTCTCGAGGGTCTCGGCCTCGCCCCATCCGCCGGCACAGAACGTGCGGTAGCCCGTGCCGCGGTCTTGCATATACTGCTGCAGATAGCCGTTGAGCATGCGCTGGCGTGCCGTCTCGTCGAAGGTGGTCTGTGGCTGCACCTCCTCGAGGAGCCACAGCGTGCCAGTGCCGCCAGCGATGGGTTGGCGCCCCTCGGTGGGGTTGGTCAGACGGAGTGACAACCTCTGCTTCAGCGTGTAGCAGCCTGCCTGCTCGGCATTGGCAGTCAGCGTCCAGCCCGTCTGGTTGGCAACTTGTGTCAGCGAAGCACTGGTGGCATCGAGATACATGCCCGTATAGACATTGCGAAAGGCCATCTTTCCATCACCAGCATCCTCAGCCGTCCACTGTTGGGCGGGCACGTTGGTCTCGGTCCACACCACCACTGGCGCACCAGCGCTCGTGCTGGCATTGCTGACCATCAGCGACTTAGTGGTGTCGGCCACCGGCGCGATGCGATAGCTCTTGCCCACCTCTATAGCCCCCATGGCGGCAGTAGATGCAGCCAGGAGGATCAAACTAAAAAAAGACTTCTTCATGGTGTTTACTGCTTCTGCACTTTCTTCAAAAGCTCCAGTTTTCCTTCGTCAATCAACTTCAGGATCAGTTCACCAAAGAGCGAGTTCTGCCAAGCAAACCACGAACGGGTATAGTTGGCGGCATCATCCTTGTGGAAAGACTCGTGGATGAAGCCCGTGCCATTGTCGGTATTCACCAACTGCTGCAAGCACCACAGAATCTCGGCATCGTCCTGACTGGTGAAGGCCTTCATCATGACAGACATCGGCCACACCATGTCGTAGCCCACATGAGGACCACCGATACCCTCGCCAGCCTTACCGCTGAAGAAATAGGGGTTGTCCTTGCTCCACACGAAGCGGCGGGTGTTCTGGTAGATAGGATCATCTACGGGCACATCGCCCAGGTAAGGCATAGCCAGCAGACTGGGCACGTTGCTGTCGTCCATCAGCAGGTGGTTGCCGAAGCCATCCACCTCGAAAGCATAGATCTTGCCATACTTAGGATGGTCATAGACAGCATATTTCTTCAGCGCTGTCTCTACCTCGTCGGCCAGCACCTTGCACTCCTTGGCCAGGGTGGCATTGTGGTTCACCTTGGTCAGCACCTCGGCAGCCTTGCGCAGAGAGGTGACAGCAAAGAAGTTAGAGGGCACCAGGAACTGGAACGTGGTGGCATCGTCTGAGGGACGGAAAGAAGACACGATCAGGCCAACGGGGTTGACGGGTGTGCCGTAACCGTTGTTGCTGGTGGTGTCAAACTGGCGGTTGGTCTTACGCTCGAAGTGGTATGGACCGTGGTTCTCCTTGCGCTGCTGCTCGCGGAAGGTCTGCAGCACTTTCTGCATGGCCTGCTGCCACAGGTCGCCAAAGATGCTGTCGTCGCCCGTCACCAGCCAGTAGTAGTAGGCCAGACGGATGGGATAGCACAGCGAGTCGATCTCGTACTTGCGCTCGTGCAGTTCGAGCTTCATATCGGTATAGTCGCTCTGCCACTCGCCACCGGTGGGACCGAAGTTGAAGGCGTTGGCATAGGGATCGATGATGATGCACTTCAGCTGGCGCAGAATGGTGCCGCGCACCATCTTGCGGATGTCCTTATCCTCCTTGGCAAACTGCACATAGGGCCACACCTGTGCGCCAGAGTCGCGCAGCCACATGGCGTGAATATCGCCAGTATAGACAAACGTATCGTCGTCGCCCTCGCTATCACTGTAGTGCACGGTGGTATCCAGCGTGTTGGGGAAACAGTTCTCAAACATCCAAGCCAGGTAGGGCGCATCCTTCAGGAGCTTCTTTACCTCCTTGATCTTCTTCTCGATGACCTCGGCATGGAAGAGACGCTCTTTGGCTGACGGACGTCGGCACACTTTAATGTTGTCGGCAGGCACAGCAATCTGGTCTGCATACTTCATGGATACTTGGTTTGACTGTGCCGCCGCGGGCATAGCCATGGCGACCATTACTGACAAAGCAATTGGTTTTAGGTTCATAAAAATGCGTTGTTTTACTAGTTACTATTCAGTTCTGCGTGCAAAATTACACATTATTTATATGATATGAAAGAAAAAACAAATCAAAAAACAAAAAAAGTGTTTCTAATGGTCGTTCTTTTTCTTGTTGTTCAGCCTCCTTTGCCGCGTATTTTTGTCGCTCTTTAGCGGCAAAACGGGTGCTTTTAAGCGGTAAAAGGGCTGCTCTTCATTTGATATAGCGTACACACGGCCCCTCTGGCGAGGAGATAGGCGATGAAAGCCAGCCACAGGGCGTGGTTTTGCATGACGGGGGACAGCAGCCAGTAGATGAGGAAGAAGCACAGGGCTGCCACCAAACAGGAGAGCAGCATGCCGCGCGTCTGCAGGATGCCGATGAAGATGCCGTCCCACACGAAGGCGGCCACACCGGCGAAAGGCACGGCCACTGCCCACCACAGGAAGCCCGTGGCCGTCAGTACCACGGCGGCATCGGTGGTCAGCAGGCTGAGCACGGTGGTGCCGCCCAGATAATATGCCAGCGTGAAGAGCGTGGCCACCACCACACCCCAACCGAAGATATAGCGGATGGTGCGCTGCAGCATGGCCTGGTTGCGGGCACCCTGATAGCGCCCTGCCAAGGCCTCGCCGGCAAAGGCAAAACCATCCATCACATAACTGAAGAACATGAAGAACTGCAACAGCAGCGTGTTGGCTGCCAGTATCTCGGCGCCTTGGCGGGCGCCAGCCGAAGTAAAATACAGGTTGACGGCCACCAGGCACACCGTACGCAGGAAGATGTCCAGGTTCAGGCTGAAGAAACGGGCCAAGCCCTGACAGAGTTCGCGCCACGGCGATGGATGGCGCCTGAGCATTCGGCCATAGAACCTGAGTATCAAGGCGATGCCCACCAGAAAGGTGGACCACTGTGCCACCATCGTGCCCAGCGCCACGCCGCGTATCTCCATGTCGAAGCCGATGACCAAGAAGAGCGACATACTGATGTTGACCACGTTCTGACCGATGGCCAGCAGCATCGGCACACGCGTGTTCTGCATGCCTATCAGCCATCCCATCAGCACATAGAGGCCCAACATAGCCGGCGCTCCCCATATACATATATTATAATAAGAGGCACAAAGGGGTGACACCTCGGGCGTGAGTTGCATCAGAAAGAACATGAGGCGACGCAAAGGCCACTGCAGCACCACGATCAGCAGTCCCACCGCCAGCGCCACCAGCAAACCGCGGCGCAACATGGTGGCGGCCACCTGCAGTTGGCGAGCGCCAAAAGCCTGTGCCGTGAGCCCGCTGGTGCCCATGCGCAGGAATCCGAAAAGCCAATACATCACATTGAAAATCATGGACCCCACGGCGATGGCTCCAATATGGCGCGCACCCCCCACATGCCCCATCACCACCACATCGCAGAGGCCCAAAAGAGGCACGGTGATGTTGGAAACGATGCTCGGCACTGCCAAATATACGATTTTTTTGTTCAATGATGTATCCATTTCGAATGCAAAAGTAATAAAAATCAGCAAGATTGCTTAAAAAAAGTAATGTATATTGCACAAAAGCACCCTGTGTGTGCACACAAAAGGTAGTTTTCTTAAAAAAAATTTGCGTAATTGAAAGAAAATGAGTTACTTTGCACCCGATTTTGGAGAAAACTTAATCACATTGAACATAAGTATTAACAATTAAAAGAAAAAAATCATGTCAGAAATTGAAAGCAAAGTAAAGGCTATTATCGTTGATAAGCTCGGTGTTGATGAGGCAGAGGTTAAGCCCGAAGCAAGTTTCACAAACGACCTGGGTGCAGACTCACTGGACACTGTAGAGCTCATCATGGAGTTCGAGAAGGAGTTCGGTATCTCTATTCCCGATGATAAGGCCGAGAAGATTGGCACCGTTGCCGATGCTATTTCTTATATTGAGGAGAACGCGAAGTAAAAAGGATAATAGTGAAAAGTGAAGAGTGAAGAATTTGCTACCGCTATGACCTTCACTGAAAAGGACGAAGGACGGTAGTAAATTCTCTACTCTTCACTCTTTTTTTAGGGATATTGTATCGGAAGCATATTTTTTACTCTTCACTATTCACTATTCAGTCTTCACAAAAATAAAACCTATGGAATTAAAAAGAGTCGTTGTAACAGGTCTGGGCGCAGTTACACCAGTGGGCAACACTCCCGACGAGATGTGGAACAACCTCATCAATGGCGTAAGCGGAGCAGCACCTATTACACATTTTGATACCACAAATTTCAAAACCAAGTTTGCTTGTGAGGTGAAGAACCTCAACGTAAACGACTTCCTGGATCGCAAAGAGGCTCGCAAGATGGACCGCTATACTCAGCTGGCCCTGATTGCTGCCAAGCAGGCTGTAGCAGACTGCGGATGGGATCTTGAGCAGGAAGACAAAGACCGCATCGGTGTTGTCTTTGGTGTAGGTATTGGCGGTATTAAGACCTTCGAGGACGAGATCACCTACTACGGTGTTCATCGCGAGGACGGTCCTAAGTTCAACCCCTTCTTCATCCCTAAGATGATTGCCGACATCGCAGCCGGACAGATCTCTATCATGTACGGCTTCCATGGTCCCAACTACATCACATCTTCAGCATGTGCTTCATCAAGCAACGCACTGGCTGACGCCTTCAACCTGATTCGTCTGGGCAAGGCCAACGCCATCGTTACCGGTGGTGCCGAGGCTGCTATCTGCGAGAGCGGTGTTGGTGGTTTCAACGCCATGCACGCCCTGTCAACTCGCAACGACGAGCCCGAGAAGGCCAGCCGTCCATTCAGCGCTTCGCGTGATGGCTTCATCATGGCAGAAGGTGCTGGTTGTCTCATCCTCGAGGAACTGGAGCACGCCAAGGCTCGTGGTGCCAAGATCTATGCCGAGATGGTTGGTGCAGGCATGAGTGCCGACGCTCACCACATCACAGCTTCTCACCCCGAAGGTCTGGGCGCTAAGCTGGTGATGAAGAACGCTCTGGAGGATGCCAACCTGCAGCCTGAGGATATCGACTACATCAACGTACACGGTACGTCAACACACGTAGGTGATATCTCTGAGGCAAAAGCTATCAAGGAAGTCTTTGGCGACGCTGCCTTCAAGCTGAACATCTCTTCTACCAAGTCAATGACTGGTCACCTGCTCGGTGCCGCTGGCGCTGTAGAGGCTATGGCCACCATCCTGGCTGTGAAGAACGACATCGTTCCTCCCACCATCAACCATGAGGATGGCGACGAGGATCCCGAGATTGACTATAACTTGAACTTCACCTTCAACAAGGCACAGAAGCGCACCGTACGCGCTGGTCTGAGCAACACCTTCGGTTTTGGCGGACACAATGCCTGCGTTGTATTCAAGAAATTTTCAGAGTAAGTGAGCAAAGTGAAAGCGTGCTTTCATTTTCGAACGAAAGAAAATTCATCGAAGATAAGTATGAAGATTAAAGATATCATTAATCGTATAAAGCTCCCTTTCCGCAAGGAAAAGGAGCTTTATTCTTCTCTGCGTGCCATCATCGGCTTCTACCCCCACAACATCAAGTACTACAAAACGGCCCTGACACACAAGAGCTCTGGTAAGCGCAACGAGAAGGGTCGTCCGCTGAACAACGAGCGCTTGGAGTTTCTGGGCGACGCACTACTTGATGCCGTGGTGGGACACATCGTCTATGAGCACTTTGCCGGCAAACGAGAAGGATTCCTCACCAACACACGCTCTAAGTTGGTGAGCCGAGAGACATTGGGCAAACTGGCCCAGGAGATGGGTCTCACCGAACTGATACAGAGCAGCGGCACCCAGCGCTCGCACAACAGTTATATGGCTGGCAACGCCTTCGAGGCACTGGTTGGTGCCATCTATCTGGACCAGGGCTACGATGCCGTGATGACATTCATGAAGCAGCGCATCCTGGCTCAGATGGTGAACATCGACAAGGTGGCCTATAAGGAGGTGAACTTCAAGTCTAAGCTGCTGGAGTGGACCCAGAAGAACCGCGTACGCATGGATTTCAAGATACAGAAGGAATCGCAGGACGAGAACGGCTCGCCCGTGTTCTGCTTTGTGGTCATGATCGAGGGCGTGGAAGGCGGCAAGGGTCAGGGCTTCTCGAAGAAGGAGGCCCAGCAGAACGCCTCAAAGGAGACGCTGCAGCGCCTGCGTCGCGAACCACAGTTCATCGATGCCATCTTCCAGGCTAAGTCCGAGCGCACCAAGATGGAGGAAGAGCCCACAGCCATTGCTCCCGATTTGGAGAAGGAAAAGGAGTTCATCATCCCTACCGAGAAGAAAGAGAAGGCAGATACGCCTCAGAAGGCCGAAGCCCCTCGTCCTGCCGACAAGCAGGAGAAGGCTGCTGAAAGCGATGTTGATGAGTTTGACCTCTCGGACATCAGCCATCAGCCCAAAGAACAGTCACGCGAAGATATTATCGCAGCTGCCGAGGCCGCTGCTTACGACGCATGAAGACAGCAATCGTAGGAGGCGGCGCAGCAGGTTTCTTTCTGGCCATCAACCTGAAAGAAATGTGTCCAGGAATGCAGATTGACATTCTTGAAGCCGGCTCACGCGTATTAAGAAAGGTAGAAGTTTCGGGCGGCGGGCGCTGTAACTGCACCAACTCTTTCCGTGAGGTTGCAGACCTGAAGAATGTGTATCCGCGCGGCCACCGACTGCTGAAACGCCTCTTCAAGCAGTTTGACCACCGCGCTGCCTATCAATGGTTTGAGCAGCGCGGTGTCAAACTGGTCACGCAGGAAGACCAGTGCGTCTTCCCGCAGTCACAGGATTCACATACCATCATCAACCTGTTTCTCAGCGAGGCCCACCGACTGGGCATCACGGTGAAGACCAATCAGCGCATACACACTCTGGAACAGCTGAGCGACTACGACTACATCGCCGTCACCACTGGCGGCCTGTCGCCACAGTCCACCCTGCTGGCCTCCCACGAACTGGAGACGCCCGTACCCTCACTGTTCACCTTCAGCATCAACGATGCCAAACTGTGCGACCTGATGGGCACCGTGGTCGAGGCCAGCGCCATGATTCCCGGCACCAAGTTCAGGGCCTCTGGCGCCCTGCTGATCACACACTGGGGGATGAGTGGTCCTTGCATCCTGCGTCTCTCCAGCTACGCCGCAAGGGCACTCAGCGAAGCCCACTACCAGATGCCGCTGGCAGTCAACTGGACAGGCAGCAACGAGGCCGAGGTGCTGCAGGTGCTCGACGAGACCATCATTGCCAACCGCCAGAAGCAGCTGTCGTCTGTACGCCCGTTCAACCTCCCCACCCGCCTGTGGAACTACCTGCTGGAGAAGAGTCTGGGCGCCCGCGCACATGCTCCCTGGGGCAGCCTCAACCGCAAAGAGCTGAACCGACTCACCAACACGCTGGTCAACGACACCTACCCCATCCAAGGCCGTGCCGCCTTCAAAGACGAGTTTGTGACCTGCGGTGGCGTGGCCCTGTCGGCCGTCAACCCCTCCACACTGGAGAGTCGCACGCAGCCACACCTCTACTTCGCCGGCGAAGTGCTCGACATCGACGGCGTCACGGGTGGATTCAATTTCCAAGCAGCCTGGACCACAGCCTATACCGTAGCCCAAGCCATCAGTCAATCAGTAAATGCTTAATTACTCGTCTTATCGAGCTTCATCAGTAGAAGACCGATAAGAATCCAAATGATTTCTCGCACACGGCAGATGATGCTGACAAAGATGCCGAGGGCAGCCGAGAGTTCCATCACAGCGATGGACACC
The DNA here is from genome assembly GCF_000621825.1 of Xylanibacter brevis P6B11. Classification (NCBI taxonomy): domain Bacteria; kingdom Pseudomonadati; phylum Bacteroidota; class Bacteroidia; order Bacteroidales; family Prevotellaceae; genus Xylanibacter; species Xylanibacter brevis. The sequence continues at coordinate 346,102 of NZ_KK211352.1, forward strand.
ACGAAGCCGCCTTCCTGCACACCTATCTGCATGGGCAGCCATCCTATCAGGTTGGCCAGCAGCGAGGTGAACGAGAGTATCAGCACCGAGTGCAGGAACGTCAGCACCAGTCCGCTCATGCCGCCACCACAGTCGATGCCAAAAAGCAGCAGCATGAACATAATCTCAAGGCTCTGTACCACGCGTGAAAAATACTCCAGCAGCAGACTGCTATAGAAGGCCCGCTTGTCGGTCTGATGCAAGGCAGCAATCTGCTCGTCCACATGATGCAGCGTCTCGGCATGCGTCTCCAGCATGCGGGCGCTCCAGTTCTTCAGTCCCGGCACCTTGCCAATCCAGCGCACGCCCTTCACCACCAGACCCTTGCGATAGCCACGCGAGAAGAGGTAGAACGCCACCAGACAAAAGACGATGGCCAAGGCAAACATGAAGGCCATCACTGGCGTCAGTTTCAGGTCGCCAATGGCCACCAGCGCCAGATAGAGGAAGATAGACGTGAACCAGAACCAGAAGTGGGCAAAGATGTGCATCATGGCATAGAGCACCACCGACGAGGAGGCATGCTCCTTGCTCATGTCGCGCGACAGTGCAATGATACGGTATGGCTCACCGCCAAGACCGCCCACGGGTGTGGCATAGTTCAGGGCATAGCCCGTAATGGTGAGACGGAAGATGCGCCAGAAGCCCACGTGCTCGTCGTCGCTGCTCACGCCGCGTATCACGCTCTGCCATGCCAAGGCGTTGATGCCATATACAAACACCCACACGCCCACGATTGGTATCAGCCAATAGCCGGCGTGACAGATGTGCTGCCACAGTTCTACGAAGCTCACGTCGAAGGTGAACATCATCACCACGACAGCCAGCACACCAATAAAGAATAAGAAATTATTGATTCTCTTTTTTGTCCACGTCATGTGTATGCCCGTTCTTTTAATTACAACCTAAGAGAGTTTCTCCACCATCTCTTTACAGAAGGCCTCATGGCGACGGTTGATCCACCATGCAATGAGTCCCAGACCGATGATCTCCCACAGGAAGTTCAGCACGGGCACGTCGAGCAGGCAGAACAAGAACAGGAAGGCCGAACGGAAGTTAAAGACAATGAGACCTACGCACTTCACCAGCGGCTTAGAGCAGGCATGCAACTGTGCACGCACGTCGCGTGGAATCTGGTCGCAGGCGCCAAACTTCTTTTTCAGCACGGCCATCAGGCGCTGGAACTGCGGTGTCACGCGCTCCTGCTTCTTGGTGTATTCCACGTATTGCTGTTGGAACAGGCGCTCTACGAAGGGAGCATCCTTGGGCATCTGGTCCAGTATCTCCTGCTGGCGCTCTGAGTTGTCGAGCTCACAGCCCTTCTCGCCCTTCTGGAAGAACAGGTGCACCTGGATGTAATAGTCGGCCAGGCGCTGCTGTCCGGCCAGTCCGTGCAAACCGGAATAGGCAGCCAGGGCAAACACCACGATGGTGGCAATGATGGCATTCGTGGGTGTGTCTTCGATGCCCAGCCATCCGAACTCGATGTCGTGGTGCTGATAGAAGCGCCAGATCAAGGCCAAATAGATGGGGGTGAACCACGCAAAGCCGGCCACACCGTCGAGGATGCGACCCATGCGACTCTTCTTGCCCGAGATGCGCGCCAACTGTCCGTCGGTGCAATCCAGGATGTCGCCCACCATCAGCAGCAGGATGCCCACCAGGTTCAGCAGCAGTCCTGCCCACGACTCATAGTGATAGCTGCCATGGGCAAAGAAGAAGCAGCTGGCAGCCCCAAACACCATCGACCATATCGTCACAGTGTTGGGGTGAATACCAAACTTATTGAAGAATTCTGCCAGATAATAACATATCGGGCGAACTATATAAAGATCAAAAATATCCTCCGTTTCCGTCGATTTTAGGCTCTTTAGTATCTTTTCGTTCATGGTCCTTTTTTCTAAAAACTCCGCAAAGTTACTAATAAGTGAGGAAACATGCAAATTATTCTCCACAAAATTCGTCGCACCAGCGCACAACTGGCTTGCCATTCTCAAAGTCGATGGGAATCCAGACGTAACGAGCATCGCGGGGATGGCGCGGGCGCCAGATGTCTGCCATGAAGATATGACGACCGTCGTCGAGGGTGAGCACAAAAGTACTCTGTCCGCCAAAGGTATTCTCTGCCTTTGGTCCCCTACAGGGATTGGGGTGCTGCGTCCATGGGCCCCAGATGCTGGGTGCCGAGAACATGCGGGCCTCGTTGGGGTCCCAACCGGTGCAACCCGAGGTAATCATCCAGTAGGTGCCGTCGTGCTTGAAGATGGCCGGTGCCTCGTTTTGTCCGCCTGCTGCCACACGGGTGTAACGGCCGGTGTGATGCAGGTAGTCGGCCGTCAGCTCAGCCACGTGCAGTGTCATGTTGTCTTCCGACGAGAAGATGTGGTAGGCCTTGCCGTCATCGTCGATATAGAGGGTCATGTCGCGCGCCATCTGACCTGTGGCGAAGTCGCGCTTCACGAAGAGTCCGTTTCGCAGGGCTTCGTACCATGCTGGCGTCCACCACTTCTCAAAATGGGCCACGTGGAGTGTGTCTAATAGCGCCTGACTCTGTGCATTCTGCATTTCCACGGGCCACGTGCCCGCATTGGCCCTTTGCGAATACAAGAACTTATAAGGTCCTTCGGGGCGATCAGCCACTGCCACGCCATAGCGGGCGGCAGCGTAGCCCTGTCCTTTCAGTTCCAGGTGGAACCACATGCAGAACTTGCCCGTCACCTTATTATATATTACCTTCGGTCGCTCCAATATGCAGCCGCGTTCTATATCGTGGCCGCGCTCGTCGCTGACGCTCAGCGCCACGCCACAGTTGCGCCAGTTCACCAGGTCTTTCGAGGCATAGCACATCACGCCCACCATAGCATTGCTGGTATGGTCGTCCTTATGTTCGCCAAACCAATAATACGTATCGCCATACTTCATGATGCCGCCACCGTGGGCATTGATGTGACGTCCGCTCTCGTCGCGCCACAGTGCGCCATTGGCAAGGGTGCGCGGCTTCTGTTGTTGCTGGTTCCAATACTGTTCCAGTCGCTTGGCCTCAGCCTTGGTGATATGAATCACCGACCCATGCTTTGGCGACTTCACCCCCTTTATCTTCATCACGCCCTCGTTGAATCGGCCCAGCGGCTTGAAGGTCTTGAAGTCGGACGTCTCCACGAAGCCGAAGTTATGAGGGTGTACGCTATAAACATCGTACATCACCACCCATTTCTTCTCACCGATGCGTTTCCACACATTGGGAGCCTCACAGCCACTGTTCTCGCCGTCTATCTGCTCGGCATGGTAATCGTCGAAGTGGTTGATGCGGTCAGAGATCATATACTTGATGCCGCCAGGGTTCTCTTGCGACACATAGGTCATGAAGTAGCGGCCGTCGGGCATCGGGCAGATGTCAGCGTCGAGCACCTGCGTCTTCTCGTCGGGGTATTCAAAGAGCAGCTGGGGCTCGGTCTCCAGTGTGGTGAAAGCCTCATCGGCATAGCTATAGTACAGCTTGGTGCGCTCGCCGGCCTTCTCGCGGATGGTGAAATAGACCATGGGCTTGCCCACCGTGGGGTCCCAGATGGTCTGTGGTGCCCAGGCGCATCCTATCTCTGCAAACTTTTCTGGAAAGAGTTTATCAATGCGTGCCACGTGGTGGGTCCAATGTATCAGGTCGTCGCTGGCCATCAGTACCAGTCCACGGTTGTTGCCCCAGCCATACCTGTCGGGGCGTTCCCACTGTGTGGTGCGCAGTCCTTTCTGCTTGCCAAACACATGCAGGTCGGTCATGGCTATATAGAACTTGCCGTTGGGTGCCCGGTAGATATGCGGATCACGTATGCCATGCTGCTCGGCAATGCTGTCGCCTGCGATGATAGGTTCGCCATTGTTCACAGGTGTGAAGTTATAGCCATCATAGCTGATGGCCATGAACAGCGAGTGGGTGGGGTCTGTGAAATAGGTGAAGAGATAGGCACCCATGTCCTTTTCGGTGAGTGCACGTTTCTGTTTGCCTGCCATCGTCATAGGCAAGCAGACAAAGCAAAGAAGAAATACTAGTAATAGTTGTTTTAGTTTCATGCCGCAAAGATACACAGAATTTTCGAAAATCAGACATACTAACAGATGAGAAAGACATAATAACTTTTCTTAAAGACATAATCGCTCGGCTCTGCCGCTTTCACTAAGCGAAGCGACTGAAAGAACAAACGAACATACTTTTCTATTTACTCCCCTCCATTCAGGGAGGGGTCGGGGGTGGGTCTCTTCCCCTCCCCCTTGGGGAGGTCAGGAGGGGGTCGTGGGGAGGTTGGGAGGGGGTTGTGGTCTTTCGGTTTTGGCTCTTTTCCCCTCTTATACACCAACTATTGCAAGCCAAGAGTGCCCCTTTCAGCTTGCAATAGTTATACTTTTGGTGTTCATCTAAAGTCTAGAAAGGTCATTTCTAGAGTCTAGAAACGGTCATTCTAAAGTCTAAAAGCACTAGTTCTAGAGTCTAGAAACGCCACTTTTAAAGTCTAGAATCAAAACAATAGTTTCTGTTCTAGCCCCTAGAATGGTCACTTCTAGCCCCTGGATGGGCCGCTTCTAGGGGCTAGAAGTGGTCGTTCTAGGGGCTCAGAACGTCTCGTCCAGGGGCTAGAATGACATCAAAAGTAAAGCTATTGCAGGATAAAAGCATAACTATTGCAAGACAAAAGTAGAACTATGACGGTGCAAAACCACCCCCATCATCATGCCATGGATAGCTTACATGGATACACCACAGGAACAGGTTGTGAAAAAAAAGACAGGCGAAATGTTGGTGCTTTGACGGGAAATACGTACTTTTGCAGAGATGGAAGACTATATGAACATATCGGCATTTATGATAGGCCTCTCGACGGCCTTCTTTGCCGGCTTCTCCCTGCATATCCTGTTCTGGCGTAAACAACGTACACGCTTCCAGCATGTGCTGGGATGGATTATGGCCGTCTGGGCTCTATGGTGCCTAAAGGATATCGTTATCACCTTTCCCGGGATGTACACCACGAAGGTGCTTAACTGGATTTTCATCATAGATGCCTGGTCGGCACTGACCTATACCGTCTTTGTCTTCGAGGCTGTATGGCCCGAATGGGTAACAGTCAGACGTCTGGGCATGCAGTCGGTACCTTTTGCCGTCTGTACCTTATTATATCTGATATGGCCTGTTCAGGAAATCATCTATGCCGAGTCGGTGTTTCTCTGGTTCTATGCCTGGACCATTGTCATCATCGGATGGGTAAAGGCGCGTCGGCGCATCCGCTATGTGCATGAGAACTTCTCCAATATTGACAGCATCGATGTGGCATGGCTGAAGCCCGTCTTCGTCTTTGCTGTCATCAGCCAGCTGGCATGGCTGTTTACCTCGCTATATGCCACGGTAGTGGGCGATATTGTATACTATGTATCTGCCGTCCTGCTGTGGCTGATGGTGCTGCACTACAGCTGGGATTTCTGTCCTATCATAACAGAAAGGGAAGAGGAGAGGAAGCCTGTAAGAAAGAAGGGGGTACTGCCTATTGCCGAGGGAACACTGGAGAAGGTGATGGAGGAGCAGCGCCTCTATCTGAACAAGGATCTGACACTTGCTGACCTGGCTTTGGCACTGAACACTAACCGCACGTACATCAGCAACTACCTGAGTCAGGTTCGCGGACAGACCTTCTACGACTACGTCAACCAGTTGCGCATCGAGCGTGTCTGTCTTCCCATGCTGAAAGAACATCCGGAATACACGTTGGATTATGTCGCCATGGCGAGCGGCTTCGCCTCTATCTCCACATTCCGCCGGGCATTCGTCAAACTGACCGGACATACGCCCCGCCAGTTATCCTCTAACCCCTAACAACCTCTATTTTCAATGCTCAGAAGAAATAGAAAATGAAGAGAGACTGCCAGGTTAGCAATCTCTCTTTTTTCCGTTAATTTACTTCCAGTATTCCATAGATTACTTCACAAGCACCTTGTGACCGTTCTCTACCACTATGCCTTTATAGCCTTTCTTGATACGCTGGCCACTGAGGTTATAACGGATAGATGAAGCATTGGTTCGGTTGGACAACACGTTTTCGATGCCAGTTAATTCACTGGCAAACTGTAGCTCGGTAATCCACAGTTTTGAGCCCGGTGCCGATGCACCACTGCCCTCTGTGCTGGAACTCATGCCACTGACACTCGAGGTGATGTCGATATAGAAGGCGTTGATGCCCCAATCAAGACCGGAAGGGTCTTTGCCATTTTCGCTCTCGGAAAGATCGATGTAGCCGAAAGTCCAGTCAGACGCAGCCTCGGTTATCTTCTTGCGGAACTTCACAGTACGGGTCATTTGCGGTTTAATCACCAGGTCTTCGTTGAATTGGATGAACACCTGTGCTACGTCACCAGTCACGGGTTGGTATTTGTACCAGAAGGTGAGATAGCGTGCGGGAATGTTTTTGCAAGGCACGCCCTGTTCGTACTCGCTGCCGCTCATCTTTTTCAGGAAGCAGTCGGTGACTAACAGCGACGTTGTGACCACCTCACCCGGCATACCTGCCGCCGACATGTCCACCACCTTCGACTCAAGCAGAGCTGCCGTAGACCCCGCAGTTCGGCCTTCGGTCTTCGTCACGCAGCCAGGAGCCAGAATGTTGAATGTGTCCCAATAGCCCGACGGTGACGTATAGCTTCCGCCACCCATCTCTGCGGGCAGGTTGCGCTCCTCCCAGTCGGCAAAGCTGCCGTTGGGCACCTGATACAAGGTTACTGGCGAACCTCCGCCCACTTTGCTGTCGTCCACTGTGAGGTTCGCGCCCGTACTCACCTTATATTTGTTCCAAGCCTCAGCACTCTGTTGGGTATATACTATTACGGTGAAATTCGGTTGGGTGTTCACTACGTCAGAGCCGAGCATCAGCGTGCCCTGCACGTTGCAGTCGAACGTTTCCAGATGTGTGTTTTCCATGAAGATTTTGTCGGGGATAGCATAGTCTCCACCGGCCTCTATGCCGATAATATGCAGTTCGGTATAATCTTTGAACTGATCCTCTTGCAATGATACATTCTTCACATATAGTCGCTTCACGTTGTTCTGTGCCGTCATTTCCTGACCCGCCATTTGCGACGTGTACTGACGGAACATCGGCTCCCAGTAATTGGGGTCGGTGAGGTCAGAGCCTTCGATATGTGCCAACTTGGTAGCGTCAATCGGTTCAATGGTGAGTTGGAACTGTGGCCCGCGGTCTGCCCATTCATAGGTGTCGAGCGTGAATCGGAAGTTGTTCATTTGGTTCTCGCCTACAAATGCCATATACGAGTCGGTGATAACGGGGTCGTGCAGCGTAATCTGCGCCTGTACACCCATTGCCAGCATGAAGAGAACCATCAGTAAAGGTAAAACTTTTGTTTTCATACGCTGCTGAATTTAAGTGAATATTATATTTAAGTGAATACTATGATAGATGATGTATTATGTAAAGACGGCCCGTCCCAACCATTTTTCATGAGGCTGGAACGGACAGAACAGGTTCCGCACCGTGGTGCATATACCATCTTCGTTATCATCTTCTTGAAGAAGCTGACTTCGTGGTTGGGAATATTGATGGTGATTGATGTCATGTCTTTATCAGATTTAAGGATACCAAAATTATGCGCATTAGAATGTTATAACAACTGCAAAGATACAAAATCTTTTCAATCATTGTCCATTTCGTCCGAAAAAAATGCAAAAAGCGGGCCAAGATGGGGTCACCTGCATAACCGTGTGGATTAACCAAAGATCTTGAGCAGTCTGAACATCATGGTTGTAGTGTACGCTCACACATGGTTATGCAGGTGACCCAGCATCTATGCTAAATACTCGCCTATGACCATCCTCAATTCTACTTATGGCGATGGTATTAATTTCCACCCAGTATCGTTTGGTGTATATTTCTGATACTGTTTAGGTTTTAGATAAAATAACTGGATTTGCGATAGCCTATCATTGTCGGTAGGCTATCGCTATTTTAGGAACCAGAATTACGAGAACGATTATACTACTCTTTTTTTTCTATTTTTCCAAGCAAACATTTTACTTATCGAAATAATATTAGTACATTTGCGCACAAATCAAATTCGGATTATAGATGAAACAAATAAAAGTATTTGAAGACGCATATAAAAAAGCAAAATTCAAACAGTTAAGGTTGATAGTCTTTGTGCTCGCTGTCATGATGCCTGTTGGTACATTTGCACAAAAGGAGAAAATAATAAAGAACTTCTGGCATGCAAAGGTTTGGTTGAAAGATGGAACTACCGATAGTGGATATATCAGGAATGGGCATAATACCGTATGTGTTTATGATGAAACAGTTGTGTTAAATAATCTGGATGGTTTATTCAGCAAAAGCAGGACACATGCAACTACAGACATAGACAGTATGTATATATGGTTTGATACTGAACCAGATGAGGTGTTGGTTAGCCACGCTGTTCCAGTACATTATTATTATGGTAACGAAACTCCTATGGAATACGGTTATCCCAGTATGTGTTATGTGCTTTATCAGAGCAAGAATATCACTATCTATGATGCATGGGACTTGTTCTTAGGGGATGTCTACTTATATAAGACACCCGATATGCAGTATGCTAAGGCATTATTTAGAAAGGGGAAGAAACTAACCGAAAAACGCAGAGCTACACTTTGTGATGAGTTCGATAACTACTCTATCATCAAGAATTATATCAGAACCATCCATAAGGATAAACTAAAAGATGATCCTTATTCATTTTTCTTAGTCATTGACAAAGCTTTGGGATCTGCAAAGAGATATTGATAATAATTACACTTCTTTTTCTCATTACACTTTTACAAAGTCTAGTGAATTTCTTTTGATAACGAGCGGATAGCGCTCCGGATGACGCAAACTATCTATTTCAAGATCTACGTCAAGGTCAGGCCATTCTATAGCTTCCGAACCAGACATCTGCACATTCAGCACGCTACGGATTGGGGCATCTTTCATCCAAGGTATACGATTATAGGATAGGAAATAATCATTACCAAGTACAGAAAGCATAATGCCTTGCGCATTAATCATCAATACGCTTGCCGATGTGCTGCTTGAATTGTTCCTTAAATCTGTCTGCATATTTTTCTACTATTTTCTTTATTTCATTCAACTTATGTTTTGGATACTATTCGCTACAAATCTACAAAATCTTGCACAGAATACCAAATAATTCTTTGATTTCCGTGCAAAAATTAATAGTTATTATTATACTGATTCATCCAAACATCCTGACTCTTGCGAGTCAATAGCAGTGCCAAACCAAAAGAATAGCGGCGCTATTCGGTGTGAATAGTGCCGCCAAACGATATGTATTCAATCCCAAAACGGTGAGAGTTACTTCATCACCCCAGTAGGGCACGCATATCTATACTCCAATAAGCGATCATGAAAGTCCTTCTTGGTTACGATCTGTCTGTCATAGAGCTTCTTCTTGCGAATTACATCCATAGGATAGTTCTTGGCAACACTCCACTTAATAGTATAAATGTAGTATGTATCATACTGTTGACATATATATGGATCAACAGATATCATGAAGTCTGGTGGTGCTAAACTGCCAATAATAGCTCTCGTAAATGCATCATCTTTTCCCCTAGTATCGCTTCGTGGCATAACATATGCATCTTGCATACCCCAAAAATCCCAATCATCAAGAGTGTCTGACTTGGACAAGTTTATTAGCAATGAGTCTTTTGTGCAGTTCTTTATATAGAATAATGATACTCTATCCATAACACAAGAGACCGTTGTGTTTAAAACCATTAATACGAACAATGACAGTCCTACTATTTTCCTTGTTTTCATATCTTCTTTGTTTTGTGATTTTCCGAGTCAATTACAACATATTCTCATGTAAATGTAGATGCCTCAAACTTTAGATTTTAGTCAATATGCTTGAGGAGGAAATATCCTGTTTTTATCTTTTCAACAATATCGAGATATGAATATACGAAGCCAACATTATAGTCTATATATTCATCTGTCATTTCGCCGACAAACACCAATGGTTGATTCATTGTCCATACATACCAACGATAAGACTTGTTTATTTTTGAGAAATCCAAATCACCAAACATCCTAAAACAAACATCTTTCTCTTCTCCAACATCATCATGACTTCCAACTTTATACCATGCCCCTCGCTCTATGCCAACACGAAGAATTGTATGAGCATAAAAAGAGACTCCATTACACACGATTTGATCCATTACCGGCTCTTCATCCAAGCTATAATGTTTCTTAAAAACTCGAATTACAGAACTGTTTAGTTGTGTCATATCATTTCCTATATATTGGAAAAAGACCTTATAACTTTGTTCAATCTCGACACAAAATACGTCACCTTTTCTCGTTGTTATTCTCATTTTTCTAGAAGTTTATTATTAAAGTGACGAGGAACCTGTCCCCCTGTCACTATCGTCCTCAACCTCCGAGATTTCCTCGCCGACAACATCGGCCAGTCATTCGTCGGTGTTGTAGCTAAAGCACTAGATGATAATTATCGTAGGTACAACCACTAATTGCTTATTATTTTTGATTCAAAATTGAATATCAGGTTATTTATCATTGCTTTATAAACAACAATGATGCACCATATATTTCTTTTGCTTCTTTTGAATATTCTTCTAATGTTTTTGTTTTATCATCAAATTTCAGTTTTATAGGGTCTGTGTAATTAAAGAAAATAGTGATAAGCTTCCCCTCTTGTTTCCATTTTATGCTGACTTTTTGACCTGAAGATATAAATATACCAGTATTGTCAGATTTGATTATATAATAATCTCGGCTACGCTCACAAAAATAAGTTCCAATCAAAGGGTTTGATTCATCAGCTATCTGTAAGAAATCGTTATATTTTCTTGGTTCAATAGGGAACGTTACATATTCCATTCCGTTAAGCTTGCAATATTCAGTTAATTCAGTTGTTAATAAGCCATGTTCTTTTATTATATTTATAAAAGCGTCAAGCTTTTCACTATCCTTGTGTGTAATCTTTAACAAGTAGTGCTGACCATCTCTAATATTTTTAAATAAGTCAATATATAAGAGCTGATTCTCGTGATTTGCCTTTATCGCTTCCTCGTAATATTTGTCTTGCAATTTGTGAAGGATATTTGTTTCTTTTTTTATAGCTGCTTCATCAGAATCATAAAACTCACCTTCGCTCACTTTTATGGATGGAGTTATTAAAGGAGCTTTAGGAGGTACTATTGAGACTTTATAGTATATAGTCTTAGGATTATCTTTACAACTGTGTAAAATAGTTGATACTACGATGAATACAGAAAAATTAATGAGTAGAATGATTATTCTCTTCATATATAATCAAGTAGTTTTTAAGTTAATAATATGCCACAAAGATAGGGAAAATATCTGATTCAACAATGAAATAGGGTGAATAATATTCAATAATGTTATGAAATTGAATATAAAGCATTATGTTGCCTCAGGTATATCACTCCAACGAGTCGTATAGCACGGACTCCTGAAATCGTGCTTGATGCTATCCTTAAAGACGCCCGCTTTGCCTTTGCCACCAGGCATGGTGTATTGCTGGGAGCCACAAGTGACGAGGAACCTGTCCCCCTGTCACTTACTGCAAGTTATTCTAAGGGTATCTTGAAGTATATGGCTGGCCAAGCGTAGTCTTGATACATGGTGGCTGTCAGATTGTGCTCCGTTGCGAAATCTCCCAGTTGGTCTATTATCATCTGTTTTCGCCAGTCGTCGTCACTACTCATCTTATGGAAGGCTTCGTACTTGTCGCCGAATATCTTCTTGGCGCTGGGCAGGTTATCTGCTCCGTCGGCCACTTGGTCGAAGGCTATTACCTCAAATCCCATTTCAGTCTTGCGGATGTGCATCAGGCCAGGATGGTTGCCGCCTGATACGCACTTCAGCGTATCGCCTACCTGATTGTAGTTGTGTATCCAGAATTCGCCCCAGTATTTTATGTCCTCAGGGTTGCTGTCGTCGATATCCACCTTGCTGTAGAAGGGCACACAGAACTCGGCCTGGGCATAATCTTTGCCAATCTCATTTACCAGATAACGTTTAATGGCTTGCTCATAGGTAATATCCTGGTCGTTTACCAGCACCACTTCCTGCTTCTCGAATTCCTTGTCGATGATGATGATGGAAACATACTGGCTCCAGTATGATTGTTTCTGTCCTACTTTAATGTCATAGCTATAGAAGAGGGTATCTCCCTTAGTTTCCACTTTGAGCGGATTGATTTCCATCTGCCATTTGGAGCCAGGTAAGAGAAAGTCCACAACAAACTGCTTGCCGAAGTCGATGGCTGTAGGCTTGCCTTCTTCACCCATCGTTGTGGCCATGTGGAAGCACTTATTGAAGTCCTCTTCGGTTGTTATTTTTACACTTGGTGTTCCGAGGTGATTGTAGAAGTAGTTCTTAGCTACCGTAAAGGGTATCTCACTACTTTCCTTGTTCTCTACACTCGTTGCCGTCTTGTTGTTGCAGGCTGCCATTGTCAGCAGCGTTGCAAAAGCGAATAAAACCTTTTTCATATTGATGTTTTCTTGTTGGAGATATGCTACGACATTTCTTTCATGAAGAATCTGGGGTTCTTAATTCAGTCGGAAACTGATGGAAGACTATCTACCGACAATTGGGCATTCGCAATAGAAACCATACCAAACAGGCAGGTCATGGTTAATAGAATTCTGGCTTTCATTATTACTTATTTTTAGGTTTATGTTATTTAATTATTGTATTAATGCTTCTATATAACTGAGGTTACTGACCCCACCCCCTGCCCCTCCCCTACAAGGGAGGGGCAGGGGGGGGGGGCAGTATTGTTATTATTCATGTCTGCTTTCGTCTATTCGAAAAGTTTGCTGCAAATATATAAAACAATGTGATTGGTTATAAGAGAAAAGCAAGAAATTGTAAAATTATTACGATTAATTAACCAAAATGAGTTACAAAAAAAGGTCTTCACTTGATGAAGACCTTTTTACCGTTTTTAATATAGAGTCCGCGACGGGGATGATCGATGCGCTGACCCTGGAGATTATAATAGGAGTTATCCTGAAGTCGTTCGGGAATACTAGGTGCCACACCGGCTGTTGACGTGGGCAGGTCGCTATAGACCTTCTGCCAGTCGAACACGCGATAGAAGAACGGACGATAGTAGTCGGCCGAACCTCTGGCGTTGAAGTTCATCCAGAAGTCGTCGGGGTCGCTATTGGTTGAGAACACCAGCTCGCCTTGGCGCGAGAGGGCTGGATGGAGGTTCACCATGTAGAGCCAGTGATAGGCTTGCGACCCAAGCTTGTCAAGATGGTCGGGCAAGCGGAACAGCAGCTTGCGCTCGTCGAAAGGACCGTAAGGCGTTCTGGAACGATAGATATAGACATCGGTAGAGAAGATGGGTGCCTGCGACGTCATGAAATACCAGTCGCCCTGCTTGAACACCCATGGCAACATGATGGCATAGCTGCTGGATGCCATGATGTTGGACCGACGGCGCTCCTCCTCAGTAGGATAGGTGTCCTGCCAGTGCCACTGTCCGTTGGCATCCTTGATATAGTATTGCCAAGGACTATAGAGGTCGCGGGTCTGCGAACGTGCCACCACCGTACCCATATTTTCTACGGCATAGAGATAGCAGTGACCGTCTTCATCCTCCCACAGGGTGGAGCCATAGGCACAAGGACCCACAAACTTGTTGGGTGTGTGACTCTCGCGATAGAGGTAGTCGCCCTCGTGAGGCAGGTAGTCGGGAATGGTGGGCAGATAGTAACCCTCGGGCTCGTTGCCATCCAGGCTGTAGGTGGCCAGCGAACCGTCGAGGTTGAGCAGTTCGGCCGATTCCACGCCCACCCATATCATCTGCAGTTTTCCGTTATAGACCGTACCATCGCCCGACCAATAGACCTTCGTCTGGTCGATGTCGCCGGCTGCGATCTCGGCAGCGGTCTTCTCGCCTTGTGGGTGGCGCAGGTGTGTACGGGCATGGAAATAGCGGTCGGCATTGGCATCGGTCCAGTTGACATAGTCGGCCAACCACACTAGGTCCTGAGGCGTCTCGCCCAGCACACCGTCGCGACACTTCTGCACCATGATGCTGTTGCGCGGGAAACTGCAATTGCCACGCGCACGCAGACGTTCGTTGACAACGCCATAGAAGCTGTCGTTGAAGGTCCACAGCACATCGCCATTGGGCAGTCCCACGGTGAGCACGCCATCACCACCATTCCATCCGAGCGTGCGTGTGAACAGCCCGTTATACTTCAAGTCCTTATAGGCCCGTGCCGTTCCGGCATAGGTGGCATTGGGCATGGGCTCCAGGTTCCACTCCACAGGTGTGGCCCACTCCATATCGCCAGGGCCGTCCATGCTGCCATCCGCATTGGTGACACGGATGCTGGTGTCGGTGAGGTAGAAGTTGGTGATGCTGTCGGCCTGGAAGGTAGCCACGCGGGTGGCCCAATCACGGTCCACGGCACCTATCTGGTTGACCTTGTCGTGGGCTATATGACCAGCCACATAGTCCAGATAATAGACACCGGTCTTGTCGCTTGAAGTAGCAATGGTGTAGTTCACGTAGATGCTATCCACACGTTTTGTCGCATCATTGCCACTGAGCAGGGTTTTGAAGTCGCTGGAGGTGACGAATCCCAACCATGTGTAACCCGCGCGCGGATAGCAGCGGTTCAGTAGGTCGGTATAGGCCTGGCTCGACTGCAGGCTACGCGTGATGGTTTGGTTATAGTCAGGGTCGCCCGTATCGGTCGTGGCCTTGGCCACCTGTGTCATCACGATTTGCCCATCGACCTCCCATCCTTCGGGCACACGAATGCCGAAGAGGCCATAGACATGTTCCACGCCACCGGCCGTGTTGTTGGTGTCCTTGATAACCATCTTGCCATTGAACACATTGCCCTTGACAATGCTGTGAGCTTGGACAACGAGCGTGATCTTATAGCACGACCAGCAGAGACAGGCAGCCACAGCCAACAAGGCAACATTGATAAACAGGAAACGTTTGCGATTCATAAGTTAGCGTTTGTTATGATGAAAAAACTTTTGGAAAAACAAGATCTGATAGTCGATAGCATTGGCCCAATATTCACTGTTGTGACCACCGGGACGCTGAATGAAGTCGTGGTCGATGCCACGCCCCAGAAGACGCTTGTGCAGGTCTTTGTTGACCTCCAGGAAGAAGTCGCTTTCGCCACAGTCGAAGATGATGGCCAGCTGATGGTTCTGGATGCGGTCGATGAGGTTCACAGCGACATGCTCGTCCCAGACGTGCTTGTTGGCAGCCATCTCGCCCAACTCGTCCTGGATGTTCCAGTTCTGAGGGAACGGACGGAAATCCACGCCACCGCTGGTGCTGCCCACAGCACCAAACATGTCGGGATGGCGCAGGGCTGTGTGGAGCGCACCATGACCGCCCATGCTGAGACCCGTGATGGCACGACCCTCGCGACTGGCGATGGTGCGGTAGTGGCTATCCACATAGTTAATAAGTTCGGAGGAGAGGAAGGTCTCATAGCGCACCTCGGGATGCTGGGGACTGTCGAAATACCACGTGTTATAGGCACGTGGCGTCACGAAGATGACGTGCTCACGGTCGGCCACATCGGCCAGGTCGGGACGAATCTCGAGCCACGACCGTTCGTGACCGTAGGCACCGTGCAACAGGTATATCACAGGACAAGGGCCTTCGCCCTTGGTGGGAATCACCACGGTCACCTCTACATCGCGGTTCATAGACTTGCTAAACACCTTCTTAGAATCAATGCGCCCCGCACTGACTACCATCACGACAGCCAGGCAGGACACAAAAGATAACAACCTCTTTACCATCATTAATAATAACTATAAACTAATAACTTCTGAAAAAAACTTGTAGATATACTAACTTTAAAACTTTTGATTATCGCTTGACTGGCGTCAGCACCACCTTGCGCACCTGGGGCTTGTTGATCTGATAGATGCGCTCCACGATGAGGTCCATCTGGCGCTGAAGCATGTCGCGCACCTCCTTGTGTATCATCTTGTCGTAGAGGCCACGCTTGGCAGCCACCCAACCATCGTCCTGTCCGGCACGGAAGGTGCGGGCAGCCTGTTCGTCGTTCTGGTCCAGCATGCCACGCTTCATGAAGAAGTTGTACTGCAACCAGGCGTAGTCGCGGAACTGGCGCTCAATCTCCCAACGGGTCTCGTTGAGCTCCATGATGGTCTTGGCCTGCTGATACTGAGGTGTGTGGCGATAGGTGGCCAGGTTGATGCCCTGAGCCAACTGTGCTGCCGAGAAGGTGTCGATGAGCTGACCATCAATGAGCAACTGATAGTTACCCTTCAGGCCCGTCACAGCGAAAGCCTCATCGTCCATCTCAGCCATGAACTGAGGAATGACCTTCAGGGCGTCGGCCTGCTGGCGCTTATACTCCCATCCACGAGCGATGGTGTCGATGGGGAAAGGCAGCGAGTTGGCCAGATAGTCGAAGCTGACCACACCGCTACGGTTTTCGACATTGGTGATGGTGCAGTTGTCGCTCTTCAGCACCTTCTTGCTCTTGGCGTTGACCTCGACGTCGGCCACCTTCTTGCCAGCCATGCCCTGCGCCTTCAGGAACAGATAGGCCATGACCAGATGACCGTCGTTGTCGGGGTGGATGCGGTCGTTGCCACAGATGGTGAACTTAGGATTGAGCTTCTGTTGCTCCTCGTTGATCTTGGTCATGGGTGCCCAGAAGTCCACGAACTCCCAGTGGTTGGCCTTGGCAGCAGAGTCTTGGAAAGCCACAATACGGCCAATGGTGTTGTTCTTGTTACGGAAGATGTTATCGTTGAAGGTGGATGTCTGGTCGTAGGGCGAAGTGCCAATCATCACCATACGTGTGTCGGGACGGTTCTGCAGTCGCTTCTCAATCTGATAGAAGTATTTCTTTGAGGTGGCCAGCTTCTCGGCTGCAAACTTTTCGGGCTCGGGACCGTTGTATTCGAAATAGCCGCTGTCGTTCATACCGAAGGTCAGGGTGATGACATTGGGGCGCTTGGCAAATACGTCGCCATCCAAACGGTTCAGGATCTCAAGACTGGTGTCGCCACCCACGCCACAGTTGGCCATCCACATCTCCTCGAAGGGGAAATGCGTCATGTAGTAAAGCCATATGTAAGAGTGGTAATGACCGCCATCGGTGATACTGTTGCCAACGAAACAAACGCGGTCTCCCTTCTTGAAGGGGGCTACCTGCTGGGCCTTCATAGCCAGAGGCATGCTAGCCAACAGCAGCAGAGAGATTAAGATATTCTTTTTCATATTGATATTGATATTTTTTTAAGATACATTCAGATAGAAATGAAGACGACGCAGCGCCTTGGTCATGTGGCACTCCACCGTGTTGACCGAGATGCCAAGCTGCTGGGCAATCTCAGCATTGCTTTTATCCTCGTAGCGGCTTAGCTGAAAGACGGTCCTGCTCTGGCGCGGCAGGTGACTGACGGCCTGCTCCACCCGAGCGGACAACTCACGATACTCCACATAGCGCATAGGGCTCTCCAACTCGCATGCCAAACACAGGTTGGCCCACTGGCTGCGACGATGTTCGCGCACATAAGCCAGATGCTTCAGGTAGTCCTGACACTTATGGCGCACGGCAGCATTGGCATAGGTGCGGATGTTGGCGACGAACGACAACCCTTCGCGGCGCTCCCAAAGCTTCACCAGCACATCCTGAACCAGATCTTCGGCATCCTCACGCGCTATCCAGGCCGATGCCATTTGCACCAGTCGAGGGAAGAGTTCCGTGTAGAGCTGATCATAATCCATCAATGCAGTTTTTAGCTTATTGGTTTTCGCTGGCAAAGGTAGCCAATAAGCCGATGACGATACATAAAAATCGAACACAAAAAAGCAAAAATCGAACCAAACTGCCTGTCAAAAGGCCTTTTGGTTCGATTTTCGCTTAGATTGCTATATTTTTATTTCTTCAGCTTGGCAGTGGCCGAGGTGCCTTTCTGCCAGGGTGAATAGATGACCTTGCCACCTACCAGCTGGCCGATGCGCAACCAACGAACGGGGTGCTCGCGGCGACCTGCCTTCTGCTCGAGAGAGACGGTGAGTAGCTTTCCTTCGGCCTTGGCCTGCACCTTATAATCGGCATAGTCGCCATTTCGATAGCCGAAACCTTCGCCAGCATCCTCATAGAGGCGACCGCAGGCCTTGCCATTGGCATCGAGGTTGACCAGGACGGTCAGCGAGTCGGTGCTATACTCCTCGGTGTTCTGACTCAGATTGGCCAAAGGCAGCACGGCACCCTCGCGCAAAGACAGGCGGGCCTGATAGCCATCGTCGCCCTGTTCCATGGTGAAGGTCTTCCAGTTGCCCTTTGGCAGTGCGGGGTTCTCGGCCCAACGTGGCACGATGAGCAGGTCGGCACCCAACATAAAGGCCTGCTGCTCGCTGCGCAGACTTGGATCCTCGGTGTCGCTCATGAAGACAGGACGCATGACGGGCAGACCGGTCTCTGAAGACTCGCGGAAGAGGGTGTAAACATAGGGCAGCAAGCGATAACGGCGGTTGATGGCCGTGCGGCACACCTTCTCTACCTTCTCGCCAAAGGCCCATGGCTCCTGCTGCACCTCCTCCAGACTGCAATGGTTGCGCACGAAGGGGAAATAGACACCGATGGCCGTCCAGTGAGCCAGCAGCTCGCCATTACAATCGCGGGCAAAACCGCCGATATCAGGACCATTGAAGGCCTGACCGGTGAGTCCCATGTTCAAGGTCATGGGGATGCTGGCCTTCATGTGCTCCCAGGTAGAGGCATTGTCGCCTGTCCACGTGGCAGCATAGCGCTGACCACCCAGGAAGTTGGAACGCGACAGCACGAAAGGACGCTTCTGAGGATTGGCTGTCAGGATGCCCTGACGTGTGGCACGCACCATGTTGTAGCCATAGACATTATGATAGCGCAAGTGAGAACCGGCCACCTCGACAGCGCCTGCGGGCGAGGCAATGCCATGCTGGTTGTCCTCAGGCATCGAACTGTCGGGACCATCGAAGACAGCAGGCTCGTTCATGTCGTTCCATACACCATCGATACCGGTGGCCATGAAATCCTTATAGAGTGTGCTCCACCAAGAGCGAACATCCTGACGGGTGAAGTCGGGGAAATGGCAATCGCCGGGCCATACCTTGCCAACGAAGTTCTCGCCATTAGCCTTCTTCACGTAGTAGTCGCCGGCCATACCTTGCTGATCGACGAAATAGGTGGAATCGACCTTCACGCCGGGGTCAATCATGAACACGGACTTGAAGTGCTTCTTATGCAGATAGTCATTGAACTTCTTGGGATCGGGCATCTGCTCGGGCGAGAACGTGAAGATGCGGAAGCCATCCATATAGATGATGTCCATCCAGATGACGTCGCAAGGAATCTGTTTCTCGCGGAACGTGTCGGCAATCTCCATGGCCCATGTGTCGGGCACATAGCTATGACGACACTGGTGGAAACCCAGAGACCAAAGCGGGGGCATCTCCATGGTGCCGCTCAACTGGCCCAGCTCCTGCAGCACCTCGGCAGGGGTCCGGCGCTCGATGATGATCACGCGGAAGGCAGGGCCCTCACTGTCGAAGCGCACCTCGCGACCCGTGGTCAGTTTTGACTTCCAAGTATTATCAGCAATGATACCAAAGGCGGTGCCATCCTTTCTGACACCAAGCACCCAGGGGTGGGTCTGGTAGAGACGTTTACCGCCTTCGGTCATATAAAGACCGTTGTCTTTGTTCCACATGCCGATGGTCTCGCCATTACGACGCAGGTCGCCATAGACCTCGCCAGTGCCGTAGAGGTCGGCATCGCCCACATTGATGGTGGCAATGCTATGACCGTTCTCCTGAGTGAACACAGGTTTCAATTGCCAATTGGCAGCCAGTTGGGTGGCTGTAGGCGTCAGTTCATGAACAAAGATAGGTGATGGCTGGTGGTTGGCAGCATCGTAGTTCTTGGGATAGAAGACAGCCACACGGTCGCCTACCATCGTGGACACCTGGGCTGAAGCCGTGAGCGACAGTGCCGTCAACAGCGAGAGAATTAATCTTTTCATTCTGGTTTTTACTTACTATTATTAATACTTAGTGTTACACACAGCGACACCGACACGCGAGTCGGCACAACCATAATAAAGAAGCCAACGCCCCTTATGATACACTAACCCTTCTGCAAAAACCGTGCCAGCCGGATACTGCCCGCTACGCTCGTAATCGGCCTCGGGAACAAAGAAGGGTTCGTCAAGTCGGTCGAGCAGTTGCGTGGGGTCTTCGGCACTGAAAAGGGCCTGTCCGGCGCAATAGGTGTTGGCCACATAGCGGGCATCGCCATCAGGGCCATCCAGGTTCTTGCCATTATAGATCAGCACGATGCCCTGCTGGGTAAGCACGGCGGGCGGTCCGCATTCGGTGAGCTGACTGTCGAAAGCGCCCTTGCGCGGCTCCATGACACGCAGAAGTTCACCATGCTCGTCGAGCAACGGGGTCCAGTCGATCAGGTTATCCGACGTGGCTACGTTGACAAACTGTTCGCCCCAGTACATCCAGTACTTATCGCCGATACGTGCCACCACCTGACGGCCGTCCTTAAGACAGGTGACAATAGACGCCGACTTGGAGAAGTCGTCCTTGAAACGACCGCCATAGGCCTGTGCAAAGGCAGGACCGTGCTTCTGCCAGGTGACCAGGTCGCGAGAGGTGGCAACGGCCAGTCGTGCCTGCTTGCGGTTCCACTGGGTGTACATCATCACATAGAGGCCATCTTCGGTCATGACTACACGGGGATCCTCGCAACCGCCGGGGCACTCGAGGTCGGCCTGGTCGTCAGTCTGAGAGGGATAGAGCACAGGTGCTCCATGCCGCTGGAAGAACAGTCCGTCGGGCGACGAGGCATAGCCGATGCGCGAGGTGCGCTGACCAATGCCGATGGCAGAGTTATCCTCGGCCCTATAGAGCAACACCACGCGGCCGTTGAGAACGGTAGCCGCAGGATTAAAGGTGTCGCTGCCCTCCCACTTCACCGCCTCGCCACGCATGGGACAGAAGAAGACGGAGTTGGTGTCGGGCGAGATGACGGCCCCCACATTGACCGGACGCTTGAAAGGACCAAGGGCCCAGGACTTGGACTGTTTTGAAGTGCTCTTGCAACCCGTTAAGGCCAACAAGGCCACTAAAGCAAAGACGATTGACTTATTCATAAGAAGGAGGTGCTATCTGCGTGCCCCACTTGCGATGAGGACTGGCAACGGTTTGATATTGGAGTGTGGCGCCATCGATGATGGTCTTCAGGTCTAACCAGGTGGACGGATGCTCGTGTCCGTTGACAGTGAGGCGCGTGGTATATATCTTCTGTTCTGAGCCACCCTTGATGATGACATCGCCATGAGGCAGGTGGATGGTGGCATGGGGGAAGACGGGGGTGCTCAGCGCAAAACCGCCCACGCCGGGGATCATGGGATACATGCCAAGACACGCCCACACATACCAGGCACCCATGGAGCCCAGGTCGTCGTTGCCAGGCAGACCATCAGGACGGTCGGTGTACTGCTCGTTGAGGGTGCGGCGCACCACCTGCGACGTCTTCCAAGGGCAGCCCACCCAGTTATAGACCCAAGGCACCTGGAAACTGGGTTCATTGCCTGAGGCGAACCAGGTGTCGCCATAGCCAGCATCCAAGCGCCTGAAATAGGTGTCGAGACGCTGTTCGGCCTTGGCAGGTCCGCCAATGATGTCGATGAGCCCCTTCAGGTTGTAAGGCACCATCCAGAAATAGTCTTGATAGGTGGCCTCGCGGAAATCCTCGCTGAGGGGCTTCCAGGAGCCATCCTCATTGCGGGATTGCAGCCATCCCGTCTCGGGATTGTACAGGTTCTTCCATGAACGCGCCGTGTGGAAATAGCGCCAAGAGACAAACTCGTCGCCGGCGGCATGAAGCGCATACTGGCCAATAGCAAAGTCGGCAGAGGTGTACTCCAGCTGGATGGATGCAGGACAATAGCCTTTCTCCAGATACTGCTTCAGGTGGGGGCGTGTCTCCTCCTGTTGTGACTTGGCGCCTGGCACCTCGGCACCACGACGCATGATGTCGAACAAAGGTTTGGGGTCGTAACGACGGGCACCAAATGCCCAGGCATTGCTGACCAGAATGGCCGAGGGATCGCCTTGCATGATGCCGGTCTCGATATTGGCCAGCACCCAACGAGGAAAGGAACCGCCCGACTGTTCGGCAAACAACTGGTGAGAGACCACGATATCACTGGCCCAATCGGGTTGTAGCAGGGCCAACAACTGAATCTGGGTGCGATAGGTGTCCCAGTTGCTGAACTGGGAATAGTACTTGGCATTGGTCTGGTGCACCTTGAAATCGGCTCCCATATACTCGCCATTGACATCGCTGGCCACACTGGGATGAATGAAGGAACGATACAGGTGGGTATAGAACTGCGCGGTGCGACTGCTGTTGCCTCCCTCTACGTCGATGAGGGAGAGCATCTTTTCCCAGGCATCCTCCGTCTGCTGACAGACAGCATCAAAGCACCAGCCAGGGTTCTCCTGGCGCAGATTCTCCTTGGCATTCTCTACAGAGACATAGCTGATGCCCACCTTATAGTGGACAACAGACTTGCTACGGGTGTCGAACGTGAAATAGACGCCCGAGAACTCGCCCTCGGCAAAGGTATCGCCAGGATGAAGGCGGTCGCCCTTCCACGTACCGGTGACAACAGCATCGGCATCAAACTCTGCCGCCATATAGACCTTATAGGGCGTGCGGATGCCACAAAAGTAGCCACCATCGGCATAGCCCTCTACACTGTGGGGCGACGTGACGACAAGCGCAGCCTCGGTGATGCGTGTGGCAGCAATACCGGCGCCGATGATGATGGTGTTCTGACGGGAAGAGTCGGGGAATACATATTCTGCCATGCCCGTGCGCTCGGTGACGGTGAGCGCTGCCTTGACATCGCCATTGACATGGGCCTCGTAATAGCCAGCATGACCACTCTCGCCCGTCACCTGAAAACGGGCATTACGTATCTTGTCGGGAGAGGATTTGAGAGCACCTTTCACAGGGAATGTGGGAAAGTTGCCCATGTGCTCACATCCGCCACCACTATTCTGATTGACAACGAATCCGGCGTTCTTGGCAAAATAGGTGGGGGTGAACTGCACCATACCACCAGGATAGGTGGCTCCGGGAAAGAGATAGCCAGAGGTAAGGCCTGCGCCCTGCGTGCCGATAAACGGGTTGACAAGACGTGCACGAGAGCCCGCCCATAAGGTCTGTCCAAGGGCAGCTAAGAGGAAAACAACAAATAGTTTTTTATGCATACAATCTTTTTATAATTAATCATAGAATCAACTCAGCGCTGTCTTCTTGTCCTGGCCTTGGAAAGCGAGAACGGTGCCGCCTGTTTGGAAATGGCTCGCTGGCAATTGGGGACTGACGACATGTGAAGGACAAGGTGGCCGCCCCGACTGATTTCATCGTAGGTCAGGTAGTTGCGCTCAAAAGGCTGTCCATTCAATGTGGCAGAATCGATATAGACATTCTCTGGACTGTTATTCAGCGCCTCGACCACAAACTGATGACCATCCTCGGTGGTCAATGTCATACGACCAAAAAGAGGACTTCCTATCACATACTGATCGGTGCCTGGAGTGACTGCATAGAGACCCATGGCGCTGAGCACATACCATGCAGACATGCCACCTTGGTCCTCATCGCCTGGGAAACCTTGTGGACCACTGTTGTAGAGACGGTTCATGATCTGGCGAACCCAATACTGAGTCTTCCAGGGCGCACCGGCATAGCTATAGAGATAGGGCAAGTGCTGGATGGGCTGATTGCCATGGGCATATTGTCCCATATCGGCCAACTGCATTTCTTTCATTTCGTGGATGACACTGCCATACCATCCGGGCTTCACGGTGTTCTCCATCGTGAAAACACTATCTATCTTTTCCACAAAGGAGCGATCGCTGCCAAAAAGGTTGATAAGACCTTGCACATCGTGGAAGACAGACCAGATGTAATGCCAGGCATTGCCCTCGGTATAAGGGCCACCCCACTCCAGTGGATCGAACGGTTCGACAAAGGTGCCATCGGCACCACGACCGCGCATGAAACCCGTGGCGGGATCCCACAGGTTGCGATAGTTCATCATCTGACGCCCGAACACACGTTCCCAATGTTTCAGGCCCGCAGAACGTGCCAACTGCCACGCACAGAAATCGTCGTAGGCATATTCTAAGGTCTGGGTGACACTGCCATGCGACTCGGGAAAAGGCACATAGCCCATGGTGAAGTACTCCTTCCATCCTGCACGACCATTAGCACCACCCCAGGGACCTTTATTCATCGCCTCGTGGGCATAGGCTCTCAGAATGCTATCGGCAGAAACCGTTCTGATGCCTTTGGCCCAAGCATCGGCCAAAAGAGAGATGGCGTGATTGCCCACCATGCCGCCGGTCTCGCCAGGGAAAGACCAGGATGGCAGCCAGCCACACTCGTGCTGGGCCTGAAGGAGTGCTTCCATATAGCGGCCTTGCTGAGTGGGATGTAGCAAACAGGTAAGCGGAAACTGCGAGCGGAAGGTGTCCCAGAAGCCGTTGTCGGTGAACATATAGCCATCGTGCACACGGCCATCGTAGGGACTATAATAATAAGGAGAACCGTCGGCACGGCGCTCATAGAACTTACGCGAGAAGAGGTTGGCACGGAACAGACAGGAGTAGAAGGTGCGCAACTGCTCGTCTGTGCCACCCTCCATCAAGACACGACCCAACAGGGCATTCCACGTCTGACGGCCGCGCTCACGGGTTTGTTCCAGCCGATGGTCGTTGCCCAGTTCGGTCTGCAGGTTTAAACGAGCCTGCTCCTCGCTGATATACGACGAGGCCGCTTTCACCTGCACCTTGGTGCCTGGTGCGAAGCCAACATAGATGCCCCCACTCCATTGGCCATGCGAGGTGAAGGGTTTGTCGAACTGCAAGACGAAATGACAACGGAAGGTCTCTGCATGATTGACAAAACGCTGGTTGTTGACCCAGCCCACGATCTGTCGATGGGGGGTATCGACCTTGAACTCAAACTGACCGGTATAGCCATCGAGCACCAGCCATGACTGCTGACCTTTGGGATAGCTGAAACGGAAATGGGCACCACGCGTGGTGGGCGCCACCTCGGCGGTGGTGCCATCGCTTAGGCGCACCCGATAATAATGAGGAAGCGCCGTCTCGTCGTCATGAGAGAAAGCCGTGGCACGCGCATCGCCATCGGTACGCAACTGTCCGGCAACGGGCATCAACGAATAGACAGCATAGTCGCCCACCCATGGACTGCACTGATGCGACTGACAAAGTCCACGCAGGGTCTTAGCCTGCCACTGGTACTTCCATCCATCACCATTAGCTCCAGTCTGTGGTGACCACAGGTGCATGCCAAAAGGCATGCCTGTGGCTGGGAAAGTATTGCCGTGGCTCAATCCGAAATCAGACGCTGTACCTTGGCGGGTATCCACGAAACGGGTCAGATCGACCGTCCGGGCATGCATGCCAGAGAACAGGACCATGACAAAGAGCAACAAGCATAGTATTCGTTTCGTACTCATGACGATATCTTTTTCTTTTATTATTATCTAATGGAATCAGAACGACATAGACACACCGAAGTTCAGCACGCGCTGGTTCATGTAAGCATCACCAGCAGAGTTGGTCTGAATCTCGGGATCCTGCTGATACTTGTCGTAGCTGGTCCAGGTGAAGAGGTTATAGGCATTCATATACAGACGCAGCGAACTGAGGAAGTTGGGGGTCCACTTACGTGGCATATCATAGCTCAGGTCGATGGTCTTCAGACGGACATACCAAGCATCGATCAACCAGAAGTCAGACATATAAGCCGAAGCACTGTTGATGGTTGCGGGGTTGCTGGTCAGACGTGGGAACTCGATGCTCTCGCCATTCAGGTAGCGCTCCAATGTCCAACGCTTCTGGTGCAAGGGCTGGAACTGACTCTTGAAAGGTTCGATACCAGTACCTACAACACTGAAACTGTAGTTGAATGAGCCTTGGAACAGCACACTCAGGGTCAGACCCTTCCACGAGCCGCCGATGGTATAACCCAACGTGGTGTTAGGCAGGTTGGGCAGTCCGATGGCACTCTTGTCATAGTCGTTGATGACGCCATCTTCATTCAGATCCTTATACTTCAGGTCGCCTGCCTGCACAGGGATGTCGGTGTTGGGCACGGCAGGAGCACCCTCAGCTCCGGCCTGTATGAGCGCGATATCCTCGGGGGTGTAGTAGCCAATCCACGTATAACCGAACTGCTGTCCGATGCTGTGGCCCGTCTGTGCCAACCAGGCATATCTTTGCTGAGCCTCAGCCATGTATTCAATCTTGTTCTTAGCATAAGAGAACACCAGGTTGGTGTTGAAGCTGAAGTCGCCCCAGTGGTTGCGATAGCCAATCTGACCGTCGAAGCCCTGGTTGGTGGTACGAGCCACATTGATGGGCGAGGTACCAATACCCAGCATCAGGGGGATATCATTGCGGTAAACGAGCTGGTCGTAACGCTTGTCGTAGAAGTAGTCGAGCGTGATAGACACACTGTTCCACAGGTTGATGTCAAGACCGAGGTCGAACTTCTTGGCCTTTTCCCATGTCACGCGGTCATTGCCAAGAGCACCTTCGCGATAGCCCTGGAACCACTCTTCCTCGTACTCGGCAAACTGGTAGCTGTTGCCCTTTTCATAAACCTGGTTATAGAGGTAACGGTTGCCCATGGCCACGTCGGAACCTACGAGACCATAGCTGGTACGGATCTTCAGCAGTTCGACACCTTTCACATGGTCGCGGAACCAAGGCTCCTCAGAGATGGCCCAACCGGCACCGACAGCGGGGAACCAGCCGAAACGATGGTCTTCCTGGAAACGATCAGAACCATTGTATGCCACGTTGAAATCGAACAGATAGCGGTTCTTGTACTTATAGCTCAGCTTGAGCGTAGAACCCATGAACTTCTCGGGCACCTTAGGCTGTCCGACGAAAGCGGGAGTATTCAGTTCGGTGGTAGTGCTCTCGCGGTTGTAGAACAGCATACCCTCCACATCGTGAGCCTCGTTGAACACACGGTGGTAGTTGAGCGAGGCCATGAGGTTCATATCCTTAATGGCAGTACGAGGCTCAACGGTGATGGCAGGCACGCCCTTGGTGAACACATTGTCGGGGTTAATGGTGTAGGTGCCATTGGCTGAGTTGTAGTGCCATGTGGGGTACTCGCCACGCCATGCTGAACGGGCATTTTCGTCGATGGTAGAATAGGCCAGACGCACATTAGACGACAGTCCCTTGGTCAGGAAGTCCATGTTCCAAGTTGCCTGATAGAGCAGGTTGTTGTCATTACGACGTGAACGCACATAACCCTCGTTAGCCAGGCGGGCATTCAGTGTGGGGCGACGTGAGTCGGTGTCATAGAGATAGGTATAAGTACCGTTGGGGTTCATGACGGGAGCCGAATAGGGATGCATGGCCGAGAAGTTGTAGATCTCGCCCGTGGCATTGATGCCTCGTGGCTCGTTGATGTTCATGAAACGAGAGGTGATGTCCAGGCGCATGGTGAGATTCTTGCTGACCTGGAAGTCGAGGTTAGAACGGAAGTTGAAACGACGATAGCGATAGTTACTGTTCAGATCATCGCCAGAGTCGAAGTCGCGCACCAGACCATTCTGTCCGAAATAGCCAACAGACACGAAATACTTCAGACGCTCGGAACCACCAGACACATCGACATTGACGTTAGACTGCTGGGCAGACTTCTTGAAAATCTCATCATACCAGTTGACATCAGGATGACCGTAGGGGTCATCGCCCGTGCGGAAGTGCTCGATATCGGCATCTGTGAAACGAGGAGTCAAACCATCATTGGCACGAGCCTCGTTGACGAGCTGAGCAGTCTCGTAGCTACCCAGGAAGTTGGGCGTACGTACCGGCATCTGAACACCCGTCTCCATACGCACATTGATCTTGGGCACACCGCTCTCACCACGACGGGTTCTAACCACAAGTACGCCATTGGCACCCTTGATACCATAGACAGCTGTCGTAGAAGCATCCTTCAGGATAGAGATGCTCTCAATCTCGTTTACGTTGATTTGCGACAACTGGTCGTATGTATATTCCACATCATCGACAATGATAAGAGGCTTGTTGCCATCGCTGTTGAGCGAGCTGACACCACGGATGAAGAAGTCACTGGCATCCTTACCAGGCTGACCGCTTCGCTGTTGTGAGAAGAAACCAGGCAGCTTACCGGCAAGCGCGTTCTGCACGCTGCTGACAGGCACCTTCTGAAGTTCCTTACCATTGATAGCGCTGACAGCACCGGTCAGTGTGATACGCTTCGCCTGGCCATAGCCCACAACCACCACTTCGTTGAGCAGACTATTGTCAGCCTGCATCACGACATCGAGTCTGGGCCCCTTTACCACGGCCGAGTACTGGCGGAAGCCCACATAGGTGAATGTGAGTTTTTCGCCCTTGTTGACCGTGAGCGTATAAGCACCGTCTATATCGGTGGCAGTACCTTTGCCCGAAGTACCAGCCTTGACAGTGACGCCAATCATCGGTTCACCATCATCTTCTGAGGTAACAACACCGCTCACCGTGATCGACTGGGCTGAGATGAGCATGCATGTAAACAGACACGCAAAGATAAATATGAGTCGTTTCATAACTTATTTCCAATTGGGGTTCTGAACCATGTTCCTATTCTTATTGACTTCACTGAAGGGGATGGGATAGAGATAGTTGCGAGTGGTGAAGTTGACATTCAACACATCCACACGGCTGTAGGTGGTAGTACCCGAGCTCTGAACAATCTGCATACCCTGCAAAGGCTTGGCAAAGACCTGCTCTGCGATTCGCCAGCGACGGATGTCATAGTAGCGCTGCTCCTCGAAAGCCATCTCGATACGGCGCTCGTTACGAATCACCTGGCGCATCTCATCCTGCGTCATGTCGTTCTTCAGACCATAGCTGTAGCCAGCCTCTGTTCCTTTCTTGATACCAGCACGCTTGCGCAGGAGATAGAGTGCATTATAAACCTCGGAAGTAGGTCCTACCGACTCATTCTCAGCCTCAGCAAAGTTTAGCAGGATCTCCGCATAGCGGAACATGACCCATACATGGATGACAGAAGAATACTCGCTGGCCGTCTGGAACTTACCCATGAACTTGCACATGTAATAGCTGGTGAGCGAATAGTCACTGCCATTCGCAGGGTTATGCGTACCACCCTGCCATGTGGCCAACTGAGTGCCTAACCACTGTGAGCCGTTGTGAAGAACAGTCATGTCCAAGCGTGGATCACGATTGGAATAGGGATCAGCATCAGAATAAGCATAGGCAGGACTGTCACCAGGCATACGACCATCGGCCATGGGGAACGCATCGACCAGGTTCTGGGTAGGACACGTACGGCCGTTACCCATACGACTGCCACTGAATCCGAGTGGACCATTATATACCTCAACACTGGTATTGTTTCCACCCTGGCGGAAGAAGATCAGTTCTGGATTTCCACCATAGTCGTAGAACTTCAGGAAGACATCACGCATATCCTCTGTCAGTGTGAGGCTGTCCTTACCCTTATGTCCCTCGCCCTCGATCAGGTCACGGGCTGCATCGGCAGCACGCTTCCAGCGTGCAGGGTCATAGGATGCGTAGCCCACCAGTTCGTTGCCACTCTCCAGTGTGTTTCCATTGAACAACGGAGAGGCCGCATAGAGCAGCACGCGCGATTTCAAAGCCTGACAAGCCTGCTTGGTGGGTGCATGGCCAAACTCAGCCACATTGCTCATGGTACCTACAGAACGGAGAGAGTCCTGGATATCGTCGAGTTCGGTGACGATATAGTCAACACACTCGGCAAAAGTGTTACGAGGCAGTTCCACATCATCATTGAGCGTAAACACACGATCGCCAATGATAGGCACACCACCATAGCGGCGCAACAGCTGGAAGTAGAACCAGGCACGCAGGAAACGAGCCTCGGCCTTGAAGGTAACGCCCAACGGACGAACCTGCCCGAGCGCATTCGTATAAGTGGCACGATAAGGCACCTTGTCGATGCCCGAGAGTAATATGTTCACTTTACGGATACCGGTGTAATACTGTCCCCAGCGCATGTCGCCGCCCACACCGTTACTGGCCGTGTAACGACCAGTGGCGAGACGCAGCACATCGGGCTCGCCATCCATATCAATGCTGATGGCATCGTCAGAGGCAGCATCCAGATAGTCGCCGCCCACACGGTTGTGGCCATTCTCCATGATATCATAGATGGTGTTCAGGTACTGACGTGCCTGCTTACCCAACGAGTCGGTGGTAGAAAACAGATAATCGTAGGTGAACTCATCAGCAGGAAGCGGCTCATAGCCATCCATACAGGACGTGAGCGTCATGATAGACCCTGCAAATATTAAGATATAATATTTAATTGCTTTCATTGAACTGTCTGAGTTTAGAAGTTGAGATTGATACCTGTAAAGAAGCAGCGCTGCAAGGGTGAAGAAGTGAAAGACACCTCGGGGTCAACCAAATCGCAGGCAGAGAAAGTGAGCGCGTTCTGTGCGTTGACGAACACCTTGACACCCACCCCTCCCAGATGCTTACGACAGAGATTTTCGGGCAGATTATAAGCTAACTGCACATTCTTAAGACGGATGAAGTTGCCATTATGCATCCAGAGTGATGATCCATAATAACCACCGTAGTTATAGGTGTTGCCACCAGCCGAGAGACGTGGGTAAGTAGCTGTTTCGGCTGTCTCTGGTGTCCAACGTCCAAGGATGTTCTGGTAAGCCTGTCCGTAGGTGTTACCAATGCTCTGGAATCCCTCAACGAGGGTGCGGTCGTCCACATAGAGGTCACGGTTGTAAACGCCCTGCCAAAGCATAGAGAACTCGAAGCCACGGTATTTCAGTCCCATGTCGAGACCGAAATACTGCAGAGGTTTGTCACCTCCAATGACGGTACGGTCGTATTCATCAATGACATTATCACCATTCAAATCAGCATACTTCACATCACCGGGCTGTACCTCAACACCCTGCATGACAGGATAGCCATCGGCAATATCGGCAGCCGTCAGGAAACCTAAAGCCTGCAAGCCATAGACCACACCGAGGGGGCGGCCAGTCTGGCGCAGATAGTTGAAAGGCTGCTCCTGTTCGTCCATGAACAGCAACTTGGTATATTCGATACTCCAGTTGGGTGCCACATAATAAGAGACCGGACCAATATGGTCATTCCAACTCAGGCTAACATCAAAGCCTGAACGGCGTGAGCGGCCGATATTCTCGGTAGGATAGTTTGCGCCAATCAGTTCGATGCTCTTACCACGTGTCTGCAACAGGTCGAGGTACTTGTCATAGTAGAACTCTGCTGTGGCCGACAGTTTTCCATCGAACAAGACACCGTCCACACCAATGTTCAGTTTGTGTGCCTTCTCGTAGGTGATGAAAGGATTGGCCATGGGCATGGTCTCAC
This sequence comes from Xylanibacter brevis P6B11, assembly GCF_000621825.1. Lineage (NCBI taxonomy): Bacteria > Pseudomonadati > Bacteroidota > Bacteroidia > Bacteroidales > Prevotellaceae > Xylanibacter > Xylanibacter brevis. Next base: position 377,767 of record NZ_KK211352.1, read on the forward strand.
TGGTAAAGATACCGCCGTTGGTACCCATGGATGTTCCCTGAGGATAAGCCGCCGTGGCATTCTGTGAGAAGCGCTGACGATACTGGTAGTAACCAGAGTTGTCGATGCCGTTGCCGGTATGTCCATAGGTGGCACGCAACTTCAGTTCCTGAAGCCAAGTGGAGGTGGACTGCATGAAGTTCTCGCGAGTGATATTCCATGCACCACCCACAGCGAAGAAGCTGCCCCAGCGATTGTCGGGTGCATAGCGGTTGAAATAGCTCTGCGTGGCAGCTGCCTCCAAGAAGTAACGCTTATCATAGTCGTAGCGGATACTCTCCATGATGTCTGATGGAATCATAGGTAGGTCATACTGTACCACCTCATGGCGGGTATCACCCATGGCGCCCAGCGTCAGATGATGCAGACCGAACTGGCGGGTATAGTCGAGTGACAAACGTCCGTAGAGGTTCTGATAGGTTGACACAGCGGTGAAGCTGTTGCCCTGTGATACCGAGTTACCATAGCGAAGATAGGTGGGAACACCGTCAACAAGAGAATAGCTGTAAACAGGGTTCTGCTTGGTACGCACGATGGCCGTACGTGTCTGGTGTGCCACACTTCCTGTAAAGGTAGCAGAGAGTCCGCGTACAAGCTTATCGAAGTCGTACTTCAACGAGAGCGTAGCCATGATGTCACGCATGTTATCATTGATATAGCCAGACTCCCATGCCTGTGATGCGAGGTTGTTGGTAAAGGCGATGGTGCCGCCCCAGCTTCCATCGGGGTTATGCACAGGATAAGCATTGTTTGGCGTACGCCATATGTTCAGCAACAAGTCACTATAGCCAGAACCAGAACCACCAGGCTGATTACCTTCGATGACACGGCCTATGGCAGTCATCGTGGCAGTGAAGTCCTCAGTGATGTTAACATTGATCTTCGACGAGATCATATATCTGTTCACATCGAAGTTGGTGTTATAGCCATTGTCACTGTTGGTCTTAAACAGGCCTTCCTCGCCGGTATAGCCTAACGACACGAAGAACTGTGCCACCTTGCCGCCACCAGTCACATTCAGGTTGTAAGACTGTGAGAGGGCGTTCTTCTTCATCAACTCATCATACCAGTTGACATCGGGATGAGTGAATGGTGAAGTCTGGTGCCTATAGGCATCACGGTCTTGCGCGTTATAGATGGGCGAACGACCATCGTTCTGCAGAGCCTCGTTCAGCAGATAAGCATACTGACTGGCAGAAAGAGGCTTCTGGTCCTTGACGTTGCTATGGATTCCCCACTTGGCCGTGAAACCGAAATGCAAACGGTCGTGCGTAGGCATCTTAGTGGTGATGACCAGTGCGCCACGTGAGCTCTTCATGCCAAGGAACATGGATGACAGGGCATCGCGCTTGATGGTGACACTCTCGATAGCTTCAGGATCGAGCGACACCATGTCGCGCTCAATACCATCAACGATGATGACAGGTGCCAACCCACGACTGGATATCAAGAAACGGGTGTTGTCGCCATAGGGAAGCTGACCGTAAGAGGCAGGACGATAGCCGATGAGGTCAGCGGAAGTGTTCACCGAGATGCGAGGCAGGTCGCTACCACGGTATTGGCTGATGTTCAAACCAGCGATGCGTCCCTGTAACGAGGTCAATATATCTGTGGAGAGATACTTCTCCATATCTTTTCCGCTTACCGAAGGAGCCGAAGCCGAAACAAAATCGACGGTTGTCGAGTCGCCTCGCTGAGCAGCCGACTGGCCATAGGCTTTAGAGCAAATAGCAGCCAGAGCGATAAGCATGAGTGTTGTTCGGGATATTGCTTTCATTGTGTTATTGGTATTGGTTGTTATTCACATTCAAGCTTTAGGTTGAAGGGGGTGTCGTCACCATCAGATGCGCCAAGCTGAACTTTATCGTCAGTTGACTGATTGACGATGGCAGAACCATCGGCATTGCTGAAATAGTAGTCGATGTGGTCGATGATCTCGTCAGTAGGCACGTTAAAGAAACCTGCTGGCCAGATGGTCAGACTAAACGAGCGGCCTAAGTTTGACTGTCTGCGCATCAAGGTCTGCGCACCGATGGCAGGGGCATCATATGTCTTTCCACTGACGGTCACGGCCTTGCCCTGCAGATAGATTTCGTCGGTAGCAGCCAAAGGATTGGAAGACACAGAAGGATCAACATCGGCCTGATAGCTGATGGTCACATAATCATTCTGCAGAGCCGTCAATGGTGATAAACGGTTGAAATGACGGTTACAGAAGTCGATCGTCATACCTTTTCCGCCTGTCACCTCGAAACAGTCGTTAGCGAAAACCACTTTTCTATGATCGGTACCACCACTGAAACCATCGTCGGTATGGTTGATGAAGAAACCAAGCTTACACTTCAGATTACGCTGTCCTGCACGGGTACGTACGAAGATATAAAAAGGTTTGTCTTCGTTGTTGCGCACAACCCATGTCTTGTCTGTCTGAAAGACTATCCACTCCATATCGTCAAGCACGTTAGGCCCAACGCCATAGTCACTGGTCAAGCACTGTGCCCAGGTGCGGCCCTCACCATTCTTTGGCAACTGCGACTCAGGAATAACCGACATGGGCAATTCCTCTTCAGGGTCATCATGATAGCCTGTCTTATAGGTCACCTTTGCCTGATGCGCCACATCCCAGTCTTTGGGAGCCAACATAGCAAAAACAAGCTTCGAAGTGACGCCATTATTATCGGTAGTACGAGGTTCCAAGTGTCCCACGACAGAGAAAGTCATAGGACTGCCCGCCTTGACAGAATTGAGCTGACGACCTTCCTCGTCGGTCTGCATGATGTCGTACCTGTCGATGAAGACACAGTCAGCAGCAGACAAAGCCACAGCGGTAGCTAGGATAAAAACATATGTGATATGTTTGAAGAACATCTTCTTTTTCATAGTCTATTGTCATTTATCTGTTCGTTCAAGGGTGTAAGTATAAACATTGCTGGCACATCCAGGCGAGAGGGTGATGAGCAACGAGCGCTGACCATTAACAACAGGGAAGTTGAAGTTAACATCGACACTGCTGGCAGCTCCATCCTCGAGGAATGACAACTGGAAGGGATAGAGAGGGTCGTCGGTATGCCACGTGCCATCCTTCTCAACAACGAATGGCAAGTAGTTTTCAATATGGTAACGACCGTCGTCACCCATATGCAGTTCAAACTTGCTAAAGTCCATGTCGGCAGTGATGTCGATATTATTGCGGGTCACAGACTTCAGTTTCCACACCCCACCGAAACTCTTTACCGCCTCAGCGACATCATAAGGGTTTGAGTCGTCACTGAACTGCGAACAGCCCGTCAGCGCCAAAGCCATCAGTAGGACACTACCTGTTTTCTTAATTATATTTTTCATACGGAATCGTATTCTGTTAATTGACTAATTATTCTGAAACCATCTCATCATAGTAAGGGTTCTGAATGAGTTCTGGCGACTTTACAGTCTCAGCATAGGGAATAGGCCAGAAATACATGGCACGACGGAAGATGTGTGGACGCACATCAAACTCACGGGGCTCATAGGAAACCTTGCCCGTTTCCTCGTCAACGACACGTGTAATCTCTATACCATGCATCAGCTGATTCTCGGTCTGCTCGGCAATCATCCAACGACGTACGTCAAAGAAGCGGAAGCCCTCAAATGCCAGCTCAATGCGGCGCTCCAGCTGGATGGCCTCGCGCATCTCCTGTTGCGTCATGCCAACTTTCAGTCCGTACATGCCATCGGCTCCAGCGTCAATACCTGCACGACGACGAATAAGCTTCAACACTTCCAGTGGTCCATAAGTATTGCCATCGGCCAATGTTTCCTGGAAGTCAGGACCTTTCCACTCGTTGGCAGCCTCGGCATAGTCGAGCATCACCTCTGCAAAACGAATCAGCGGACGTGACTGAGGTGGCTCAATCCACCAGTTGCCCGATGCGGCACGTGGCAACATCTTACGCGTGTACAAACCGGTAGGTGTTCCCGAGTGGACAGCGTCTGACGTAGAATTCTCGCCCTGGTATGTATAAACGGGATATTTGTAATCCTGCTGGTTGCAGATACGACTACCATTATATATGATAGAGATGTCAAAACGCGGATCGCGATTCTGAGCCGGCTGCAAAGGATTGTAGGTATAGGCACTCTCACCAATGGGCTTACCGTCTATCATGGGGAAACACTTGGCAAGGTCATAGTAAGCATAGCCAGCACCACCATTGCCGCCGCATGATGGTGGGTCCAGCAACTGACAGGTTGTGATCTTGAGAGGCATCTTCTTCATCAGGATGATCTCCTGGTAAGAAGCATAGGGATAGGTGAATGTGCCGCGAGATGTATTGTCAGAAGTGACATTGACAAACTCGGCAGGCGACTGTACGGCATAAAAGCCCCAGCCGGGTTCAGGACCATCGTCTGGGAACTTATGACGGGTATGACACTCGAACAAGCGATAATCGCCCTGCATCTGCATACAACGTTTGGCAGCCTCGTAGGCACGACCCCAACGCTGAGGGTCTTTGTCAGCATAGCCTAACAGCAACTTCGTCTTGTCGGTGCCGAAGCCACTACCATTATGCAGGGGACTGGCAGCATCGAGCGTCACACGCATGATGAGAGCCAGACAGGCAGCTTGGCTGATGCGACCATTACTACGACCTGCGTTACGTGGGCGCAACACATTGTCATTGACGATGGCGTTACACTCACTGATGATATACTCTACGCAAGTCTCGTAGCTCTGTCGCGTGGCGTCAATCTTCTCGTTGGCACCATATATCTTGTCATAAACGATGGGCACACCGCCATAGTGGCGCAACAAGATATAGTAATACCATGCACGCAGGAAACGTGCCTCGGCCTTATACTGCAAAAGTGTTGCAGCAGCGATAGGAGCACGATCGGCAAGTTGCAAGAACTTGTTGCAGCGACGGATGTTGGCATAACACTTACCCCATACATCATTGGTCACAATGATTGGGTTGACGGTGCCTGTAGCGAAGGCCACACCCGACGAGATTGTTGAAGACGCACGTGCCTCCGACTCGTCGGTTGCTACTTGTAGTCCACCATTACCGAAACGATCCAAATCGGTATCAAAGCCTATGTCGGCATAGATCTCCGTCAGAAATCCAGTCGCATAAGCACTGTCGGCAAAGACACTCTCTTCGTCCAAATCAGTTGTAGCCGTCTGATCCAGGAAACTGTCGTTGCACGAGACTATGCCAAGTATCCCCAGCAATAGTACAAAAAGATTTCCTTTTGCTTTCATTACTTACATTTATAGTTTTCTTAGTTAATTGGTTTTACGAATCAAAGAGATTACATTAACATCACGATTAAGTTGCCGCCAACCACTAGGTCACCACGTTAATACTTGTTAAAACGCCATACTCCACTGCCAATAGTATGCTTCTTGTCTCCCCATATCACATCGGCCGTAACGCCGACGGGCAACTCCACGCGCAGTGTTTTCTTTTTCCATCTTACCGAGACATCACCATATGGTGTGGGCACTCTTGCCTGAACCCAACTGACACCTTCTGTCTGCTGCGGTCGAATGGTGATGTGGCGATAGCCTGGCTGCTGCGTGTCTATGGTGATGCCTGCCAAGGCCTGATAGAACCAAGTGCCTATACCGTTATAGCAGTTATGCACCCTGCTTCGTTCACCATTCCAATATTCCCAGGTAGTGGTGGCACCGTTGTTAATCATATGCAGATAACCTGGATAATCCGGTTGCCTGAGAATGGTGGCCATGAGGTCTGACTGCTGGTTGCGAACAGCCCACTCGGTGAAAACAGGTACACCGAAAAGACCAGCAGCAATATGTGCGTTGTATTTCTGATAAGAGTCTGCTATAAGCTGACTTTTCACCTTGTCATAGAGTGAGTCAGGAACAATGCCAGCCAACATAGCATAGCACATGTCGAGAGGAGTGCCGTTGGCATAGGTATGTGTTTCTGCATGGTAGAAAGAGTTGTGGATACGCTTGTTCAGACGCTCACGCTTAGCAGCAAAAAGACGGGCTTCGCCAGGCTTTTTCAGCCATCGAGCCATCTCTGCCATATTACCAAGACAGTCACTGATAAAGCAATTGTTGGCATGAATCACAGATTCTCCACCCACATCAACACCATCTGGTGCCAACCAGTCACCAAGAAACCACACACGGTTCTGGGTGTCTGGCCAAGGCTGCAACAGTCCGTCAACCATATACTTCTCGACATACGACATCCATCGCTTCATCAAGGGGTAGTAGCGTTCTACAAATCGTATGTCGCCATAGTTCAGATAAGAGCGCCAAGGAGCTTTCACCATGAAGCCGCACCAGTAGGGACCGCCACCACCGCCACCAGCTGGTGCCACATGCGGCAAAGAACCGTCCTCTTCCATCACGTCTTCCCATGCCGAGAGCCAGTTCATGTAGGTTGGCGCCACGTTATACATCGTCTGCAACGTCATGGTTGAGGAATTGCCGTCGCCACCATAGCCCATGCGCTCCAAATGCGGACAGTCCACCATATAGCCCGACATGGTGAGGCACTGCATCGTGTAGTGAATCATGTTGTGAACGGCATTAAGGCGCTGGTCAGAACAAGCAAACACCGACACCTCGCTGCCCTCTTTCGGTAAAGCACTAATCTGCAGTGCCTCTATGCGCTTCACCTGCTGCGTACTGACCTTCACATAGCGGAAGGCATGAAGATGAAACTTATTCTCGAAATGCTCTATCTGCGTGCTGCCCGATGCAACATACACATCGCCATTATCACTATTCGCCTGCTTGGTGAAGGAAGCGCCGCGGGGGATGTAGTCGGTATAGTCAATCTGCACCTCTTCCTTGTGCTTCAAATGTTCAAAATCCACCGTGAGCCATCCCGTTATCACACGTCCGAAGTCTATCAGAAGAGAGCCGTCAGCCAGACGACTAATGGTCTTAGGCAGCAGTCTGTCAGTTATCTCATTACCCTCGAAGAGCTGTGGTGTGGCACGCATGTTTCCCACATTGAATACCGTTGCCTGGCTCCATGTGTCAACAACATTAGCATCATAACGCTCCCCGCCAAACTGCAGAGGAAACCAACTGCCAGTATAGCTATAGGGCGATGCCGTTGCCTGCCAAGAGCCATTGGTCTGCAGCAGCGTCTGCCAATGGTCATTGTTCAACTGCGACACCTCTGCCTTCACCAGCGGACCTTCGAATGACGTATGGAAAGTGATGGCTCTGTTCCACCCTTGTCCCATCCACAGCATCATCTCGTTGTTGCCTTTATGCAGATAAGGCGTGATATCGTAGGTCACCACCAGCGAGTGCCTGTCCAATTGCGACATGGCCGGCTGAAGAACCTGACGACCTACCCGCTGACCGTTCACATAAAGCTCATGGTAACCTAAAGAGTTGACATGGGCAAAAACAGGTCTTTCCACATCGTTAACGACAAAAGCGCTTCTTACCTTACACGTAGGCGCTATCTGTTGACCCGACGCAGCTGTGACATATTGTCCTTTCATGCCATCAAGAGCACCAACAGCAAAACGTGCTATACGACTCCAAGAAGAGCAACGCCCTTTCTCATCCCATGTGCGTACACGCCAGTAGCAGAGCTGTCGCGGCTGTAAGACTGGTCCCCCATAGGCCACCATCACCTGGTTGGCCGATTCCATACGACCACTTTTCCACAAGAGAAGTTGCCCTTTACTCAGAGCAAAGCTATCCTTTGCCACCTCTATTTCGTAGGCTGTCTGTCGCTGTCCTCGGTGTGTCAGTGTGTTTTGCCAACTGAAGTGCGGCGTTGTAGTGTCGATACCGAGAGGATCTTTCAATCCTTCGCAGCGCAGTTCTATGACGTCGGCAGCAGCAACCTGTGTCATAAAGACTGCAAATAATAATAGATAGTTTTTCATTGTTTGTTTTTGTATTTCACCTTAGCGCACACGCGCTCCTTTTGATTAAATTGTTTCAGTAGAATATTCAGTCCGTCGGTCATCTTCTCGTTGGGTACCTCTACACGCAGTGTGCGCTGCTCCCCAGGCATCAACGTCACATAGCCGTCGCTCATAATGGCAGGCAGCACACGCTCACCGGTCTTGCTGTTCACCACGCGTAACCGGTTAGCAAAAGCCACCGACTTACCAGTGTTGGTAAGTGTGATGTTGAATGCGGCATATCCCGACCTCTCCGTCACCACGGGCTGATCCGCAACGACCTTCAGCTTTGCCTCAGGCAGTGTGAGAAGAGCACGATAGTCAAGCTCCTTCTCCCCATTACGCCAATAGAAGTTACGAGATAGCACCTGCCCCTGACTGGTCATTTCCAATTGAATGAAGTGCAGAGGCGAGAGCCCTTCATCAGCGAAGTCCAGCACAAAAGCCTCCTTGATGTTAGAAGCCTCAACAAGAGGCACACTCCTGGTGGTAGTCAATGCCGTCACTTCACGTCCGTTGATATCATAGATACGTGCCGTGACCACCACATCCCGCAATGGCTGACTCGAAGCGTTTATCACCTTCACGCTGTTTGTCAGACAGTTCCACTGCACATGAAGAGGTTCGCATGCCTGCTTTGCCCCCCAGTAGCAGCCCGTAGGGTCGTAATAGTAATCGTAGGTCTGCCACACGAACGACGGATAAGCGGGATGGCTCATCCAGATAAGAAGAGCCGAGGCATCATTCCACATTTTATCGTTCCAAGCCTCATACATACCCTTCATGTCCTCCAGGTTGATGAGCTGTGCTTTCTCGCAGAACTCCTCCAGGCTCTTTGATTCGCCATATCGTTCGTTGACCGACTTCTTATAGTCTATAGGTCCGCCGTTCCAAGCCTCCTTACCAAAGAAATGTTTGTTCCACACTGTTTCGTCGTCCTTTTCCAACTGCTCGTCAGTAGGCAACGGCCACCATTCCTTCTTCGGAATAAATTCACGCACCGACTCAAAAGTAGGGAATGTAGCCATACCAATCTCCGAGCGACAGCCATATCCATAATTGTTGCCGTAGGGATAGCTGGGCGTGTTGAACGCCAGATTGGAAGCCGACGTCTCGAAATGATGACGTGGCGGCATGTCTTTCCACCAGCCACTGCCCGACTTCGCATCCTGGTTTGAGCAGCTGGTATAAAGACGGTCATTCGCATCCTCTTCCATCACTATCATGCGCAGTGCCTGGTCAATATCAGCTACAGGATGTGTCTCGTTGGCTCCACACCAGAGGGCAATGCTGGGATGGTTGCGCAGTCGGCGCACCTTGTCGCGTGCATTTGTCTTAAAGGCATCATGCTCAGCCACATCATTCCATGCCACATAAAGCCAGAAGTCGTTCCACACCATGATACCATACTCGTCGCAATAGTCATAGAACTCATCATCCGTGACGCAGCCTGTCCACAGGCGAATCATGTTGTAGTTCATCTCTTTATGCAATCGGATAGGCGTTTCATATTGTTGTCCGTGCATGCGCAGCAGATACTCGCTCATGCCCCAGTTTCCGCCTTTCACAAAGACGCGCTGTCCATTGACATAGAAGGTCAGCACAGGCATATTGACCGCATTCTTCTCTATGCGATATTCATATTTCTTAATGCCAAAACGGATGGTACGCTGATCGGTCTGCTTGCCGTCAACAACGGTAGTCAGATGACAGGTATAGAGGTTGGGCTCACCATATCCGTTGGGCCACCACAACTTAGGCTTCTTAACAAGAAGAGCTTCCACATCGTTGCGGTCTATGTGGAGCGTACGCGTCTCACCACCACCCATCTCAATGCGCTTCTGAAAACGGATATTGCCTGGCTGAATAACACCTTCCATCACAACCGTCTTCTTCTCTGAAGAGACATTGCGCAGTTCGCTGGAAACGGTTATTTCCGCCTCATCCCACGAAGGAAGGAAAGAGCGCACCCAAGGATCGTCCATCACCACATCGCCCGTAATCTCTATACGTGCATTACCCGTGATACCAGCCAATCGTCCCGGCACATAAGGCATCCAGTCCCATCCGGCACCTGCCAGATAACTCGGACTGCAAGCCACGCCATAAGGTCCTTCTGCCTTGCGTGTTTTTTTCTGGTCAGCATCATAAATCAGCACAGCCACGGCATTCTTTCCCCTATTATTATAATAAGGAGTCACGTCAAAACGCGAACGAAGCATGTGTCCGCTGACGTCCTTGGTCGATTCCTCGGTGCCCGAGATTTTATGTCCATTAAAATAGAAGTCGGCATAACGGTTGGTGTTGTCGAAACAGAGCCAAACACGCTGCCCTTCCTGCAAAGAGAGCGCGTTGAACTCCGTACGATACCAATAGGGCTTACTGTATTTCGTCTCATCCACACGATAGATATTATCGGCAATGTCAGGGTTCTCCTCGCGACCTGCATTCACATAGTCCGCAAAGACGACACCTGGCACCGTGGCTACCACACCATCACGGAACGTAAAGCCAGCCTGCGACACGTCTTGTCCCTTGGCACTTACCTCGTCCTGCGGAGTGACGGTCCACACCACCTGCTTGTCGGCAGAATTCAGCGACATCATGCGCACTTGTGCTACTGCAGGAAGAGTCATCCCTATCGCACACACGAAAGCCAGTAAATCTTTCTTTCTCATCCTTTCTATTTCTTATTAGCTTTGTTACTCATCTCCATCTCCAGGACACCACCTTTTTCTATGTCCTTGAAGTCAATATGATAGTGATTGTAAGGTTTCCCGTTGAGGGTCATCTTCCCAATATACACATTCTCAGGAGCATTGTCATTGGCAATGATGGTGAACGTCTTGCTGCTGGGCAGATGGAAGGTGATCTTCGAGAACACAGGCGATGTTATCTCGAAACGCGTATCGCCCGGACAAGCCTGATGAATACCGGCAGCTGTCAACACATACCATGCCGACATCTGTCCCACATCCTCATTGCCACACAGTCCCTCAACCTTGTTCTTATAGGCATGCGCACAGATGTAGCGCGTCCAATACTGTGTGAGCCAAGGAGCACCCAATTGGTTAAAGATATACGGCACGAAATGCACGGGCTCGTTGGCATGGTTGTAATACACGTTCCAGAACATATCCTGCGGTGTCTGCTCAAACATCCATTGCAAATCTTTCAACACCGCCTTTCTGCCACCCATCAGGCTGACCATGCCTTTCACATCATGAGGTACGAACCATCCCTGCTGCAGGGCGTTGCTCTCCATGGCGCCATACCATTCCTGCAGGCGTCCCTGCTGGGGCCATTCCACCCACGAGCCGTCTTCATTCCTCGGGCGGAACCATCCTTTCTCTTTGTCAAACATCAGTCGGTAGGCCTGGCTCTTCTTCAGGTATTCCTTTTCATCGGCCTTCTTTCCCAGGGCCTTTGCAAGTTGAGCCACACACCAGTCTGTATAGGCGTATTCTAACGTATGCGACAGGCCAAGCGTACCTGGGGTGAAGCCCAGCTTGTCATTGCCAAACTTTGCAGAGGAGTTCTTAGCATACCGGTAAGCCTGCTCAATGTCATAACCACGGATACCCTTGGCATAGGCATCGGCTAATACAGAGATGGCAGGATTGCCCAACATACATCCCGAGTAGCTGTTCAGAAACTCCCAGCGTTCATAATATTCTTTTCCGCTTTGTTCTGCCAGAGAAATCAGCGAGCCCAGCATGTCGTTGACCAACGTAGGATTGATGATGGTCTGCAGGGGCATCTGCGAACGGAACACGTCCCATCCGCTGAAGATCGTACGCTTGGTAAAGGTGCCGTCGCTCTGATGTATCTGGTAGTCACCTCCCACATAGCGGCCATCCACGTCGGTATAGACGCGGGGGTCTATCATCGTGTGATAGAGGGCCGTGTAGAAAACCGTTCTCTCATCATCCGTACCGCCTTCCACCTCTATTCTACTCAATTCCTTGTTCCACAGTGCCTTGGCAGCATGACGCACAGCCTCAAAGTCTTTATCTCGAAGTTCTGCCTCAAAGTTCTTGCGTGCACCCTCCTGGTCCACAAACGAGATGCCCACCTTCAGCTCCACCTGGTCGTTGGGTTCGGTGGCAAACTGCGTAAAGAAACCAATATGGCTGCCCTGCAACGACTGCTGACCACGAATAATCTCGGCCTTCTCCACCACGTCCAGATACGCGTTGCTCACCACATCATCGTTATGACGACTCATCCCATCGGGGATATGAGCAGACCAGAAACCGTAGTCTTTCATCGGACGTGACAGCTCTGCATGGAAGAACACGGTATAGCGACCTTTTCCCTGACCGTCGCCCCAGCCGCCACCATCGGGCGTGCAACGCATCCACCCTTCTATGGTGCGATCGTCTATCACCTGCACATACTCCTCTTCGGCGGTTCCTCCTACCCTTCTAGCTAGGTCCACCTGTATGCGCGACTGGTCGTTCTTCGGGAAGGTCATTCTGAGAATACCGCCATGGGGTGTGGCAGATGTCTCCACCCGGATATTGTAGTCGGTCAGCAAGGCCGCATAATAACCGGCGCCAGCCACCTCGGCCGACTTATCCTGACGCGAGCGCCATCCCGGTCGTTTTCCCTCAATGCCGGCAATGGTCTTCATCGGTCCCGTCGTAGGCATCACGAGGAAGTTGCCCAAATCACCGTTCCAGCCTATTCCGCTCATCTGCGTCATGGCAAACCCCTCTATCGTCTCGTGTTCATAACTATAGCCCGAGCCGTTGTCGCCCCCCGTGATGGTCTGCGGACTCACCTGTACCAGTCCGTAGGGTGTCGTTGCACCGGGAAAAGTCTTTCCCAGTCCATGATAGGCACCTGCAGCATCCACATTCGTCGATGCGCCGATAAAGGGGTTCACTGCATCCGCAGGGGTTTGAGCGTTGATGTCAGTCAAGCATAGCAAGCTTCCCACAATAGACATCAGAGTCCAATGTGATAAGTATTTTCGTGTGTACATAACTATTTTTATATGGATTATCTTTCCGGATATATTTTCAGTGTCTTAATGGCAAAACGAGGCATCTTCATGCTGATGGTGCCCTTCGCATCTGGTCGATGGTGTGCTAATGGCTCTCCGTTCAGGTCCACCTCCACAACATCCTTCACGGGGAAACCCAGCCTCAGCTGTTCACGTCCACCCTTGCCGTCGGCATTGAAAAGTCGCAGTATCATGGCACCATCGTCTTGCATCATGGCAGCGCTCAGCTGACAGGTGGCTGCGAGCAACTGGCGTGTGGGGTACTGCTGTGCATGACAGCCCGAGGCCACCAGCGGGTTGTGCCAATCGTCCACCATATCCTGCAGCTGTGCCTGGTCCCATCGTCCCTGATGCGGAACCAAGGCATAGTTCATCTCCGTAGCACCATTGATTGGATAGCGGCGCCACCATAGTCCGTCGCCTGCATACTGCACAGTCAGTGCCAGCGGTTCGTCGGCACCATAAGAGTAGCTGGTGGTATGGTCCGACAACAATGCAAAACCCTGTCCTTTCCGTCCTTCACTGAGGTCCACCCAGTTCAGCACCACGTTGTGCTTGATACTGTCCCAACGGTTGTAGAACGTGTCATCAAGCCGACTCTCGCAGACGTCGAAAGGTGCATCCTTGCTCAACCGAGGCTGTTGCAGCGCCACAGGGAAGAGCATTCGTAACATGTAGCGCGTGTCATAGTAAGGCGTGCGGTTGGCATTACTGCGATAGCGGAAGGGATCACCCACAGAGGTATCTTCCGTCCAGTTTATAGTCAACTGACAGTCCACGCGCCGCTGTCCCTGTGTCAGTGTGATGGTATGCGAGAAAGGCACCCCTGCCACATAGCCGTCTATGCGTATTTGCTGTTTCAGCGGGTGGTCTGCCAAACAGGTGGCCGTGGCTACACTCTCTGTTGATGAGCGCATACCGCCGTGCTGATTGAAATAGCCTTTCAACTCGCCAAAATGCGATGTGCTCCGTTGGTCAACCAGTTCCCTGCCACCTTGTTGTTTGTCTATCCAGCTACTGACGATGCCACCTCGTTTCAAATCGAACGTCAACCGATACTGGTCGTTTTCCAGGACTGCCGTTGTCTCGCCCTGCCATCTGTCCTCACGAGCCTGCGCTGCCACGGCAGTATCCACGCGACACGTTGTCTGTCCGAAGGCCGGCACATCGACCCACAGCAGTCGCCCGTCGGCCGTCGTGGCCACCTCCTGTCGGCGGTGCGCCGTGGTGTTATAGAACGTCACATACGGGCCACCTTGCTTCCCGACGGCAATGGCGTCGCTCATCATCTTGCGTGCCGTCGCCACACTGCAGTCGGTCCACATGCGGATAGCATCTGCCCACGTGCCGTAGTCCTTCAAGTTGTTGTAAGGCACAATCCACGAGTCGTGATGCTGCGCCAACATCAGCGTGCGCCAAGCCTCGTCCATCTGCCACTGGTCCATACGATGCCCCGTCAGCACACCGAGTTTCTCGGCCTGCACCAACAGGTTCTCGGCCTGACGCACCTGTCGGCCAATGCGCTGCATCACCTGCGAGCCCCACATCAGTCCTGGGTGTATGTCCTCCTGCGACCAGCGCCATTCCTCCACGTTCTTCTTTTGCGTATAGCGGTCTATATAGTCCGTCCATCTCACATACTGCGTCTGTCCCTTACGGTCACGCAACCAGGGACCATAGGTCCAACCAGCATCCTGATAGCACATGCCCACAGGGTTCTCGATACCAGCCTTCTCACAAGCCCTGATATATTCCTCAGAGTTGGTCCAGCCAATGGTCTGCCACACCGACCCCTCCTGCAGTTTCTCGCAGGCATAGCGTGGCACCGCAATCATCTTGCTGCCGTCAGGTCCCACCAGGTTCACCAGCTGTCCGCCGTGCGCCTCGGTATAACCGCCCCAACAGGTGTCAGGACACTTCAGTGCCACATACTTAAAGCCCAGCAGCCTCAGCAACTGTGGCAACTGGCTCGTATAACACGGTTCCTCGCTGCTGTAGGTATTAAAGCTGATGCCAGGGAAATGGCTGCGCAGCTTCTGCATACCATACTGAAACTGGCGGATGATGCTCTCGCCATTAATATTATATAAATAAGGTTGCGCATAGGTAGGGTTGGTCACCTCCACCTGCGAACTCATCATTTTCTGCTTAAACAGGCGGTAGGCCTCAGGGGTGCGCACCGCCACCGTGTCCCATGTCTCGGGTTCTATCTCCAGACCTATGCGCCAGTCGGGATAGCGTTCCAGCTGATCCACCATAAACTGTGTGTAGGTGTCCAGCGGATAATGTCCGTAGAGTCCTCCATGGAAGCCATCTACGAAGAAGTTGCTGGTCTGTGCCTGGGCGGTCACCACCAGCATCGCATATAAAAAGAGTCTCAGTCGTCGTGTCTTCATCATTCATCATCCGTTTGCTGCCTTCAGTCCCTTCGCATTCCGCAGACATCTTACGGCCAGTATCGCCACGACCAGACTGTGAGCGGTGTCAATCTGCGACACAAAAGGAGTGAGCAGTATGAATACAATCAATAATAAGAAATAGCAAAATACCAGTCGGCGGTAGCCCTTCCACCGGCGCAGCCACAGCCATAGCAGCAGTGGCAGCGGGTTGAACACCACCACATACCAGTTGCCCGATGTGCCTTCCAGCGAAGAACAGAACGTGGTGTAGCACAGTGCCAGCGCTATCACGGTCTGCGTCAGTAGCAGCAACGCATCGACGCCGGCAGCCAACCGGCGCAGCCTGCCTCGTTGTTCTACGGCGGTGAGCACCACCACCAGCAGCAGCACGATGGCAAAACAGACCGTTGGGGTCAGCCACGAAGTGCCGCTACCGTCATCGCCGGCTATCAGCACATGGCCGTTTTTCTCCAACAGCAACGGGCGTCGGCTGCCTATCGTGTCCATCACAGACGCATGCTGCCATGTCTCCACCAACAGCGATGGCGAGTATTTCAGTCCCTTCTGCCCCACCTCGTCGCCCTCGGCACCCAATAGTGTGTTCCAGAAGAAGTCCACCCACGGACGGTCCTTCGAGATGTGGTGCACAAAGTGGCGGTAGGTGCCATTCAGAATGGGCGATATAGAATCATACACCAGCTTTGTATCGTCCTGCAGTGCGCTGTTCACAGCACTGGCACACATGCTGGCGCAGTTGGTTGTCAGGTAGTTATAGCGACGGTAGGCCCCGCGTGCCAGTTCATTGTCGAGCAGTTCCCACAGCCGTCTTTTCTGTTGCAGACTGAGGTTCAGCTCATACTCCACCACCTGTCGTCCTTCGTCGATATAGTCCTGCAAATAATCACGACTATGTGCAACGGCATATTCCCCCAAGGCCTCGCCCGTGAAGAAAGCCAGGCGGTTGGCTGCCGTGTCGTCAAGTCCATAAGTGAAAGAAAGGTCTAATCCCGCCGACGGACATTGCAGTCGCAGCGCACAATGACCATGTGCCGTATAGATGGTATAGCCCGGTGCCACGCTGAGCAGCGACACCTTGATATCTGTGGCCAGCCCGTCGTCGTCGGTTTGTGAAAAGCTCATCGCCGGCAACAGCCACAAGACTGTTGCCACGACGATGAGCCGAATAAAAACCTTCCTTAATATCATTTACTTGATGACTTTCTTTCCGTTTATAATATAGATACCCTTGCGCATAGAGGTCACCTTCTGTCCGCTGAGTGTGAAGACCTGCGCCTTAGAAGTCTGACGCACCACGTTGTTGATCTTGTCAGGATTGTCACCATCAGGCAGCACAGTGCCCTCTGGCAAGAACACCGCATAGACCACATGGTCTGGCTCTACGTTCCAGTTATCCTTGGCTCGCGCATCCTCACGCGCCATGTCAGAAGTATATCCTTTATTTTCATCTGTTTGGGCATCAACATCACGAGAGCAGTTAGCATTGAACACCAGTCCGCCGTCTGCAACATAAGGGTCGGTCCATCCGTTGCTGTCGGTTGTTGGGGCCACCAGCAGGTCGGCCTTGGTGTACTCGTTGTCGGCTTTCTTCACCAGACTGAAGCCAGCCAGTTCATAGCCCTCTTCAGCCTCACCGAAAAGGCCCACCATGTAAAAGCCGCGCAGCGGATCACCTTCCTCACGAGTCAGGTCGTTACCATTCTCACCAATTGTTGCTTTCAAAGTAGCTGTCTCACCCTTACGAGTTTGCTGGTTAGACGGGTCTTCAGTCTTCATATAGACAACACCACGTCCAGTCTCGTTGGCCACCAATTGCACATGAATGTTTTTGTAGGGAGTAGCCTGTGCACTAATTGCCACCACGCAGAGAGCCATTGCAGCCACCATTCTGCGTACCTTTGAAAAGTAAATCTTTTGCATAATGTTTTAAGTTTTGAGTTAATTAATAATTTTGGTAAAAACACGTTGCAAAAGTACTTACTATTCCTATTTTGGGCTATCAAAAAAGAACACAAAAGCATTAAAAACGAACCAAAAGCACTATTCCTGCACATTTTTCTGATTGACGAACTCCTTTGGCAACATTCCAAACTGTTTTTGGAAGCACTGTGTGAAGTAGCTGGGCGAATTGAATCCCACCATGTAGCACACCTCGTTGATCTTTGTCTCACCCTGCTTCAGCAACTGTGCCGCCCGTTTCAGTCGTTCCACCTTAATATAATTATTCGGTGTAAGGTTAAACAAACCACGCATCTTTCTGTTCAGGTTCGTTCTGCTCATACACATCTCGCTGGCCAGCGCATTGATGTCGAAGTCGCTGTCCTTGACATGGTCGGTCATCACCTTTTCCAGTCGCTGCATAAATGCCTCGTCGGCCTTCGAAATCGACACCGTGTCCTGTTGCAGGAATGGCGAGGTGGCATACGCCTGCTTGATGCTCTGTCGCGAACGTAGCAGATTCTGAATCACGCTGAGCAGGTAGTCCATCGAGAACGGCTTTTCGATGTAGCTGTCGGCACCGCTCTCCATGCCTTGTATCTTGGCCGATTCCAGCGTCAGGGCCGTCAGCAGTATCACGGGCACATGACTGAAGTTCACGTCGCCCTTCACGTGCTGGCACAACTCAAAACCGTCCATCGGCTCCATCATCACGTCAGATACGATGATGTCCACATCATGGTCGGTCAGCACCTTCAGGGCCTGTTCGCCATCGGTGGCCGTCAGCACACGGTAATGTCGCTGCAGGTGGTTCTTCTCATGAGCCAGCAGGGCAGCGTTATCCTCTACTATCAGCACCGTTGGCAACTGCTCCTGACCTGTCTGTTCGTCGGCCTCTGCTGTTGTCGTGTCGGCGATGACGGTCTCTTCGTCCAGCCTCATCACATAGTCTTGCTGTTCGATGGGCAGCGTCAGTCGGAACACGTTGAGTGTGTCATCGTCTATGATCTCCAGCTTGCCGCCGTGCAGCTCTGCCAGCGAACGCGCCAGTGCCAGACCGATGCCGGTGCCCGTCTTCGCCTCGGCATTGTCGGCGCGGAAGAAAGGCTTGAAAATCTGCTGTCGCATCTGTGCATCGATCAGTCGTCCGTCGTTGCGCGTGGTAATCTCCACCTGTTCTTCGCGGGCCGTCACCTCCACGCAGACCTGCTGTTCGCAGTACTTCGTGGCGTTGGTCAACAGGTTGCTCACAATCTTTGTCAGTGCCTCGCGGTCCACCCAAGCCATCAGCGGTGTTTCCGGCAGTATGATATTGTCGGCTATGCCACGCTGCTGCATCAGTGGTCTGAAGCGCTTATAGACATCCTTCACCACCTGTCCGATGTTACAGTGCTGGAAGTTCAGTCGCAGTCCGTCGCGTTCTATCTTTCTGAAGTCCAGCAACTGGTTTGTCAGGTCCAGCAGTCGTGTCACGTTCTGGTCCATGATGTGCAGGTTCTCGCGTTCATCATCATCATCGATGTCCTTCTGCAGGATGTCCGTCAGCGGACCCTTTATCAGTGTCAGCGGCGTGCGTATCTCGTGAGCCACGTTGGTAAAGAAGCTGATCTTGCTTTGGTATAGCTCCTGCTGCTTCTCGTGCTCGAACTTCTCCATAGCCAATTGCCTGTTCATGTGCGAGCGCTCTTTCAGATAGCGATAGACCAGCAGTCCTACACCCGTCATCAGCAACAGGTAGAGCAGCCATGCCCACCAGCGCTGATACCAGGGGCGCAGCACGGTGATGCGCAACGTATAGGGCTCGGCCGTCTTACCGATGTTCGACATGTCTTGCACGTGTAGCACATAATTGCCTGGCGGCAGGTTGGTATATCTGATATAGTTGTCGCTATACAGGTTTTGCCATTCATGGTCGAAGCCCTCCAGGTAATAGGCTATCTGTCGCATCTGCGCATCGCGGTACGACAGCACCGATATCTTCAGCGAGAAAGCATTCTGATCGTGGTTCAGGGTCAGCTCGCGCGTCACCGTGATGCTCTCGGTGAGGGGCGACTCGGGTGTGAAGTTATCTACCACGCTGCCTTGCAGCATCAGCTCGGTGGCAATAATCACCGGGGCAGAGGATACCCCCAGGAAACTCTCGGGCGAGAAGGCCACCAGTCCCGACTGACAGCCCAGATAGATTTGTCCCTTCGAGCTGCACAGCGACGAGTTGCCGCTGAAGTTGTTGTCCAGCAGTCCGTTGACTGTGGAATAAATACGCGTAGAACGGTCGTCGGGGTTGTAGCACATCAGTCCTTCGTTGGTGGTCAACCATAGCTGTCCCATTCTGTCTTCCACCATGCTCTGCACCATGCGCTGCGAACAGAAGCTGGGTATGGGCACGTGTTCAAACCGGCGTTTCTTCTTGTCATACAGGCTGGCACCGTTACAGTCGGTATAAACCCATATATCGCCATGCGATGTCTCGCAGAGGCCCACCACATTATTGCTGGCCAGCGTGCCATCTGCCTCACGGAAATGTTGCCACTGCTTGCTACCTGCTGTGCGCAGAAACACACCACAGTCATAGATAGCCACCCACAGGTTGTGACGTCTGTCTTCCATAATGTCTTTCACAATCTGCTGCGGCAACTCCTTGAGGTGGTTGAATCTGTCCTGTGCCGGGTCGTAGCAATACACGCCGCCCAGCGTTCCCACATAGACGTTGTTGCTCTGCCTGGCTTTTTCTAGCGTCAGGATGAAGTTGTCGTGCAACTGTCCGTCTTCACTGCTCGACTCATAGCTGCGCAACAAGCGCCCGGTGTTGACGTCCATCACCTTCAAACCGTTGTTCAGTGTGCCTGCCCACACCTCGTTGCCCACCAGACACAGGCTCTGCACATTGGGGAAGGCCACACTGGCTGCCAGGTGTTCAAAGCGCCCTGTTGCGGGGTCCAGTCGGTTCAGTCCACCATCCTCGGTGGCCACCAGGATATGTCCGTTGGCAGCCTCAACCATCTGTCCCACCCTTCGACCGTGCAACGAGCCTTCCACATCCACGCGCGGCATATAGTTGTTGAAGGCATAGGCCATGCGGGGTGCATAGCACACGCCACCGAAATAAGAGCCCACCCAGATGCCGCCATCCTTGTCGCGGAACACCTTCTGCAGCGAGTTGTCCGACAGCGAGAAGGGGTTGGTGGCTTCATACTTATAGTGTGTATAGCTGTTGCTGCTCATGTTGAAGGCAAACAGTCCGCTCTCCGTGGCCATGAGCAGCTGGTCGTCGTTTTTGATCAGGTCTCTGGCATAGAGCTCCTTGCCGTCAACAGAAGATATCAGGGGTATCAGCCGCTTCTCGGGTATGTTCAGTTCCGACAGTCCCGATGCCGACGAGCAGATAAAGAAGCGTCCCTGCTCCGTCGATGTCATCCCCATGATGGTCTGGTGCTCCAGGATGTTCCTGCCGTTAACACCCGTGAAGCTGACAATCGTCTTAAACAGGTTTCGGGTGAACGACAGGCCGCTCTCGTAGAAACCTATCCAGATGGTATGGTCACTGTCCATATACAGACTCGACACCGCCGGATAGCCCTCAAGCTTATGGTGTTGCAGCTTGCCTTTCTGCAGGTCGTAGATATAAATACCCTCGTTGTTACACCCTATCAGCACCCGTTGTGCATCGCCTGTGATCACATTGACCTGGCGCTCTATGCTTTCGCCCGCCGCCGTCTTGGTCGAGAAGCGACGGAAAGAGTCGGTCGTTGGCGAATAGATATAAACCCCATGATCCGTACCCACCCACAACTCGTGGTTAGGTGCCTCGTACATCACACAGATACGGTCGCTGCCCAACTGGTTGGCACCGTTGCCTTTATGATAAACCTTAAACGAACGCCCATCAAAACGGTTCATGCCGTCGTTGGTGCCAAACCACATAAAACCCATGTTGTCCTGAACAATAGACATCACCGAGTTCTGCGACAGCCCGTTGTTGGTGTCGTAATGTCTGAACTGATATTCTGCAGCAGTTGCCACGCCACCAAGCAGGCACAGCAACAAGTATAAAAGGCGAATGATTTTCAGTCTCATCAGCAATATATAGTTATCACTTACTTTTCATACAAAAGTAGCTTAAACCACAGACAACCCCTACTATCGTCCCGTATTCTTATTGATTTTTAACATTCAACGGGACCGTTCGTCATTCATCTGTAAAAACAAAAAGCTTCCCGCCCACAAGTACGGCGGAAAGCTTTTTGTTTTTACCAGAAATCTGTCTTATTACTTCTCTATGATGCTGGGAATCTTCTCGAAGATAGCCTTCCACTTGGCTGCATCAAACTTAGGACGACGGTCGTAATAGTAAACACCGTTCTTCTCCTGCTCCACGTCGGTGATTTGCGTATAGCAGAATCCAACCACGTTCTTACAAGCCTTGATGGCATCAATCTCCTTTTCCAGAATCTCGAAGAACTCGTCTTCGGTCTCAATCTGAGCGCCATAGCCCCATGAGTTGCCACGCTCAGCCTTGGGAATCCAGCCCAGTCCGCCAAACTCGTCGATCATATAAGGCTGACCTTCCCATTCTGCCAGGTAGTCCTTGCCAGCCATGTTGCGGTAGTGGGGAGCGCCATTTCTGAAGGTGTGGTTCTCCACCAGCTTGTCGTATTCGCGTGTGTAGTCATGAACGCTCCAGATATCGGTCTTCACATGACCGTCGCCACTGGCATCATTCACAGGACGTGTGGGGTCGATGGCCTTTGTCAGGTTATACAGGTCCTGCACAAAACGAACATAGGTGCCTGCCTGTGCTCCCCAGGTCTCGTTAAGGGGTGTCCAGGTCACGATACATGGATGGTTGCGGTCGCGCACCACGAGGTCGGTCCACTCACGCAGGAAGTTTCCTGTTGCCTCCTGGTTGTTGACGTTGGTGCCCCACGATGCCTGTTCGCCCCAGCAGATGTAACCCAGCTTGTCGGCCCAGTAGTAGTAGCGCTCCTCGAAGGCTTTCTGGTGCAGACGGGCACCGTTGAAGCCAACGGCCTTACTCATCTCGATGTCGTGCTTGAGAGCCTCATCAGTAGGAGCTGTCCAGATGCCGTCGGGATAGTAGCCCTGATCCAGCACCAGACGCTGGAAGTAAGGCTTGTTGTTCAGATAGAAGTAGCCATCGGCACAGTGGATCTTACGCATACCGGCATACGAGCTGACCTCGTCAATCACCTTGCCGGCAGCATCCTTCACGATGTACTTCACGTCGTAGAGGAAAGGACTCTCAGGGCTCCACAGCTTGGGCTTCTTAATGCTCAGCACCAGGTTGCTGCCGTTCACGGCATTGGCTGTCTTGGTGGCAACCACCTTCTTGCCGTCCAGCACCTGCACGGTCAGCGTGTTGCCGTTAGCCTCGCCATAGAACTCCGGACGTACCACCAGCTGCTGCTGGTCGATATCGGGAATGGCAAACACATTCTTCAGTCCCTGCGCACTCACGGGCTCCAACCATACGGTCTGCCAGATACCCGTTGTGCGGGTGTAGTCGCAACCGCCAGAGTAGTAGTTCCAGCACTGTTTGCCGCCAGGCTGCATACCGCTGCGCAGGTTGTCCACAACGCGCACAACCAAGTTGGCGCTCTGGCCGGCAGGCACATATTTCGTGATGTCCATCTCGAAACTGCTTCCCGTGCCGAAGTGCTGCATCACCTCTTTACCATTAATATATATCGTAGCCTCATAGTCCACGGCACCAAAGTGCAGCAGAATCTTCTTGCCAGCCCATGCTGCAGGCACGCTGATGGTGCGCTGATACCACATGCAGTTGATGAAGTCCGTGTGCTCTACGCCGCTGAGCTTACTCTCAGGACAGAAGGGCACCAGGATCTTGTCGTCGAAACCCTTACTGTTGCGGAAGTCGCGCGCATCGCCCGACTTTCCGAAGTCGAAAGTGTAGGTCCATGTGCCGTTCAGGTTCAACCACTGACTGCGCTCAAATTGCGGACGCGGATACTCTGCTCGTGGTGTGCTGGCTTTCACAGCAAAAGCCCCCATAAGAGTCATCATAGCCACAAAAATTACTCTTTTCTTGAAAGTTGTTCCAAGGATGTTGATTGATCTCATTTTTTTTGTTAATTAGGTTTGAATTGAATTGAGCTATGTGTCTATAGATTACCATCAAGCATGATAATGACTTTAATGAAACTAAGGACAGCTCGCAATATATATAATCGGGCACAAAGGTAAGTAAATTTTTAGAATTATCGGCCATTATCCTTGAATTATTATTGATTTACGTCAAATTTCCTAGCCACCGATCATGCACCCAAAACACCTCCGGGACGCCCCAAAGCACAAAAAAAACCTGGACCATCATCATGATCCAGGTTGGCAGGTTGGTGGCGCGCCGCTATGCTGCCACACACGATATCACACCCAGCGAGGTGGCAATAGCCGTCAGCACGGCAATGGCGGTCTGAAGCACAAACTTCCAAATGTCTATCTTCTTCATCATCTATACATTGTTTCGTTCATACTCGCTGATCAATCCTCGTTCTCGGTCTCCTCCTTCTTCGAGAAGCCATACATGGGCATCTCCATCAGTCGGCAACCGCTGGTCAGCTCCTTCACGCGGTGCTTGTCAGACGAGATGCGGGTCTCGGGCTGGAAAGTCACCCTCACGCTCTTCACGTTGTTGGCAGTAAACTCCTCGGCGCTGTCGGCACCAGTGGTACTGATAGACAACTTAAACGCACCCAGATAGGGCAGCTTCACGCGCTTAGAGTCCTGCAGCAGATCACGCACGGTGGGACCCAGCTCGCTCAGCACCGCCAGGATGTCGGCACGCTTCACCGTACAGTTGTCCTGCATCTTCAAGGCAATCTCCTCGATACCCACGGTCTCGGTGATGGCCACGCGGGCATACCACTTACCGAACATCTTAGAATTCTTCACTTCGTTAACATACTTCTTAAAAAACAGCTTCATAATTTTTTGTGTGTTTTAAATGGTTAATAAAAAATTTGTTGTGTTATCAATGTTGTGTGCCTCTGCACACGATCTTTTCTTTTTTAGACAGTCAGCTCCTTGACCATCTGTCGGTTGGCCCTCCGCCCCGGCTGGAAGATGTAGCTCACGTGGATCCAGCAGCAGCCATTGCTCAGTCGTCGTTCCAGCAGCAACTGATCGAACACCAGGTGTTTGCTGATAAAGAGGTAGTAGCGCTGTGCTGTCTGTTGCGAGCCGCAGTGAATGTCGGCCGCCTCGCCCCGCATGTGTTGTGAGTTCTTGACGCCGCCCACCGCTTTGTTCAGCGCCTCACAGCGATAGCCGCTCGCTATGATGATGCGTCCGAATCGTTGTCTCAGTGGCTCCAGCACCTCCTCGCACAGATGCCTCAGCGCTTCCACCTCTTTCTCGCCAGGTTCGTTTTTCAGTCCCAGTCGGATGGCCGTACCCGAGGCCATCATTTCTTGGAGCGTGAAATGCTCCGTCAGTTGTGTTTGTGTTCTCATGGTTTTTTCTATTATAATTATTAAGGTATTAAAGGTTGGTCAATCCTTGTCGGGATGTCTCTTATTCCTTTCGACGTTGCAAAGGTACAACATTTCGCCAGCCAAATCAAGTCCTTGTATGGTAGAGATAATGGTAGAAAAAAAATACCGTGGGGGAACCACGGCATTACACTATTCATCATATTGCCACCAGTCGTCACGTCGGCGGCATAATGCCTGCACTATACAGTTCATCGATTTGCACTCTGCCACTGATATCTTCTCATCCCTGCGATGGTAGCGATAATGCCAAGGCGTCGCAAACAGTAGCCGACCCTCAAGGCAGGCCTGCATCTTCTCTTCCGAAGGATGATACATCTCCGCAAAACCATTATCTAGCACAATAATCACAGCAGAGCCTTGCGCCATCACTGCAGCCATAATATCCTGCTCGCCTTTGGCTATGCGGGCAGACACCAACACAGCCCCATCCCTGGCCGCCTGCAGACACCGCTGCTTCTGTCGTTCAAAGAGGGACTTGTCCTTACGATGACACACCACTGGCAACAGCCGTTTCTGCAACAAGCTCCTGTGACCATAAGTGTTACAACCCACCTTTCCACCTTCATTCAGCAACCGTTCCTTCAGCATCAGCCAAGTCCCGTTATCCATTTGCGAGGCATCACACTCCCGTTCCAGATAGCCATACAGAGCAGGAAATGTCAACGCAGTATCAACACCACCCTTCTGAATCCTCAGTCCCCCACTGCTTGACATACGAATCAAGCGCATTCTTGGGTTCTTCCTGATATATTGCCGCTGCTGCTCCAACTGTTCGCTTTGCAGAGGCATCACGTCCACATAGCCTGAGTCAAAAAGAGGAGGTCTGTCACTACACGCCTTCGATGGCACCTTTTCACCTTCCACATAGCCATCCGTCTGCCTTTCCATCCCAGTCATTTCCCAAAAGAGCCTATTACACCCCTTCTTAAAACCAGCAATCACATTTCCCAGATGCATCACATGACCATTTCTGCTAACCACATCCCTATGTACCACAGCAATAAAATGCACATGATCTGGCATAATCACATAATCCTGAATCTCAACCATCGGGTAGTACTTAGAGATACTATTCAGCAATTCTCGTTGCACCATCAAGCCAATAGCCGACAAAGCCACATGAGGACCATTCGGATCTTCATCATCCCTATTCAGATCACCCACGATACGTCCCAAAGCCTGCGTTCTTCTATCGTTTAGTACAAGAGTAATATGGTAGATGCCCGTCCGTCTATAGTCATGAAACTCACATCGCCGTTTCATATTATGCCCCTTTTCCATACACCTTTTTATATTATCAAGTATAGTTTAGAGCCGCAAAGTTACCTGTTTTCCTGCAAACCGCCGCCCATCATCATCAAAAAAAATGCAGATACCCCATAAAAAAACAACCAATACGCCCCCTAGCATGTCTTGCGGTTTCCCCGCAAGAAAAAAAAGCAAAGCACCACAAGCACCCGCAACCACCCCTAGTGTGTCTTGCGGTTTCCCCGCAAGAAGAAAAGCAAAGCACCACAAACACCCACAACCGCCCCTAGCATGTCTTGCAGTTTCCCCGCAAGAAGAAACCAAA